>NZ_QTQA01000007.1:0-299776 GCF_003853825.1 Burkholderia sp. Bp9012 | reverse complement strand
AGCCGGCAAGCTTACCGAGGTCCAAACGCGACATTTCTAAATGGCTAGAACACGACATTTCTAGAAAGCTACTACACAGAAATTATCGATAATTCACGTTATGTCAAGTTATAAAATGGAATCATACCGACATCAGATGCCAGCGTGCCCGCTCCCTGGTTAGACCGGCACGCCGAACTCGATATTCATCCCGTTTTGATCGCACAGGCGCTTGAAGTCGCTTGAAACTACGAATCTGCCGCGGCTGCTTGCGTCCCGACAGATCAGGAAGCGTGATTCGAACGATGTCCGATAGACGGCCCGCAGGAGCATGGATGTTCCCGATGCCAACTTTCGATACATAGATCTTTCGGTATCCACTACCGGAAGCGTCTTCTCGATCTTTCCGGCAAAAAACCGGAATGTCTGTCCGTCACACTCGACCAGGCACGGAATGAATTCAATTTCGTCTGACAGGCTCTCACCAAGCAACTCCTGAAAGCGTGTCGAAAAGACCGGCACGCGAATCGAAGCCGCAATGTAGTCTGTCGAGGCGATATTTCCAGCCGTATAGCCTGCCTGGGCCGTGGCGCGCAACGGAACGGTCATGCGATGCAGATCACCGCGTCCGTAGATCAGAAGATCGGAAATCGCGTCGGTATCGCCCTGAAAATCGACGATCGCATTTTCGTGTTGGACTGTCGTTCTGATTGAATAGATGTTCATCGCTTGCCTCAGCTTGCGCAGGTAAATCGACCATCGCGACTGCCTCGTCGCAGTTCAGATTGGAGTCCGTATATTTCCTGGCGTATTGTCTGCCGATCCCAACCTCCTTGACGAGCCAGGTCGTCAAGGTCGTCCAGGTAGATACCGACCATTTCGTTGTATTCCTTGTGCTCGGTCGTCCATCCGCGATGTAGCCCGATCAACGGGTTGTTCTCGACCCACGAGAACATCGGCAGGTACATCATGTTCGCAGGAGCATTGATGTCGACCCCCGATCTGACGAATATCGGGTGATTGCGCAGAGAAAACGGGATGATATGTTGGCGCTGATACAGCGAGCGCGTAGGCATCCAACAGGGAAAGCGGTCTTCGAGCCCGAGCGGGTCAATCCAGGCAAAGATGTTGGGTGCAAGCCCGTACAGGTTCTCCCCTGCCCGCAAACCAAGCGGATCCGGAGAGACATACAGCCCCACGTCGGGATCGAAATAGCGGTAGCGATTGTAGTGCAGTCCCGTTTCATCGTCGAAGTATTGGCCTTGAAGTCGTAACGGTTGAACGAAATCTAAATGCTCGATGGCCGGGATGCATGCCCCGGACGCTCGATAGCCGGCCTCCCACCTGATGATTCCATGCTCATCTACAACGCGGATCGCGGCACCGTTCGGATCGCACTGGTAAAAGAACAGATCGGACGCATCGTCCGACGGAGTGTCTGCCATGCGATGCGGCGAACGCCGAGTGGATGCCAGGGCCAAGGGATGAAACGTGTTCGGGTAGTAAATCCATTCACGATCGTCTACATGCTCGGCTTTGTCTACTGCTTTCGCGTCTGTTACGCGGCCGTTGCCATCGCAGGCGATTTCTCTCGCCAGGACGTCGCCGTCCCATAGGTAGCGGCTGGCGCGCATCCAACGTTCACCAGGCGCCATGTCATTACCATGGTCGTCAGTCTCGGCGGTCTCCTTGCCGATGCGACGATGAAACGTGTCGTACAGGTAGCGTGTTCGGAGTCGCGTCGCCCTTCCGTTCCTTTGTGTCCGGGAGATTGTCTCGACAAGCAGCCCTTCCGCATCCCAAACGAATGACAGATCCTGTTCTGGACTTTGCTTGCGCAAAAGGTTTCCGGCAGAATCGAACGTGTAGCGAGCGCCGTCAAATTGACCTTCGCGCAAGATCGATTCTTCTGCAGTCGTGCGACCAAACAGGCGCACTTCCCGAGTTGAGTGCGCGTACGTTTTCAACAAATCCCCAGCCGGATCGTGCAGGAAGCGATGTACATTGAGCATCGGGTCGACATGGCTTGTGACATGTCCGATCGGATCGTATTCGAATTGCTCCGCGCCGAGCCGGGAGTCGCGTTTTTCGACGATGAAACCTCGAGCGTCGTAGGCGTAATCGACGTTGAACAGCACACCGGCACCGCCGAACCACACCTGTCTTGCGAGTTTTCCGTCTGCCGCATACGACAGTTCATTGCACAAGTCGTTGCCGAACCGCTTGACCTCGACTTGTCCGCGGGAGTTTCGCTCGAATGCGATTGGAGCCGCATCGTCAACCTGAATCGCGGAGACGGCGTCTAGTTCATCGTACCGGTAACGTATTCGTCGTTCGAAAGTTCGTCCGCCGATGACGGCACGCGTTCGGCGACAGATACGATTGCCGGTCGCGTCATGTTCGAATGAAACCGTGAAGAGGTTTCCTTGTCTTTCTTCGACGACTCGTCCGACCGGGTCGTAAGACAGTTCGACACGACAATCCGAATTCTGGGCGACAATCAGATTGCCGGCCGAATCGTACTCGAACGATTCGATCCGAACACCTTCCATTTGCCTCGGATCTGCCACTTCCTTTCTGATTACACGCCCAAGTGCGTCGGCTCGAAAGATGATGGTTCGACCCAATGGATCTGTAATTTGACGCAAATGTCCGGACACGCCATATTCGTAGGCATAGGATTGGTCCCAATAGTCCGTTTCCTTCAGCACCCTTCCCAGCGCATCGCGTGTCAACCTGTACTGTTCGCCGCGCTCGTTGATGAGTCGGCAGAGTCGGGCCTCGGTATCGTATTCGTACTCGACAACAGTGCCATCCGGGGCTTCCCGTCGACGAACCTGCCCAAGTTTCGAATACTCGAGCCGCGTGACATAGCCGGCTGAATCACGGTAGGAAACGAGGTTGCTGTCGCGATCGTATTCGCAACGAACGTCTCGTCCTCCGGGTTCGATCGCTCGCGTCAGATTACCGATTCGATCGTACTCGTAGCGTCGCTCGAGCCTCGCCGCGTCGACCACTTGAATCAGATTGCCCCGATCGTCATGGGCGTACTTGGTACGATGACCCAATGCATCAATGCTTGCCGCCAGATTCCCGTCTCGATCATATTCAAAAAGAGTGATCGCGCCACGTGGACCTGTGTGGGAAACGACCTGCCCCGATTCGTCATATTCATAGGTTGAGACTGCCTGGTCGGGAGCAGTCAACGCGAGTAGATGTCCACGGCGATCCCATTCATAGCGCCATTGTCGTCCGCCGGGCGCAGTTATGCAGCGAGGCCGGTGATTCTCGTCGTACTCGATACGCAGTTGACTTCCATCAGGCATCGTTTGAGCTACGAGATTGCCATGGTCTCCATACTCCCACGTAGTCGCATTGCCGGATGGCGCGACGACCGAGCAGGTGCGTCCTCGGCGGTCGTATCGATATTGAGTCATGCCACCGAGCGGATCGAGTTCGCTAACAGGGATGCCGCGGTCGTTCAACTGAATGACCGTCGTATGACCGAGTGAGTTAGTCACTCGCGTTTCCATTGCGTTCAGGTCGTAGAGGAATCGATAATCGAATAGTCCGTCTTCGCCCCATGCGCGCTCGACGCGTGTCACGTTATCGGCTTGCTGGCCGTAGCGGTATCGGAACGATGCGCCGCCTGCGCTGGTGTGGCGAATCATCCGGTGACCGCCTTCATACTCGAAAGTACGTTGATGGGCCATCGCATCGATTGCCGCGACGAGATTACCCTCGCGATCATGTTCGTAGCCTACGAGCGGATGCGCTTTTCCATTCACGGCAAGCAGTGTCATCGATTGCAGGAATGCAGGAGATTGATCTCGCGTCGTGCAGACGATCTTACGGCCGGTCGGCACGCCACGCATCCATTCGGACACACGCGCGAGACCGCCGTTCGGCCCCCGTTCAAATACCCAGGCATTGCCATCGGGATCGACAATTCGCTCAACTGGAAGGACCGAGCCCGCGCCATCGCCAACCGCATCGCTCTTGATTTTCCAGTGCTTTGGCAATGCGAAAACGTACGCTGTCTCGTTGAATGTCCGAAGGACGAGCTTTGAATCCTCCACATACAGTGCATGCCCGTGCTGCCAGTCCAATGTGTACTGCGGCCCCTCTACGTCGTCAGGAAGTTGATCGAAGCACGTCGTGTGATCGGGGAAATATGCGACGGCACCGGTCCTGCTCTCGTGACGGACGATTTCGATATAAACGTCTGCGGGCGTCCGCCATCCGATGCCCGCAACACCTGCGTGCTCGTTGCGGCTTGCATAATGGCGTTCCCAAACTAGCGGAAACCGTCCCGATAGGGTGAAATCGGTTTGCTGGACGACAACCTCGCCTGTCGTGACATCTACTGGCTCCGCTTGCAGCACCTTGCACCGCAAAAAGCCCGGCTTCAAATTCAGCTTGTCCGCCAGCGCCTTCGCCCACTTCGACCCCTGAAACGCCTTGAACAGCCCCTTCGCCGCCGCGGCCATATTCAGTACCGGCGGCCCCCCGACCATCACAGGCCGCCCTGCCGGAATCGGCAACATCACCGAACTCGGCATCGACGGATAGGTCCGCTCCGTATGCGCGCTGTTATGTCCCGGCGGTTCCATCCCGACCGACCAGCAGCTCAACGCCGGCAACGCCATGAACGACATCGGATCGTTGTTGGCGAGTACCGTCCGGCTCCCCATGAACGACTCGGCGTCATCCGACGGAATCGGATCCGGCTCCGGTGGTGGTGCAAACGATTCCCCGAGCGGAAAATGCAGCCCCGGCACATGAAACGAATGCGTGCCCACCGTCGCCCGCATCAAACCGTTCACGAAAATCGGCCGGCCTGCGGTACCGCCCATTCCAACGCCGGTGCCAAGCATGCTTCCGATGCTGCTCTGAAGCGCCGCCGCTTGCTGCTCGAGTTTCATCCCCTCGGCAACGATCGCGTTGTCCTGGATATCGGCGACCTTTCCCGATGCGAACGTGGCCGCGTCGCCGAGCTTCTTCACGACATCCGGATGATCCTCGAGATACGCGCCGACTTTCTCTTGAACCAGCGCCATCGCGATGCTGCCTACGACGCCCTTCGCCGCCTCGACATACTCCCGCAGATCAAGCATGAACCCGACATGGGGATGCGGCAGAAACACCGGCGTCGGGCTCGGCGCAACCAATACCGAGTGAACGTCGACGCCGACGACGGGATCCAGATGCTTGACGGCCGGCAGCCCCACGTCGCCCTCCCCGCTTACTGTCCGCCGCGCAACGCCGCGACTTTCTCGCTCAGCGCATGACGGCGTCGGTCCATCGCGTCAAGCTGCGACGTCATCCATCCGACAACGAGCGGCAGATTGCTGTTCCCCCGCATCGGCTCGTCGATCATCAACCCCGCATCGAGCGCATTGAACCCGGCCTCCAGCGCATGCTCGCGCTCCCCTGCCCGCTCCCAGCACACTGCGCTCATCCGCCACGCCTCGACCGTCATCAGCCCATCCTTCGCCGCCGTGGTCGACGCCACCGCACGCTCATAGCAATAAGCCGAATGCGCATAATCCTTATGCGTCAAATGCACGCTCGCCTCGCCGAACAATCCGTTCGCGACGAGCTTGTGCCCGGCCGGATGCCTAGCCTCAACTGCGCGCATCCCGCTGCTGGCCGCGCTCCGATACGCGTCGATCGCCCGCTCCCGATCCCGCCACTTCAGATACGCCGCCCCCGCAATCAGATGCACGACAACGCACTGATCGAACCACTGCTCGCGCTCAGCAACCTTCAGCGCAGCCGCGCGCAATTCCTCCAGCCGAGTCGGATTGCCGCGTTCTATGATCTCGGTCAGCATCACGAAATGCCGTCGAAACTCCCCGCTCGGCCCGCGCTCGCCCGATTCCGCCAGCAACTCACGTGGCACGCTCGCCATCGAGTACTTGCCGTGCACGACCCGCACCGCGGCACGGTGCCGTTGCATCAACGCAGCAAACGGCGCGCTATCGATACGAGGCACGACGAAGCGCACGCGCTCGGCAAGCTGCGGCGCGACCGCAATAATCGACAGCAAATCGTCGATCCATCGCACCCATGCCGCGTCATCCCGAACTTTCGCCGGCTCAAGCACGAAAACCATCGCCGGGAAAATATCCGGATGGTGCTGCATCAGGCTGTCGGCAACCCCGAACAGATACAGCAAGGGATTCTTGCCATCGTCGTGCGGCGCTTGCCAATCGGCCCGCACCCCATGCGCATCGGACCCTTCACGCCGGCTGTCGTAGAACGCAATAAGCTCGTCCGTCAGCGCCTTTGCATACTCCGCTTCGTTGACGAACGATGCCCGCATCGTCCTTACCGCACACGACGTCTCGTCCTGAACCTGAAAATAGAGCCGCACGAGCTCCGCATCCGTCTCGTCGGTCTGCCAGATCATCAATCGCGCATCCTGCTCTTTTGCGAAACTCATCCAGTCCGTATGCGCATCCATGAACCTGCGTTCTATCGGATTGGTCGGCTGCCAGTTCTGCATTCGTGCGAGCCTCCGTTATGGATTCAGTTTCAGGATCGCGCCTTCGACCGTGTGTTCGCCGGTCGCCGACGACGTCACCGTCTTGCCGTTCACGCTGTGGGTGTTCGTGCCGGTCGACGCGATGTTGACGCCCTGGATCGTGATCGTGCCGTCACGCTTCATCACGATGCTGGACATCCCGCAGACGAGCGAAAGCTGATCGCCGGCGTTGACGAGCATCTGGTGCTGCACGTTCGTCGTATGGTTCGCGCCGACGTTGACGGTGTGCTCACCGCCGACCGTGTGCGTATGGGCGTTGGCAATCGTCGATGTACGTGCACCGATTTCCTCGGTATGCGACGACGCAACCAGCGTCTTCATGTCCTGCGACGTCGTTTGATACATCTGTCCGACATTCAGCGTCTTGCCTTCGCCGATCGTTTCAGTCTTGGCTTTCGCAACCGTCTCGGTATGTATTCCACCAATGGTCGCGTCGCGATTCGCAGCGATCGTCACGGTTTCGTTCTTGCCGACCGTTCGCGTCCGGTTCCCCCCCACCCCATGCGTCTCGTCCACCCCGATCTGCGCGACCCGGTTCTGCCCGATATTCACTGTCTCGTTCTGCCCGACACTCCGTTGCCGGTTGTTCTTCACCTGCATCGTCTCGTCGTTCCCGACGGTGTGCGTATGGTTGTTCCCGACGGAAAGCGAATGATCGAGTTCGGTCTCGGCGTCGAAATTGCGCTCGGCATGCATCCACAGCTGCTCCGCGCCCTTCTTGTCCTCGAACCGGAATGCGTTGGCATGGTCGGTCGTCCCGCCCGGTGACGACCGCGACAGCAGCCCGCTCTGCGTCGCGCTGCCCGGCAATCCCCACGGCGGCATCTTCTCGCCGTTGTAGACCCGCCCCGTCACGATCGGCTCATCCGGATCGCCGTTGAGAAAATCGACGACGACCTCATCGCCGACACGTGGAATCTGCACGCCACCGAAGCCACCCCCAGCCCAAGGACTCGACACTCGCACCCAGCATGACGAATCCTGATTGCTCTGCCCGTATCGGTCCCACCGGAACTGCAACTTCACCCGCCCATACTGATCGGTCCAGATTTCCTCCCCCGGCGGCCCGACCACGGTAGCCGTCTGCGGCCCGTTCGTCCGCGGCCGCGGCGTTTCACGCGGCGACCGATAAGGCAGGCTCGACGGCTGCACGAGCATCATCGTCTGATGCACCACAGCCTCCGCGCCCTGATCGCTCGCATACGCGTTCTCCTGGAAACGGTACCGGCACCGCACGATCAGGTACTCGCGGTTCTGATCGGCACGCGGGCAATGCGCTAGCGTGAACAGATAGCCCGGCGCGGCGCCGCGCACGTCGGTATCAGCACTTGCCCGCTCATGTTCGGCCTGCTGCTCCTCGAGCCGCACGCGGCTGTAATGCGCACCAGGCGCATCGTCGCGATACCCGCCCGGCCATTCGAAAGACGCAAAACTGTCGTGATCATGCCCACGCGGATCGACCTTCTGCGCGGAAAGATCGGCGCGCGGCTTCGTATAGTCGTAGTCGGTCGTCTGATGCTTGCCGACGCTCACCTCCTGCGCGGGCAGCCAGCCGTCGATGTGTTCCTCGTCGGCGATCGCGGTGCGATCCTGCGCGATGTACGGGATCGTTTCGTAGCCGGGCAACGCGACGTGCGACGACATCGCGTCGCACAGCACGAGCGTGTGATTGTCCGCCGCGTGCCGGAAATAAAAATAGATGCCCTCGAACTCCATCAGCCGTAACACGAACGCCGTATCGGTCTCGTTGTACTGCACGCAGTATTCGCGCGGCACATAGGATTCGGTCAGCTTGTTCTCGATCGGAAAGCCATACGGCGCCAGCACTTCCTGCACGATGTCGGGCACGGTGCGGTTCTGGAAGATCCGGCAATCTGAGCGACGCGTCGCGAGCCACAGCCACGGCCGCACGACCAGTTCGTAACCGTAGTGCCGCTCGGCACGCCGGCCGGCCAGCGTCGCGCGCGCGACGATCCCGTTCAGATAGCGCGTCGACAGGTCCTGCTGCTCGATCCGCACGGTCACGGGCTTGCCGAGCATGTCCTTCAGCGACAGGCTGTGGCTGTCAGCCAGAGCCTCGATCCGGAATTCGAACAGGCGGCCGAGTTCGTCGCTGCCATCGAGCGTGTGGAACTTCAGGTCGTCGCCGTGCGGGCTGTCGACTGTGAATACGCGATTCACGTCGTTCCCTCCTCGTCGAACCGGTAAGCGAATTCGCCGCCGGCGGCGCTCACCTCGATCGACGTCAGCGCACGGCCTTCGAGGGTGGCCTCGAGGATCGCGCGGCCGATTCGCGGCATCACGGTATGCGTGAGAATCGCGTCGACCATCCGGCCGCCGGATTCGATCGTCCGGCAGCGTTCGACGATCAGCGCGGTCGCCGATTCAGTGCATCGCAGCCGGACTCCGTGATGCATGTCGATCCGCTTCTCGAAGCGCCGCAACTGCAACTCGACGATGCGCGCGAGCGTTGCATCGGTCAGCGGGTAGTACGGCACGACGGTCAGCCGGCCGAGCAGCGCGGCGGGGAACACGTCGAGCAGCGGCGCGCGCAGCGCATCGGCGAGCGTCTGCATGTCGGGCAGGCGCTCGGGGGCGCGGCACAGCTGCATCACGCGATCGGCGCCAACGTTCGACGTCAGCAAAATCACGGTATGCCGGAAGTCGATGTCGCGCCCTTCGCCATCTTCCATCCAGCCCTTGTCGAACACCTGGAAGAAAATCTCGTGCACGTCGCGATGCGCCTTCTCGATCTCGTCGAGCAGCACGACGCTGTACGGCCGCCGCCGCACGGCCTCGGTGAGCACCCCGCCCTGTCCGTAGCCGACGTAGCCGGGCGGCGCGCCCTTCAGCGTCGATACCGTATGCGCTTCCTGGAACTCGCTCATGTTGATCGTGATCGCGTTGCGCTCACCGCCATACAGCGTGTCGGCCAGCGCGAGCGCGGTCTCGGTCTTGCCGACGCCGGACGGCCCGCACAGCAGGAACACGCCGTGCGGTTTGGTCGGGTCGTCGAGCTTCGCACGTGCGGTCTGAATCCGTTCGGCGATCAGTTCGACCGCATGGTGCTGGCCGACCACACGTTCGCCGAGCGTCTCGGCGAGCTTGAGCACGGCCTGCGTCTCGTCGCGCACCATGCGGCCAAGCGGAATGCCGGTCCAGTCGGCGACGACGGCGGCGACCGCATGCGTGTCGACGGCGGGCAGCACGAGCGGTGCGTCGCCCTGCATCTCGGCGAGCGCCTGCTGCGTGGCTGCGAGGCGCGACAGGACATCGACGCGTGCGTCGCTCGTGAGCTCGCGCGACGACTCGTCGTCGAGCAGCGCGGCACGCGATTCGACGATCGAGGTCAATGCGTCGCGCTCGGCTTGCCAGCGCGTGTCGAGCCGATCGAGCTCCGTCTGCACGGTGGCAAGCTCGGCATCGATCGCGTCGCGCCGTGCGGTGTCGCCGCTGCCGAGCGCGCACTCGCGCGCGATCCGTTCCCGCTCGACGTGCAGGCCGTCGATGCGCCGGCGCGCGTCCTCGATCGGCGCGGGCACCGCGTGCTGGCTGACGGCGACGCGCGCGCAGGCCGTGTCGAGCAGGCTGATCGCCTTGTCCGGCAACTGCCGAGCCGGGATATACCGATGCGACAACGTCACGGCGGCCTGCAGCGCGTCGTCGAGCACCAGCACGCGATGGTGGGCTTCGAGCTTCGCTGCGAGACCGCGCAGCATCGTCACGGCGGCGGCCTCCTCGGGCTCGAGAACATGCACGAGCTGGAAGCGCCGCGTCAGCGCGGGATCCTTCTCGATGTACTGCTTGTACTCGGACCACGTGGTCGCGCCGATCGTGCGCAGCAGGCCCCGCGCGAGTGCCGGTTTCAGCAGGTTCGCGGCGTCGCCGGTGCCGGCCGCCCCGCCCGCGCCGACAAGCGTATGGACTTCGTCGACGAAGAGGATCGCGGGCCGCTCGGACGACATCGCTTCGTCGATCACACCACGCAGGCGGCTCTCGAATTCGCCCTTCACGCTCGCGCCAGCCTGAAGCAGCCCGATGTCGAGCAGGTACAGCGCGACGTCTCGCAGAGACGGCGGCACGTCGCCGGCGGCGATGCGCAGCGCGAAGCCTTCCGCGACGGCGGTCTTGCCGACACCGGCCTCGCCGACCAGCAGCGGGTTGTTCTGCCGGCGCCGCAGCAGGATGTCGACGATCTGGCGGATCTCCGCGTCGCGCCCGACGACGGGGTCGATCTCGCCTGCCCGCGCACGGGCGGTCAGGTCGACGGCGAAGCGCGCCAGGGCCGAGCCTTCCGCTGCTGGGATACCGCGCGTCGCGGCGTCGCCCGAGCCGGGGCCGGTGCCCGAGCCCGAATCGGCACGCGCAGCCGGTTGCGCCTCGGGCGAGCCGTCGACGATCGATGCGAGTTCGTCGGCGAGCACGTCGGGCACGATGCGCTCGAACTCGCGTGCGATCGCGTACAGCACGTTGCGCAACTGCGGCGTTTTCAGGATCGCGAGCAGCAGGACCGCGCCGCGAATCCGCGTCGCGTCGTATTTCAAGGTCGCATAGACCCACGCGCGCTCGACCGCGTCGTCGATGTGCACGGACAGGTCCGACACCGATCCCGCGCCGCGCGGCAGCCGATCGAGCGACGCGACGAGGCCGCGCTCGATCGCGGCCTCGTCGATCTCGAACCGGCGCAGCACGCGCTGCAGGTCGCCGTCGGGCCGCTGCAGGAGCTGCTTGAACCAGTGCGCGAGTTCCACGTACGGATTGCCGCGCAGTCTGCAGAATCCGGTCGCCTGCTCGAGCGTCTCGTAGAGGAGCGGATTGAGCTTTCCGAACAGGTTGACGCGGCCGATATCGGACATGACGGCTCCCGTTTAGGCGGTTTCGCGATGAAGGACGGCGCCGGTGCGCGGCGGGCCGCCACGGCGTGCGTCGTAACGGACGACGAGATCGCGCGCGGGGCCCGCGTCGAGCCGTTGCCCGAGCCACGCGGTACGGCCGAGGCCCTGCGACGCGCCGAGCGCGATCGCCGGCACCGCGTCGGCCGCCAGTTCGAGCTGAACGTCCCAGTCGAACTCGATGCCGACGTATTCGCGCACCCAGTGCGCGAGCTGCCGTGCGTGCGGGCCGCCCGGCAGGAAGCGCCGGTACGCGTCGAGCGACAGCGGTCCGAGCACGATCCGGAAATGCGACTGCGCGTCGCGCACCGCGATGCCGAGCGCGACGCCGCCGACGCGCAGGGTCGGCCGCGTCGCACGGATCACGCAGCGCTGCGAGCGTTCGATCGCGACCCAGCGCGACACGTGCTCGACGATGCGCGCATCGACGCCGAAATGACGTCGCAGGATCTGCACGAGCCCTTCCGGGTTGCGCGTGTGCCGTACGAGATGACCCGCGTGGAAATAAAGCGCATGCGGCGCGAGCGTGTCGGCAGCCGTGCGTTCCGCATCGGGCTGCCCTGGCGGCCCGTCGCCATGCGCGGCGCGCCCGATGAGGCTCGCGACATACGCGTCGAACCGTGCGCGCCCGGGACGATCGAGGCTCACCGTCGGTTGCGCGTCGGCCCATGCTCGGTAGAACAGCAGGATCAGCCGGTGATGAAACAGGTCCGCGAACGCGGCGAAGGTCGGGTCGTCGTGCTGGGCTGCGCGCTCGTGCGCGTATTCGGTCAGGTGGGTCGGCAGCGGCCCGTTCGGTCCGAACAACCCGAAACCGTGGATCGCGATGCGCGGCAGCGTGGCGCTGCCGTCGCCATCGTATGCACCGGCCACCATCGACGCCGCGAACGCGAGCGACGGCTGTTGCCCGAGCCGCAGCGGTTCGTCGCGCGGCCGCGCGGCATGACCGAGCGGTGCACGGCCGGGCGACAGCGCGTCGAGCCAGCGCAACGCCTGGAACAGGTCGTAACCGTGCGGCGCAGCGCGCAGTCGCGCCCACCATGCGTCGCGGCGTGCGGCTTCGGCGGCCGATCGAGCGCCGGGTGGCGTGCCGTGTTTCATATCGCGGGCCGCCTGCCGATGCGCGCGGGCCAGTGCGCGAGCGTGCCGCGCTGCACGCTGGTCAGCACGCATTCGGCGAACGCATTGATCGATACATGCCGCGCGAAGAACTGTTCGAGCACCGCGCCGAGCAGGAACGGACTGTCGCCGGAGAACGCGTGATCGTCGACGGTCACGTCGACCTGCACGCCGCGCCCGAACATCAGCGGCCCGAGCGCCGGCAGCCGCCGGAACACCGGCGAGAACGCGACGCGCCGCACGCCGTCGATCTGCCGGCGCATCGCGGCATCGGCCGGGTCGGCGTGCAGGCCGAGCAGCTCGCGCAGCGCATGTGCGCCCTCGTCGTCGTCGAGATCGGTCAGCGTCTGCCGCGCGAGCCCGAGATGACGGATGAGCCGCCAGGCCGTCTGCGCGTCGGCGATCGGCGGGCGCGGCCGCGACGGGCCGCGAATCGCGGCGATACGCTCGACGGGCGCCGAGATGCGCAGCGTGAACGTGTTCGCATCGCCTGGCGGCAGCAGCAGCGCGAGATCGCGGTTGGTGCACAGGGTGTCGACGGACAGGTAGCGCATCGACTCGTCGTACGGGGCGCACTGGCTGTCGACGAGCGACACGTAGGTCTCGCTGCCGACGTAGCCGGTGCGCGTGCCGTTCGCGCGTGCCTGCGCGGACACCAGCCGAGGCTCGCGACGCATCGTGTAGTACGCGCCGTAGTTGCCGTCGTCGCTCGCGAACGATGCATGGAACGGCCGGAATTCGCGCGACTGGCCATCGTCGCGCTGCTCGCTCGCCAGCCGCTGCACGGCATAGACCTCGTGATCGAGCGGCCGGCTGCGGTCGACGACGACATGATGCTCGCGCGCGCCCGGCTGCAACCGGATGCGGTCGCCGCGACGTGCGAAGAGGTTCACGGCCGGTGTGCAGTTCAGCGCCAGATGCCGCGCATCGACGGCCACCTCGAGCGCGGCGTCGTGGCGGTCGAACAGCACGGTCAGCTCGCATTCGTCGCCGGTGGCGCGCGCGAGCGCGGCGCGCAGCCCGCCGACGCTGAAGAACAGGAAGCGCGCCGGAAACGCGAAATACTCGCGCAGCAGCCGGTAGCCGTGGAAGCTGCGCCCGTCGTCGGGCAGGATCGCCTGCGCCGGATCGAAACCCTCGTGGACGATCGCATCGGCGTCGAGCGTGTGCAGCCAGCGCGGCGGCTGCCCCGGGTCGTGGCAGACGACGCCGAGCGCATGCGCGGCGATCAGTTCGAGCAGGTGCAGCGCGTCGCGTTCGGGACCCGCGAGATGAAAGGTCAGCCGCTCGAGCGGCAGTTGCGACAGCCTGGCGCCGCCGCGCGCCTTGAGCCGGATGCGCAACGCGCCGCGCACGTCCTGGCGTGCCGGTACGGCGCCGCGCGGCAGCCACGACGGCGCGCCGGTGACGGCCGCATCGGTCAGCTCGAGCGGCCACAGCGTCAGGTCGTGCGCGGTACGGAATTCGCATGCGGTCTGCTCGGATGCGGCGGGTCGTGCGCGCAGCGCGGTGCCGGCTGGCAGCCGCCAGCCCTGCGCGAGGCTGCCTTCGTTCAGCATCGGTGTGAACCGCACGATCGCCATCGACGGCAATGGCGCGAGATAGCCCGGATACACGGCGTCCAGCAGCGCCTGGGTGAACCGAGGAAACTCGGCGTCCATCTTCAGCTGCACACGCGCGGTGAGGAAGCTGAAGCCTTCGAGCAGCCGTTCGACGTACGGATCGGGCGGCCCCGACTCGGTGAGCCGCAGCCGCGCGGCGATCTTCGGGAACTGCTGCGCGAATTCGTCGCCGAGCTCGCGCAGGTACGCGAGTTCGCGGTTGTAGTAGTCGAGCAGGCGCGTATCCATCGTGTCAGTTTCCCGCCGCCGACCGCAGCGACATCGCGCCCGTCTCGAGATCCAGGTCGGAGCGCAGCACGAATTCGACCGGATGCGGGATCGACCACAGCGTGCCGCGAATCTCGAACAGCAGCACGTTGTGACGCCGTTCGCCGGCGCGCCCGTCCGATGCATCGGCGAGGCTGCGGACCTCGACGCTGTCAGGCGCGATGCGCGGCTCGAAGCGCACGATCGCGTCGCGGATCGACGCCTCGACCGACATGCGCTCGACGCCAGACATCGGCTTGCCGACGAGCGGCCGCATCCCGTAGTTGAGTACCGAGGCCCGCGCGTGCGCGAACGCGGCCCAGTCGACGAAGCCGTCCTCGGCGTTGCGTGTATTGAGCAGCCACGCGAGATCGCGCAGCACGGCCGCGCGCAGGCGCTCGGCGCCGATCCCTTGCGTGCCGGGCAGATCGGCCGTGCGCTGCGGCGCGTCGTCGGTCAGCCGGTCGAGCAGCGCGGGCTGCAGCCGGTCGCGCATGCCGCCGTGCCGGCCGGCGCGGGCTTGCGGGTCGTCCATCGTCATCGCTCCGCCGTCACATCTCGGTGTTTTCCTTGATGTTCCAGCCGACCGACACCTCGGCGCCCTTGCCGCCGTTGTCGTTCTGCTGCCAGTACTGCTTCTTCACCTTCGCGGCCTGGAAGCCGTAATGCATCATCAGACGGTCGGCCGCGTCTCCCGGATCGATGCCCGCGACCTGCGCGGACGTGACGAGCACTTCCTGCAGCGTCACGCGCATGAACTCGATCTGCGAGCCGCCGGTCTTGCACGCGGAGATCTCGACCTTGGGCAAGTGCTTGCCGCTCGCGCAGTTCTTGATGATCGCGGGCGCACCCTTGTCCATGTACGCGGCCACGACGAGATCGTTGAAGCTCGCCTTGCCCGCATTGCCGCCGCTGCCGCTCGCCATCGCGCCCGGCTGGCTCGCGCCCCACGTGAACGACTCGATGTCGGTCCAGCCCTTGTGCTGCGCGTCCGCCGATTCGCCGGTCACGCCGTCCACCTTCATAAACATTGCCACGCCCATTGCCGTCTCCGTTTCGGTGCGAAATCAGGTTGAATGCCGGGTTGAGTGCCCCTTGCCGCTCACTCGTTCGCCGCCTTCGCGGACGGCAGCCGCGAGATCAGCCGCAGCGACACGGTGAGCCCTTCGAGCTGGTAGTGCGGTCGCAGGAAGAATTTCGACGTGTAGTAGCCGGGGTTGTCCTCGACCTCGTCGACGACCACCTGCGCGGCCGCCAGCGGCTTGCGCGCCTTGGTCTCCTGAGACGAGTTCACGGGGTCGCCGTCGACGTAGTTCATGATCCAGTCGTTGAGCCAGCGCTCCATGTCGTCGCGCTCGCGGAACGAGCCGATCTTGTCGCGCACGATGCATTTCAGGTAGTGCGCGAAGCGGCAGCACGCGAACAGGTAAGGCAGGCGGCCGGACAACCGCGCGTTCGCGGTCGCGTCGGGGTCGTGATACTCGGCCGGCTGGTACAGCGACTGCGCGCCGATGAACGCCGCGAAATCCGAGTTCTTCCGGTGCACGAACGGCATGAAGCCGTTCTTCGCGAGCTCGGCCTCGCGGCGGTCGCTGATGGCGATCTCGGTCGGGCATTTCTGGTCGATGCCGCCGTCGTCGGTCGGGAACGTGTGGCTCGGCAGCCCTTCGACCGCCCCGCCCGACTCGACGCCGCGAATCGACGAGCACCAGCCGTACAGCTTGAACGAGCGGTTGATGTTCGCGGCCATCGCGTAAGCCGAGTTCGCCCACGTGTAGCGGTCGTGATTCGCGGCGTCGGTGTCTTCCTCGAAGTCGAATTCGTCGACCGGATTGGTGCGCGCGCCATACGGCAGCCGCGCGAGAAAACGCGGCATCGCGAGGCCGACGTAACGCGAATCCTCCGACTGCCGCAGGCTGCGCCAGCCCGCGTATTCGGTGTTCTGGAAGATCTTGGTCAGGTCGCGCGGGTTCGACAGCTCCTGCCACGAATCCATCTGCATCAGTTCCGGCGACGCGCCCGCGATGAACGGCGCGTGCGCGGCCGCCGCGATCTTCGACAGCTCGCCGAGCATCTCGACGTCCGGCGGGCTGTGATTGAAGTAGAAGTCGCCGACGAGGCAGCCGAACGGCTCGCCGCCGAACTGACCGTATTCCTCCTCGTAGATCTTGCGGAACAGCGGGCTCTGGTCCCACGCGACGCCCTTGTAGCGCTTGAGCATCCGCGCGACCTCGTTGCGCGACGCCGGCAAGGCCTTGATCTTCAGCAGCTCGTCGGTCTCGGTGTGCGTGACGAGGTAATGCAGGCCGCGCCATGCACCTTCGAGCGTCTGGAATTCGTCGTGATGCAGGATCTGGTTGATCTGCTCGGACAGCTTCCGGTCGATCTCCGCGATGATCTGCTTCACGCTGCCGTATGCGTCGGTCGTCATGCCGACCGTATGTTCGAGCGCCTGCTGCGCGAGCGTGCGCACCGCGCGCTCGACCGACTCTCGCGCCTCGGCGGTCTTCGGCTTGAACTCCTTCTGCAGCAGCGCGGCGAACTCGCCGTGCGCGACGGCCGGCTGCGCGGCGTCACGGGTGTCGCGTACATCTGCGCGGGACTGGACGGGGTCATTCATCGCGGGCCTCCGGTTGGGTCGCGTCGCCGGCCTGCGCGTCGGCGCGCGGTTCGCGCACGAGCGTCTTCAGCAGGTCGGGATCGTTGATCGCGCGCTCGATCAGCTGCTCGGCGCCGTGCTTGCCGTCCATGTACGACAGCAGGTTCGACAGCTCGGTGCGCGCATCCAGCAGCCGGCGCAGCGCGTCGACGTTGCGCGCGATCGCCGCCGGCGAGAAATCGTCGATCTGCTCGAACGTCATGTCGACGTTGAGCATCCCTTCGCCCGTCAGCGTGTTCGGCACCTGGAACGCGACGCGCGGCGCGACCGACTTCATCCGCTCGTCGAAGTTGTCGACGTCAATCTCGAGGAACTTGCGCTCCGGTAAATCCGGCAGCGGCTCGGCACGCTTGCCCGCCAGGTCCGCGATGACGCCCATCACGAACGGCAGCTGCACCTTGCGCTCGGCGCCGTAGGTCTCGACGTCGTACTCGATCTGCACGCGCGGCGCCCGATTGCGCGCGATGAACTTCTGTCCGCTGCCTGCCGCCTTGGTTCTGTCCGTCATCGTCCGCTCCTTCACATCGATCAGATTGCGTGTACGTTGCCGCCGCGGGGCGGCTTGCCTCATTCGCTCCGTTCGCCGCTCAGCAGGTCCAGCTTCGGCAGGCTCTCCGGCGCGAGGTCCCGGATGATTTCGTAGAAGTCGAGCGCAAGCAGCCGCTGCGCGCGCCGCAGCAGCAGCGGCGCCGGGTGGCTCGGCTCGTGCAGTTCGAAATAGCGGCACATCTTGTCGAGGCCGAGCCGCACGTCGTCACGGCTCGCGACCTCGGCATCGCGCCAGGCCTGTCCGTTCGGCACCGTGGCCGGCGCGGACGCGGCGTGCGCGGCGCCTGGTGCGGCCGGCGTTGCCGGAATCGAACCGTCCACCGGCCCTGCCGCTTGCACCGGTGCCGGCTCCGGCATTTCGCGCACGATGCGTTGCAACGCCTTTTCCGTGTCGCTCGCATCGGGCGACCATTCGCTGCCGAGCCGGTCCGTGACGCGCGTGCGGATCGCGTCCAGCGCACCCAGCACCGCGCGCACGGCGTCGATCGGCACGCGGCCGTCGTCGCGTGCGGTCGACAGCGCGGCGACCAGGCCGTCGCGGCTGCCTGCCGACGGGCCGCCCGTTTCGTCGCGGCCGTCGAGCGCGCGTTCGGCGTCGCGCACGCTCGGCCCCCCGTCGAACAGCGGCTGGCGCCGCGCCGCGCGCGCGCATTCGTGCGCGCCGGCGACATCGGCGAGCGCGTTCATCCGCGGTGTCGGATCCTGTTCGCCGTCGGCGTCCAGGCGCGGGTGCAGGTCGTCCCACCAGCGCTCGATCAGGCCGGCGACGACCGCGAGCCCGTCCGCGTAGCCCGGAATGCCGTGCTGCTCGGTCCAGCTGCGCGCGAGATGCGCGGCGACACGCAAGTCCTTCGTCCGCTCGCTCAGCGCGAGCGCAAGGCGCTCGACCGCTCGCCAGTCGGGCGTCTCGGCGGGAATCACGGTGTCGCCGTATTGCTGCTCGGCGCGCGGTGTCGCCCGCTCCTGAAGCTGCAGGAAGTCGGCGTCGTATTCGAGGTTCGGGCCGCACGGGGCTTCCGGCGAGAGGTCCGCCAGCAGCCGGCCGAACAGCTCGGCGCGCGGCGTCGCAGCCGGCAGGCCCGGTGACGGCGAGGACAATGCGGCGGCGGCCAGCGCCGCCTGGCTGACGTCATTCGAATGCATAGTCGATGTTGACCGGTTTGCTGCCGAAGTCGATCGCCACGGTGCGGTGCAACGGCGGCAGCGAGCCGTTGCGGATCTCGATCTGATAGACACCCGGTGTCAGCGACACCGAGCGCAGCGGCGGGCTCGCGCCGCGCCGTGCGCCGTTCACGTACACGTCGCCCCACGGGCGCACGTTGAAGCGCACTTGGACGGTTTCCTGCTTCGGCGGGCGCTGCTCGGCGGCCGATGCGTTGATCGCGGCGACGGCCGTCGCCGCTTCCGATGGCGATGCCGACGCGGGTACCGGTGCGCTCGACGGCGATGCAGCGGTCTCCGACGGCGGCACGTTGACGATGCGCTCCGATGCGTCGAGGCTGCCGGCCGGTGCGATGGTCGCGCTCGAACCGGCTTGTGACGGCGTGGCGCCCGCGATGTTCGTGGCGGGCGTGGCGACCTGCGGCGCGGGAACGGCAGCCCCCGCGGCGGGCGTGCTGGCCGGCGCGGCGGCGAGCGTTGGCGGCGGCACCTGCGCGGACGATCCGCCCGGCATACTCGACGGCGGCACGACGATCGGCGTCGGGCCGTGCTGCGCGAGCATCGCGTCCGACGCGCCGGCCGAGGACGCGACGCCGGCCAGCGGCTGGCTGGCGCCCGTTTCCGGTTCGCTGGCGACTTTCGCGGGACGCGACAGATAGGTCGCGGCGATGCCAACGACGATCAGTGCTGCCAGCGCGCCACCGACGTAGGTCTTCGTGCGCCGGTTGCCCGCTGCGATGAACGATGGGCGGCGCGGCCGGCGGGTCGGCGGCGATGCACCCGGCGAGGACGTGGATGCGCCAGCAGCGCCAGCAGCGCCAGCAGCGCCAGCAGCGCCAGCAGCGCCAGCAGCGCCAGCAGCGCCAGCAGCGCCAGCAATCGGCACTGCCGTTCCGTTCAGGTTCCCGATATCCGTTGCGCGGCCCTGGCCGCTGTCCGCCACCGCGCTTGCGGATCGCATGCCGGCGTCGCCATGCGCTTCGGTCTTCGAAGTCGACCGTTCGTCGTCCAACGCTTCCTTTGCACGCGCCTCATCACTTTCACGTCCGCCGGATCGCCCCGTTTTCGCGGAGGGCGACAACGCCTGCGATACGGACGACGAAGCAGTTGAAGAAGCGGACGAAGCCGGCGAAGCCAGCGCTCCCGCAGCAGCAGCCGACGCCAAAGACCCGCCATCTTCCGGCTTGTCGCCAGCCCCGGCGGATGCAGTAGACGGCGTACCGGAAGTGCTCGGCTGGCCTTCCGCCCGCTCAGGCTGCGACGACCGCACATCCATCGTTGCGTCGTCCGATGCCGTCCCGCGTTCATCGGCCGACGCCGCAGCAGCAACCCCAGCCGACGTTTTTCCCGTCACCGCAGACTCACCCGAAACACCGGAGGCCACCTTCCCAGCTCCGCCTCCCCCGGCATCGGCCGCCGGCGGCACAACGGCCGCACCATACCCGCCGCCCGTCGGGTCGAGATCGCGCAACCCGAGTTCCGCCGCGAACGCCGCGACCGACTCCGGCCGATCGGGGATCCGCAACTGCAGCGCGTGATCGATCGCCGCCAGGAACGCCGGGCTGTACACCTCGCCGGCCGGCAACTCGCGCGACGCGAGCGGCCGGTACGTGTCCTTGATGCTGCGCACGACGGCCGCGGGCGGCAGTTCACCGGTGATCAACGCGTGCATCACCGCGCCGAGCGCGTAGAGATCCGTCCACGGCCCCTGGCTGAATGCGGGATCGTCGGTGTACTGCTCGATCGGCGCGTAGCCGGGCTTGATCATCATCGCACCGTCGTCGACGAGATCGCCGATCCGCTTGCGCGCCGCGCCGAAATCGAGCAGGATCGCGCTGCCGTTCGGGCGGATCAGCACGTTGTCGAGCGCGACGTCGCGATGGAAGCACTGCGCGCGATGCAGCGTGTCGAGCGCGCCGAGCAGCGCGCCGACGATGTTGCGCAATTGCGTCTCGCTCATCCGCACACCGCCGTCGAGCAGCTGCTTGAGCGTGCGCCCCTCGTAGAACGGCATCACCATGTACGCGGTGCCGTGGCTCTCCCAGAAGTGCAGCACCTTCACGAGCCCCGGATGGTCGAATTGCGCGAGCAGGCGCGCCTCGTTGAGGAACGCGCCGCGTCCCGCGTCGAACGCCTGGGCGAACCGCTCGGAGCGCAGCGACACCGTGTAGTCGCCGCCGCGCGTCGCGAGCATGGACGGCATGTATTCCTTGATCGCGACCGCGCGCCGCAAGGTGCGATCGAACGCGCGATAGACGATGCCGAAACCGCCGATGCCCAGCACCTCGTCGAGCTGCAGCTCGCCCAGGCGATGACCGAGCGGCAGCGGCCGCACCGTGAATTCGGGTGCGTCGCCGCGGGTCGCCGTGTCGTGCTCGTTGTCTCTCGATGAAGGGTCCTTCATGTCTACCTCGCGATACCGCATCCGTATTGCCTGCGTTGCCTGCCTCCGACCGCCGACCGGCACCGTCAGCTACCGCCGAACAGCGTCAGGAACAGCGCGTTGTCGGGCGCGCCCGTATGCGCATGCGTGCGCAGCGGCGAGCCGTCGGCGCGATTGGTCCACCAGAAGCTCGTCCCGCCGTGCGGATCGAAATAGCCGGACAGCCCGGGCCATGCGGCGAGCGCCGGCCGCTCCGGCAGCGACACCGGGATCGCGTCGACCACTTCCGCCGTCAGCCCGTCGCCCGGTGCGAGCCGAACGCGGTCGAGCGTCTCCTCGAGGTCGACCGGCGCGCGCGCATGCCGGATCGCGTCGAGCAGCGCATGGCCGATCTGCCAGTAAAACGCGTCGGCCGCGTCCGGCAGCCCGTTCCAGTAATCGGCCGCCGGCATCGGCAGCGTGACGATCACCGGGTAGTAACGCCCGACACGGTCGCAGCTCGGCGCGAGGCAGCCAGCCTGTACGCACGACGCGCCGGCGCCCGCCGGCACCAGGAAATTCCAGACCGGCGCGACCGTGTAGTGGCGCGCGATCTCGTCCGGGCCGCGCTGGCGCATCGCGGCCATCCCCTGCTGCAGCCAGCGTTCCCACCACTGCGCGAGCGCATGCGGCAGCCGGCTGTTCACGAAGTCGCCGGCGCCGGGAATCTTTCCGTACCAGGCCGGGGCGTCGCCATCGGCGCGCGTGAGCGGCGGGAGGCGGCTCATTGCTTCGGAGGGCATGTAAAGGACTCCATCTGGGGCAGCCTGAACGGATTGCGGACACTGCCCGCATTCACCTGCAGCACGAGCGGTTTGCCGTCGACGGTGAAGCGCGCGACCATCTGGTCCGAACCCCGCCCGGCCGACACGGCGGCGCGGTCGAACAGCCGATGCAGCGCCCACGGCCCGTCGGTCGTGAAGCCGTCGGTCGCGCCGGCCTGCCCCGACACCTGCAAGCGGACCTGGTTGCTGCCGCGCGTACCCGGCCAGTCCACCGCGCTCTGCACGAGCGGGCCGTGCGCATAACGGACGATCTGGCCGTCGACGTCGAGCACCATCTCAGTGAGCGACGGATCCATTTCGAGCGGCTGGATCTGCACCTTCAGTTGCGCGGTGCGTGCGCCGCCACCGAAATAGACGTCGCGGATCACCGCGGCTTTCTCGAACGACGAAAGCATCGCGGCCGCCGCCGGATCGGCATCCGCATTGCGGTTCGCGAAACGCCACGGGCGCGACGTCGTATCGACGATCGACTGCAGGTTCTTCTGGAAGAAATCGTCCATCAGGCCGCCCGGCGCGAACATCTGCGCGAAATCCGCCGGTGCGACGTCGCGCGACGATCCGCGCGCGAACGGATAGCGGCCCGCGATCGCCTGCCGGCAGAAATCGCCGACGTTCGCGCCGGCCCGCTGCGCGACGCTGCGCTGCTCGACGGTCGCGACGCTGCCGTTCGCGACGTTCGACAGGTCGTCGAGCACGTCGCGGAACGGCGTGGGCAGCCGCCCGGCCTGCGCGCGCAGCCGCGCGGGCGCGTCGGACGGCGGCGGCTGGGCGCCGCTGCGCAGCGCATCGTCGGTGGCTGTCAGGTACGTATAGAGCGCGTCGATCGACTTCAGCACCGCGTCGAACGCCTGCGCCTGGTCGCCGCTGCCCGGCGCGAACGCGCGCAGCCCGGCGAAGTGGTTGTCGACCACCTGCTCGGGGCTCGCGGGCGCCGCGGCTGACGGATTCGCGTCGCTCGCGCCCTGCCCCGCGAAGATCTGCGACAGCGAACTGCGCGCCTCGTCGACCTTGTCCTGCGCGCGCGACGCGAGATTCCGACCGCCGCCCGGCGCATCGCCGAGCGCCGTGTCGCGCGCGAGCGCGATCATCAGCCGGGTGAGCGGCGAATCCGCCGACGACAGCGCGCGCGCGACCTGGATGCTCTGCGCGAGCGTTGCCGTGCGCTGCAGCTTGATGTCGGCGAGATAGTCGTCCCAGATCTTCAGATAGTCGTTCAGGTACAGCTGGCGGATGTCGCGCGCCCATGCGGCGGCGTCATTCGGCCCGGGGATCTCGGACAGCCCGAGATTCAGCACCCACACTTCCTCGCGCCCGTATGCGTCGACCTCGCCTGCGAGGCGCGGCGCGAACACGTTCCGGTAGCCGTTGCGCGTATACAGGCCCGGCACGCCTTCCGACAGCGGCTTGCCGCTCTGGCGGCGGAACACGAGCGACGCGTCGGGCCCCACCGCGCGCGCGACGCTGAAATCGAACGCGGACGTCGCCGGCCGCAGCGTGCGCGTGAGCTGGCGATATAGCCGCTGCGAGAACGGCACCTGCCGCAGCCGGTCGCGTACGTCGGCCACGAGCCGCTCGTTCATCGGATACGGCGACACGGCCACCCGGTTGCCGAACAGCGCGGCAAGATGCGCGCGCAGCGCCGAGCGTTCGGCCGGCGAGAAATCGGGCGGCAGCGAGCGTTCCATTTCCAGGTCGACGACGGCCTGCACGAACGCGGGATCGTAGTGCGCGCTGTCGTACAGCATCAGGTAGGCCTTCAGCGCCGCATACGCATAGTCGGTTTCGTCCGGCCGTGCATCGCTCAGCGCGGCCTCCATCCGGCGCGCGGCAATCGGCAGCAGGACGTCGTCGAGCGCGCGCCGGTACACGACGTCGACGGCCTCGTCGATCTTCTCGCCCTGAAAGAGCCCCCAGCGGTACGCGAGCGGCGGATGCGAGCGGTCGACGCCGCCGGCATTCGCGAGCCCGCCGAGCGCATCGAGCACCGGCAGCAGACGCGCGATGTCGGCCGCATCCGAGAACTTCGCGCCGGCGATCTGCGCATCGACGGCGGGCACCTGCTGCGCGATCCGGTCGAGATACGCGCGATTGTTCGCGTAGCTGCGCAGCCAGGCAGCCAGCACGACCACGCTCACGACCGCGAGGAGCGCATAGCCGGCGATCTGCAACACGCGCCGCTTCTGATGCCAGCGCAGGTCGCTGCCGGCGAGCGCGGCTTCGCGGAAGATGTGTTCCTGCAGCAGCGACTTCAAAAAGAAACTTCGCCCGGTCGAGCCGACCTGGGCAACCGGCGGCATGCCCTCGATCTTCAGGAAGCGCTTGATGCCGCTCATCACGCGGTCGAACGCGGTGCCTTCCTGTGTGCCGCTCGTCAGGTACACGCCACGCAGCATCGGCATCGGCTCGAAGCTCGACACGGAAAACACTTCGGCGACGAACTGGCCGAGCATGTCCTGCAAGTCGGCGACCTGCTGCGGCAGCAGGTACGCCATCTCGCGCTGGCGCGCATCGGTCTGCGTCGCGAGCAACTCGGGCAGCCCGTCGTTCAGCCGCTGATGCAGCAGCCGGTATTCGCGGTCGAACGCGGCACGCAGGTCGAAGCCCGGCGCCTCGCTCTGCGCGAGCGGGAACGTGAAACCCCACACCTGCGCGCATTCCGCGCGGCCGAAGCCGCCGAAATACTCGGCGAAGCCGGCCAGCAGGTCGGCCTTCGTCACGAGCAGGTAGACGGGAAACCGGATGCCGAGCTGGGCGCGCAGCTCGAGCAGCCGCTTGCGCAGCACCATCGCGTGCTGCGTGCGCTCGGCTTCCGACGCGCCGACCAGGTCGGCGACGCTGATCGTCAACATGGCGCCATTCAGCGGCTGGCGCGTGCGGTACTTCTTCAGCAGCTCGACGAAGCCTTTCCACTCGGCTTCGTCGAGTGCGCGATTGCCTTCGTGGGTCGTGTAGCGGCCGGCCGTGTCGATCAGCACCGCGTCGTTCGTGAACCACCAGTCGCAGTGCCGGGTCCCGCCCACGCCGCGAATCGCGGCACGGCCGAACTGCTCGGCAAGCGGAAAGCTGAGCCCGGAATTGACGAGCGCGGTCGTCTTGCCCGAGCCCGGCGCGCCGATGAACACGTACCACGGGAGCTGGTACAGATACTGGCGCGACAGCCGGTCGAACCAACGCGCCAGCCCCTTGCGCGCGGTGTCCGCCTGCCCGAAGCGGACTTTCTTCAGCAGCGCCGCGGCCTCGTCGAAGCGGCTGCGCAGCTCGTCGAGCTGGGCCTTGGCCGGATCGTCGGCGTTGGCCGGCCCGGGCGCAGCCTCGCGCAACTGGTTCAGCAATTGCGCGTTCAGGCGGCTCGCGTGCCAGCTTCGCCACGCCACGCGTGCGCCCCACGCGGCGAACAGCACCGCGATCGTCGCCGCGCGCACCCAGCCGCTCTCGAGCGGCCGGATCTCGGCGAACGCGAACAGCGGCCCGGCGAGCCACACGAAACACGCGAGCACGACGAGACCGGCGAAGGACCAGATCTCCCGCGACGGCAACGGCCGGACGAAACGCGCGACAGCCTGGTTCATGTCAGTGCGCTCCCTGCGTCGCGCCGGCGGCGGCACTGCCGGGCGCCGGCAGCAGCGTGATCTCGACGCGCCGGTTCAGCGCGCGGTTCGCGGGCGTATCGTTCGGCGCGACCGGATCGAGCGTGCCGCGCCCCTCGGCCGCGAGTCGCTCCGGATGGTCGAGGCGCGCGGCGATCATGCCGCGCACGGCCTCGGCGCGTTCGCGCGACAGGTCCCAGTTCGACGCGAAGCGTGCCGTATGCACCGGCGTGTCGTCGGTATAGCCGGTCACCCGCACATTGCCGGGCACCTGGTTCAGCGCATCCGCGACGCGTGCGAGCACTGGCGCGTAACGGTCGATCACCGACGTCGAGCCGGACTTGAACAGCCCGTCGCCGCGCAGCACGATCACGCTGCGATCGGCGTCGTCGCGCACCGCCACGAGGCCGGCCGCGATCTCGGGCGCCAGGAACTTCGCGACGCGCGGCGCCGGCGCCGGGCGCGGCGGAGCCTGAGCAGGCTGAAGCTTCGGTACGTGCAGCGCATCGATCGACGCGAACAGCCGGTCCGAATACCCGGCCAGCGCGATGCGCAGCCCGACGAACACGCCGAAGCCGATCAGCAGCGCGAGTGCCACGCAGACCCATAGCGGCACGACGAAGCGACGCGACACGTCGCGCGTGACGACGTCGCGCCAGTGCGGCGACAGCGCGGGATCGAATTCACCGCGCACCGAGCGGATCGTGTGGGCCAGTTGCCAGCGCAGCGCGTCGAGCTCCGCATGACCATTGTCGAGCACCCGATAGCGGCCTTCGAAGCCGAGCGCGAGACAGAAATACAGCAGCTCCAGCAGGTCGAGGTGCTGGCGCGGCTGCTGGGACAGGCGTTCGAGCAGGTGGAAGAATTTCTCGCCGCCCCAGGTTTCGTTGTGAAACGACACGAGCAGGCTGTGCGACGACCACACGCTGCCGCCCCACGGCGTCAGCGCGGCTGCTTCGTCGAGCGCCGTGCACAGGCAGTAGCGCGCGCCGATGATCGCCTCCGACGGCACGCCGGCTTCCTGCGCGCGCGCCTCGAACTGACGGATCTCGACGACGAGATGCTCGCGCAGCCACGCCGGGTTCGGATGATGGACGGTCGAACGGATCTGCGGCACGAGATTGAGCAGCGGGTTGGCGGCCGCGACGAGCGGGTTCGTGCCGCTCGCGGCCCAGCGGCCGGGGCGCGGCTGCGTGGCGGTCGGCCCCGCCGCACCGGACGCGGCCGGTGGATGCATGCCGCCCGGATTCGGCGGCACGAATCCGCCTGCGCCGGCGGAAATCGAATCGGAGGAAGAATTCATCGCGCTGCCCGCCCTCACCCGCGAATCGCCCAGAACTCCATCGAGAGCCCCGGAAATTCGCCGGCGAAATGAAATGCGAGACCGCCGGAGCGCGCCAGCTGCTTCCACAGGTCGCTGCCCTTGTCGATCTCGAAGTACGTATGACCCGCGTGGTACGGGATCTGCCGCGGCGCGACCGGCAACTGGCGCATCGTGATGCCCGGCAGCTGCAACTGCACCAGGTCGCGGATCCGCTCGACCGGGCCGAGCTTTGCCTGCGCGGGAAACCGCGCGCGCAGGCTGTCGGCCGGCACGTCCGCGCGCACGGCCAGCACGAAGCCGGCCGTGTCGCGCAGCGCGGGATCGGCGAGCGTCGCGACCCGGATGCCGTTGCCCGCGTCGTGCAGCTCGATCTGGATCGCGTTTTGCTCGAGCACCGTCGACAGCGACCGGCGCAGCTCCGTCATCAATTCGGCGAAGCTCGTGCGCAGGTCGTCGTGCACGTAGACGGCGAGCGATTGCGGGCGCCGGCCGGCCGCCGTGAACGTGCTGAGGTCGCATGCGAGCTTCAGCCAGTCGCGGAACAGCGCCTCCGGATGCGTCGCGACGTCCTGCTGCGCGTGCCAGGTCAGCGCCAGATAGCGGTTCACGAGCTGCAGCAGCAGGAAATCCGCGACTTCCGATACGCCGCCGCGCCCCGGCTCCGACAGGCGCTCGGCCAGCGCGTCGCTGCGCTGCGTGAGCAGTCCGTGCAGCTCGCGCGTGTACGCGAGCAACGCCGCATCGCGCTGCGCGACCAGGCGCGGCGGAATGTAGCCGTCGTCGACGAGCAGCCGTGCGTCGGTGCGTCGCTCGACGATCCGCACGACGCCGAGCGCATGCCAGTCGCCGGTCAGCTCGGAGTCGAGCATCAGCCGGACGTTCAGGCGCCCCGTTTGCAGCAGTGCGGGGCCGAGCGCGACCGCGTTCGCATCGGCCACTTCGTATTCGCGCACGACGTAGCGTGCGACGTCCGCACCGCCGCTGCCGCCTGCGCCTGCGCCCGCGCCGAACGACACCTCCTCGCCGCCGCCGCGCCACAACGGCAGCGCGAGCACGACGAGCTGGTCCTTCGCATCGGCCGGCACGTCGAGCGGCTCGGGCAGATCGTCGGGATGCGACAGATCGAACGGCGTGCCGTCGCGCATCACGCCCGCCGCCGCGCGTAGCGCGACCTTGCCGAGCGCGAGCTGCTCGCGGTCGATCTCGAGCGTGTCGAAGCCCCAGTAGAACCCCTGCAGCGGCAGGCAGCGCAGCGCGACGTACCGTTCCCAGTGCCGTTCGAGCTGCTGGAAATGCTGCGGCCGAAGGAACATCCCTTCGGTCCACACCACGCGCTGGCGCAGTGCGGCGACGGGCGTCGCGGACATCGTCGGTTCGGTCATGGGCGCCCCCGCGTGTCGTTCAGCGCGAGACCGCCGTTCCTGACCGCGATCGACAGCTTCAGCTCGCCGGGCGACGTCTGCCAGAACTTGTATACGTTGAGCTGCTTCGCGCGCGGCAGCGGCACCGTCAGGCGCCAGCGGCTCTTGTCGAGCATCCGGTATTCGGCGATCACGCCGATCGCGCCGGCTTCGACGTTGCCGCGGTAATGCAGCGTGCGCGACTCGCCCGGGCGCAGGATCACGCGGTCGGTGCCGAGGAGGTCCGCGCCGAGGATGTTCTCGGGCTTGTCCTGGAGCGAGAAGAAGTCGGCGCCGTCGAACGCGGACGCCGCGCGCAGCTGGAACACCTTCAGCACGATCGGCGAAGGTTTGCGGTTGAAGTCCGGATTGACGTCGGGCGCTACGTCGACCGTGATCGCATACGGCACCGCGGCGGCACGCTCGGTGGCGCCGCATCCGGGCAACAGCAATGCACATCCCAATACGATGAACCCGCTCGACCGCCAGCGCATATTTCATCCTCGCAGCGCAATAATTCCCCCGTCGATTTCCGTACGCGAAATCGACACCTCGAATTAAAAAGGGACAATTAATTGACCGGTAATTATGTGGCTTGCATATCCTTCCGCTCAAATTTCATTCGGCAATTTATTCTTGTAAAAAGCCGGGTCAAATCGCCAATTACGGGACGGGATCAAGATTGGGGAAATGACGAGGAATTGAATTGATTTCGGTCATTTTGAAAAGGCGCGTTAATTCGACCGGTTCGCCACGGCGGCCCGGTTCTATTGCATGGACACTTGCCGCATGGACGCTGAACCCAAGCCTGACGGCCGTCGGCGGTGGGTGGCTACGCCCTGCGGGTCGTGTCACGCTGTTTGCGTTGCCCGAACGGAGGGCCGGCTTTTCCGATCATTGACCTGCGCCGGGCAAACAACTGACGAATCCCAAAAGCACAGCGAACTATAGAATCGATTTTATGGATTAACAAGTCGAAAACCCGGAATCGATTTGAGCGATAACTCGAACGCAATTTCCAAAATGAAACAAAACGTAACGGCGACATCACCCGCTTTGATTGGCACTAGAATCCAACAGCGCTTGTGCGCCACCTTCCAATAACGCAAACATTTCATTTCAGAATGAAAGGCCATTCATCGATCGTGATTTTCCTCGGCGCCTTGTTGCTGGGAATCGGCGGGTGCGGTACGTCCCCTACGCAGTCGGCGGCGCGCGCCGCGGTCGACAGCGCGCGCGCGGCGTATGGCGCGGGCGACTACGGACGCACGATCGCGATCCTGAGCCGGGCGAAGGAGATCGACGGGGCCGATACCGACACGCAGGTCTCCGCTCACAAGCTGCTCGCGTTCAGCTATTGCGTGACGAACCGCGTCGCGCAGTGCCGCGCCGAATTCTCGAAGATTCTCGACCTCAACCCGCGCTTCGACTTGTCCCCCGCCGAGAAGGGACATCCGATCTGGGGGCCCGCGTTCGAGTTCGCGCGCCGCAGACATGCGTCGTCATCCTGACCGAACCGGATTCCCCGCGAGCGTTTCCTTACCGAGCGACGTATGACATGCAACTGATCGTGATCGAACATGCCGGCGAGCCGGTCGAAAGCGACTCCTACGACGCCGTCGTGTTCCACCCGCCCGGCGGCACCATCGGCCGGGCGACCGACAACCATCTCGTGCTCCGCGACGACACCCGGCAGATTTCCCGGCTGCAGGCCCTGCTGCAGGTCGGTGACGATGCGTGCCTGCTGAAGAACCTGAGCAGCGTGTCGACGATCGAGGTGAACCGCGAGCCCGTCGGCTATGCACAGGAGCGCCCGCTCAATACTGGCGACATCATCCGCATCGGCCCGTACGTGCTGCGTGCCGAGCGTGACGACGGACATGAGGCGCCGGTCGTCGACATGCCCGCCGCCTCCAGCGCGAGCGCCGACCTGCGGCGCACGCCGGAAACCGCCGCACACGCGCACGTCGACGCGAAGACGACCGGCAACCGGTTGTGGGGCCTGCTGCAGGATCGTCTCGCTCCGCGGGGCAAGGCGGCGGACACAGGCACGCGATCCGGTTCGACGGCGCGCAGGGAGGCGGCGCAGCCCGCGAACCGCGCCACGCCGACCGCGCCATCGGTGCCATCGCAACGCGACCTGAATCAGCTGTCGACCGACCCGCTCGACTTGTTTGTACAGTCGTCGCCCGATATCGGCGAATCGGGTTCGGCGTCACCGTCCGAACGCGGCAATGCGGATCGCGGCGCGTCGTCCGCGACGCAAGCCGACCATGCGCCCGAGTGGACGCAGCACGTGCGTGTGCAACCGGCGACGGCGCATGCCGAGCCACGTCCTGCCGACGAGCCTGCACCGCAGGCGAACCGCGCGCCGACGCCCGATGAATTGCTGAGCGCGTTCTTCGAAGGCGCCGGCCTCGATACCGCCGCCGAGTCGCATCAATGGTCGGCCGAGCAGCTGTACATCGCGGGGCAGTTGCTCGCGCTGTTCGCGAACGGCACGGTCGAGCTGCTGTCGTCGCGCAGCATCCTGAAGCGGGAGGTCAAGGCGCACATGACGATGCTGCTCGATCGCGAGAACAATCCGCTGAAGCTGCTGCCCGACGGCGGCGCCGTACTGCGCCAGATGTTCGGGCTGCCGCTGCCGGGCTTCATGTCGCCGCAGAGCGCGGTCAGCGACGCGTTCCAGGATCTGCACGCGCACCAGATCGGCATGGTCGCCGGCATGCGCGCCGCGCTGATGGATCTGCTGACGCGCTTTTCGCCGCAACGTCTGCGCGAGCGCGACGATGCGATGCGCTGGTACGAGAAGCGCGTGCCCGCGCTGTACAAGGCGAGGATGTGGGACCGCTACGTGGCGACGCATCGCGACACGGTGTTCGCGATCGAAGACGATTTTGCGTCGGTATTCGGCAAGGCGTTTCTCGCCGCGTACGACGCGGAGGTGGAAAGCTATCGCGGCAGCAGCCGGCATTGAGCGGCGGGCGTCGTATGTCCCGTGCTCGACGGGAACGACCGCCACTCCGGGGCAAAGCCGACTGCCAAGAGCGCCATCGACGCAGAAATGACAAGGCCGGGCAGAACGCCCGGCCTTCGGCAACGCTACGGCGCGTGCGCGCCGCGCAAACGGCGGCACGCTCGCGCTCGAATGGTCGTCAGACCGCCATCACCGTCACCGACTTCGTGACGAGGTACGGTTCCAGCGCTTCCGGCCCGCCTTCCGACCCGTAGCCCGAATCCTTCACGCCGCCGAACGGCATTTCCGGCCACGGCGTCGCAGGCTGGTTGATCCACAGCATCCCGACTTCCAGGCGCTGCGTCAGCAGGTGCACGTTCGCGAACGAACGCGTGAACGCATAGCCGGCCAGCCCGAACGGCAGACGGTTCGCTTCGGCGATCGCGTCCTCGAGCTTGTCGAAACCGCGGATCGCCGCGACCGGGCCGAACGGCTCGTTGTTGAACACGTCCGCTTCGAGCGGCACGTTCGCGATCACGGTCGGCGCGAAGAAGTTGCCTTCCGAGCCGATCCGTTCGCCGCCGGTCTCGATGCTCGCGCCGACCTTGCGCGCGTTCTCGACGACCGACGCCATCGCGGTCAGCCGGCGCGGGTTCGCCAGCGCGCCGAGCGTCGTGCCTTCCTCGAGGCCGTTGCCGACCTTCAGCCCCTGCGCATGCTGGACCAGCGCGCGCGTGAATTCGTCGCGAATGCTGTTGTGCACGAGGAAACGCGTCGGCGAAATGCACACCTGGCCGGCGTTGCGGAACTTCGCGCCACCGGCGGCCTTCACCGCCAGCGCGACATCCGCGTCCTCGGCGACGATCACCGGCGCGTGGCCGCCCAGTTCCATCGTCGCGCGCTTCATATGCTGGCCCGCGAGCGCCGCGAGCTGCTTGCCGACCGGCGTCGAGCCCGTGAACGTCACCTTGCGGATCACCGGGTGCGGAATCAGGTAAGACGAGATTTCGGCGGGATCGCCGTACACGAGACCGATCACACCGGCCGGCACGCCCGCGTCGACGAACGCGCGCAGCAGCGCGGCCGGCGACGCCGGCGTTTCTTCCGGCGCCTTCACGAGGAACGAGCAGCCGGTCGCGAGCGCGGCGCTCAGCTTGCGCACGACCTGGTTGACCGGGAAATTCCACGGCGTGAACGCCGCGACCGGACCGACCGGCTCCTTCACGACGGTCTGCTGCGCGCCGAGATTGCGCGGCGGGACGATCCGGCCGTACACGCGGCGGCCTTCATCCGCGAACCATTCGATGATGTCGGCTGCCGACAGCACTTCGACACGCGCTTCCGTCAGCGGCTTGCCTTGCTCCTGCGTCATCAGCTGCGCGATCGTGTCGGCGCGCTCGCGCACCAGCGCGGCCGCCTTGCGCATCGTCGCCGCGCGCTCGTGCGCGGGCACCTTGCGCCATGCTTCGAAACCGCGCTGCGCCGCGGCCAGCGCGCGATCGAGATCGGCGATGCCCGCGTGGGCCACCTTGCCGATCGTCTTGCCCGTCGCCGGGTTCACGACATCGATCGTCTTGCCGCTCGCGGCGTCGACCCACTCGCCGTCGATCAGCAGTTGTGTATCCGTATAAGTCACGTTAGCCATCCAGACACCCCAGTTTTGCGTTCGATAAAACGCGCGCTGCCGCGAACGGCCGCGCGCCGGTTGACAGAAAGCACTGCGTTGCCGGGCGCCCTGCACCCGGCAACGTTCGACGACGCGCACGCGGCGCGCATGCCCGTCGTCATCCGCCACGCACGGCCGCGCTCAGCGCGCAGCCGCCGTCGCCTTGCGGAGTTTCGCGACGTCCGCCGCCTGCACGGCCGGCGCGCCATTGTTCCAGCCGGCGCGCATGAACGTCAGCACTTCGGCGATCTGCTGGTCGTTCAGCTGATTCGCGAACGCCGGCATCGGATACGCGGACGGCACGCCGCCGATCACGAGCGACTCGCTGCCGTTCAACGTCACGTTGATCAGCGACGATGCATCGGTCTCGAGCACGTTCGGATTGCCCGCCAGCGGTGCGAGCAGCGGCGCGTAGCCGCGACCGTCCGCGCCATGGCAATTCAGGCAGTAAGCGTTATACACCTTTGCGCCCGGATCGTTCGCCGGCCGGCCCAACGCGACCTGCGTCGGCTTCGGATCATAACGGTAAGGCGGCGCGCCCGTGCCACCCGCCGCCGGCAGCGATTTCAAATAGCGGGACATCGCCGCGAGATCGTCGTCGTTCAGTTCCTGCGTGCTGTGGTTGATCACGCTGACCATCGAGCCGAACGCGGTCGCATGCTGGTTCGCGCCGGTCTTCAGGAATTGCACGACATCCGCATCGCTCCATCGGCCAAGCCCGGTATTGTGCTCGCCGGTCAGGTTCGACGCGAACCAGTTGTCGATCGGCGCGCCCGACAGGAACGCCGAGCCGCTTTCGTCCAGCGCCTTCTCCTGGAAGCCGACGCCGCGCGGCGTATGGCACGACCCGCAATGCCCGAGCCCCTGCACGAGGTACGCACCGCGGTTCCACATCGCATCCTTCGCCGGCTTGTCGGTATATGGCGTCGTGTCGAGGAACACCGCGTTCCACAGCGCCAGCGGCCAGCGCATGTTGAGCGGCCACGGAATGTCGGACGCACGGTTCGCCTGCTTTACCGGCTCGACGCCATGCATGAAGTACGCGTAAAGCGCCTTCACGTCGTCGTCGCGCAGCTTTGCGTACGACGGATACGGCATCGCCGGATACAGGTGATGGCCATCCTTCGCGACACCCGAGCGCAGCGCGCCCGCGAACTCGGCCTCCGTATAGCCGCCGATGCCCGTGTCCGGGTCGGGCGTGATGTTGGTCGTGTAGATCGCGCCCATCGGCGTGATCATCTTCAGGCCGCCGGCGAACGGCGCGCCGCGCGGCGCGGTGTGGCACGCCACGCAATCGCCGGCCTTCGCGAGATACGCGCCGCGTGCGAGCAGCGCGCTGTCGGCGGGCGCCGTTTGCGCGGCATGCGCCGCCGTGCCGGCCATCAGCGCGGACAGCGCGATCAACGATGCGCCAAGCGTGCGAGCGGCGCGATTCAGACTGTTCGGGGTGAGGTTTCGCATGTTCGTTCTCTCCCCTCAGGCCGTCTTCAGCTGGCTGCCGACCGGGAGCTTGCGCAGCCGCGTGCCGGTCGCCGCGAAGATCGCGTTGGACAGCGCCGCCGCGGTCGCGGCGGTGCCCGGTTCGCCGATTCCGCCCGGCGCCTCGGCGCTCTTCACGAGATGCACCTCGATCGGCGGCGTCTCGTTGATGCGCATCATCCGGTAGTCGGTGAAGTTGCTCTGCACGACGCGGCCATCCTCGATCGTGATCTCGCCATACAGCGCGCCCGTGATCCCGAAGATGATGCCGCCCTGCACCTGCGCCTCGATCGTGCCCGGATTCACGGCCATCCCGCAGTCGACCGCGCACACGGCACGCTTGACCTGCACTTCGCCGCCCTCCACCGCGACATCGATGACGATCGAGAAGAAGCTGCCGAACGCGTGCATCACCGATACGCCGCGCCCTTGCCCCTTCGGCAGCGGCGCGCCCCATCCCGCTGCCTTCGTCGCGACTTCGAGCACGTTCAGCGCGCGCGGCGTCTTGCCGAGCAGCGCGCGGCGATATTGCACGGGATCGGTCTTGGTCTGCGCGGCCAGTTCGTCGATAAAGCTCTCGACGACGAAGGTGCTGCGCGTCGGGCCGACGCCGCGCCAGAATGCGGTCGGCACGTGACGCGGCTCCTGCCGCACGTAATCGATCAACTGGTTCGGCAGGTCGTACGGCAGGTCGGTCGCGACTTCGACCGCGTCGGGATCGACGCCGTCCTTGAACGCCGGCGGTGCGAAGCGCGCGAGGATCGACGAACCGACGATCCGGTGCTGCCACGCGACCGGCTTGCCGTTCGCGTCGAGGCCGGCCGAAATCCGGTCGTAGTAGTACGGCCGATACATGTCGTGCTGGATGTCTTCCTCGCGGGTCCAGACGACCTTCACCGGCGCGTTGACCTGCTTGGCGATCTTCACGGCCTGGCCGATCATGTCCGTTTCGAGCCGCCGGCCGAAACCGCCGCCGAGCAGGTGGTTGTGCACGACGATCTTCTCCGGCGGAAAGCTCGTGAGCCGCTGCACGGTGTCGACCGCGCGCGTCGGCACCTGCGTGCCGACCCAGATCTCGCAGCCGTCGCCGCGCACGTGCACCGTGCAGTTCACCGGCTCCATCGTTGCGTGCGCAAGGAGCGGCTGTTCGTAGACGGCGTCGATGCGGGTCTTCGCGCCAGCGAACGCCTTGCCGACGTCGCCGTCCTTGCGCGCGACGGCGCCCTTCCCGTTCGCGGCGGCCTGCGCGAGATCGGCGACGATGTCCTTGGTCGACACCTTCGCGCCCGCGCCTTCGTTCCACTTCACGACGAGCGCCGACGCGCCGCGCTTCGCGGCCCACGTGTGATCGCCGACCACCGCGACCGCGTTGTCCGCGCGCACGACCTGACGCACGCCCGGAATCTTCTTCGCAGCCGTATCGTCGACGCTCGCGACCGTGCCGCCGAACACCGGGCTGTTCACGATCACCGCGTACAGCATGCCGGGCAGACGCACGTCGAGCCCGAACTGCGCGGTGCCGTCGACCTTCTCCGGCGAATCGAGCCGCTTCACCGGCTTGCCGATCAGCTTGAAATCGGCCGGCTGCTTCAGCGCGACGTCCTTCGGCACCGGCAGCTTCGACGCGGCGTCCGCGAGCTGGCCGTACGATGCGCGCCGGCCGCTCGGGAGGTGCCGCACTTCGCCGTTTTCCGCCCGGCAGGTGGCCGGATCGACGCTCCATTGCTTCGCCGCCGCGGAAACCAGCAGCGTGCGCGCGGTCGCACCCGCGCGGCGCAGCGGTTCCCACGCGTAGCGCACCGACGTCGAACCGCCCGTCAACTGGCCGCCGAGCAGCGGATCGAGGAACAGCTTCTCGTTGGGCGGCGCATGGTCGAGCGTGACGTTCGACAGCGGCACTTCGAGTTCCTCGGCGATCAGCATCGGCAGCGCCGTGTAGACGCCTTGCCCCATCTCGACCTTCGGCATCACCAGCGTGACCTTGCCGCTGCGGTCGATCTGCACGAACGCGTTCGGTGCGAATACGCCGGCGCGCGCACTTTCGTCCGCATCGCCGCCGATCACCGAGCGCCGTGCGTCATCGCCCGCTGCCGGCATGCTGAAACCGAGCAGCAAGCCGCCGCCCGCCGCCGCGCCGAGCGACATGCCCGCCTTCAGAAACGAACGGCGCGACATGCCCGCGCCGGCCGCTTGCCCGGCGACCTTGCCTGCTTCGATCAGTCCTCGCGACATGTCACGCTCCCTTCGCGGCTTGCTTGACGGCCGCGCGAATCCGGTTGTACGTGCCGCAGCGGCAGATGTTGCCGGCCATTGCCGCGTCGATGTCGGCGTCGCTCGGGTTCGGGTTCGACGCGATCAGCGCCGTGGCCGCCATCACCTGCCCGGACTGGCAGTAGCCGCACTGGACGACGTCGAGCTCGCGCCACGCTTCCTGAACCTTCTGCCCGGCCGGCGTCGCGCCGACGGCTTCGATCGTCGTGATCCTGCGGCCCGCGACGGCCGCGACGGGCAGCACGCACGAGCGCGCGGCAACGCCGTCGAGATGGACGGTGCACGCGCCGCATTGCGCGATCCCGCAGCCGAATTTCGTGCCGGTCAGGCCCACGACGTCACGCAGGACCCACAGCAGGGGCATGTCGTCGGGGGCGTCGACCGTGCGGTTCTCGCCGTTGATATTGAGGGTGACCATTCAGACTCCGGGGCCGGTGTATTGGGGAAGCGGCGCGAACGATCCGCTGCGCCGCGTTGTCGTTGTCATTGCCGTCGCGTCATGCGTGACGGTTGCCGCGCGGCCCGGGCTCGAGCGAGCCGCGACGACGGTGCCGCGCCGTCACTCGGCCACGTCGATGCCCGACAGCACCTTGATGACGGGCGGCGCCGCGAACCAGTCGGCCGACTTCACGCGGAATTCGGTGAAATGCGGGCTGGCGAGATGCGCGTCGAACGCGGCCTGGTCGTCGTAGATCTCGTACAGGTGCAGGTTCGGCGAACCGTCCTGCTCACGGAACAGGTCGTAGCGCCGGTTGCCCGGTTCGACGCGCGTCTTGGCGACCATGCTGCGCAATTCGGCCTCGGCGGCCTGCGCGTGTTCGGGTTTCAGGAACAGGGAAGCAATCACGTGAAGCGCCATCTTGTCACTCCTTTCGAAACGGAATCGAGCATGCCACAAGCTGGCGTCTCGCGACGCCAGCGTGCAATCGTTGTGTGTCGTCTTGCGCCGGTGTCAGGCCAGTTCGTCCGGACCCACGCGCACGACGACCTTGCCGAAATTCTTGCCGGCGAGCAAGCCGATCAGTGCTTGCGGTGCTTCGGCGAGGTCGGGGACCACATCTTCGAGCGTCTTCACCTTGCCCTGCGCGACCCACTCGCTCATCTCCTTCAGGAACGGCGCATAGCCGGTCGCATAGTGATCCAGAATGATGAACCCCTGCATGCGGATGCGCTTGCGCAGGATCGTGCCCATCAGCGCCGGCACGCGGTCGCGGCCGCTCGATACCGCGGTGTCGTCGTACGCCGCGTCGTTGTAATGCGCGATGATTCCGCACACCGGCACGCGCGCATGATCGTTGAGCAGCGGCCACACCGCGTCGAACACGGCACCGCCGACGTTCTCGAAATAGACGTCGATGCCGTTCGGGCAGGCGGCCTTCAGTTTCTCTGCAAATTGCGGATCGTGGTGATCGACGCACTCGTCGAAGCCGAGCGTGTCCTTCACGTATGCGACCTTGTTTGCGCCGCCCGCGACGCCGACCACGCGGCAGCCCTTCAGCTTCGCGATCTGGCCGACCACCGCGCCGACGGCCCCGCTCGCGGCGGCCACGACCACGGTTTCGCCCGCCTTCGGCTCGCCGATCGTCAGCAACCCGGTGTACGCGGTGAACCCCGGCATGCCGAGCACGCCGAGCGCATGCGACGGATGCGGGAAGTCGCGGCCGAGCGCAATGAGGTCGCTGCCGTCGGACAGCGAATAGTCCTGCCAGCCGCCGCCCGCGACGACCAGGTCGCCTTCGCGATACGCGGGCAGGTTCGATGCCACGACACGGCTGACCGTGCCGCCGACCATTACGTCGCCGAGCTGGACCGGCGGTGCATACGACGGCGCGTCGCTCATCCGGCCGCGCATGTACGGGTCGAGCGACAGCCAGACCGTGCGCAACAGCACCTGGCCGGCGCCGGGCACCGGCACGTCGAGGGTCTCGGTACGGAAGTCGTTCGGGGTGGGCGCGCCGACCGGGCGCGCGTTCAGGATGATTCTGCGGTTTGCTGCCTTGCTTTGCGGCATGGGAACCTCCGTCAACAGGAAGGGACGTGCACCGGGCACGATCGGATCAACTTGGACAACCTTGATGCGAGGCTGCGGGCCATGCCGACCAGTCGGCCGGCGGAGCCGCAGCCTTACGGGTAAAGCAACGGGATTTCAGTGTAAGTAGACCAGTCGTCTAGTATTCATCCAAAAAACAAGGCGCGCCTGCGCGCGCCCACGTTACGACTGCGCTCCGTCCGGCTCGAAGGACGGCAGGTTCAGCATCCGCCGTGTTTCGAGCATCGCGCGTTCGAGCGGTTTGCGGTTCCGGTGAATCTTCTCCAGCAGCGTCGCACCCAGCCACAGCTCGTAAAGGATCGCGGCCGTATGCGCCGGATCGTCGACGCCGCTCAGCGAACCGTCGGCCAGCCCGGCCTCGATCCCGCCCGCGAGCCGCTCGATGATCTGGCCGGTGCCGCGCCGCAGCACCGCGCGCATTGCCTCCGACAGGTCGGACACTTCCGCGCCGAGCTTCACCGCGAGGCACTTGCCTTCCGGATCGTCCGCGCACTGCGTGTGCAGCCAGTTGCCCCAGTACGTCATCAGGCGTTGCGCACCCGTGCCGACCTGACGGCCGAGCAGGTTGTCGAGATGCTCGAGATAGCCTTCGAAATACGATTCGAGCAGCGCCTCGCCGAACGCCTCCTTCGAGCCGAAGTAATGGTAGAACGAGCCCTTCGGGATGCCCGCCGCGGCGAGAATCTCGTTCAGACCGACCGCCGAGAACCCCTTGTGGAGCATGATCGGCTTCGCGATATTCAGAATGTGCTGGCGGACTTCCGCGCCTGAAGATGCATTCATGATGGCGTATCTTAGCAACGATTAGACCGGTCGTCTAGCAACGTCGAGCCGGCGAGTTGAGCGGCACTTTACCCGAATCGCACCGCGTCGCGGATGCGTTATCGCCGTACCGTGGCGCCCATGTCACGCGGGTTTGGGAGCGCGCTTCCTGGCGACCGGTTTCGCCGCACGCAGGCTGCCGCCCGCCGGCCGACCGGGCGCCCTGCGCACGGGGGCGCGTGATGCGCGTTCGGCACGCAATGCATCGAGTTCACCGACATACGCGGCATTGGCCGCGCGGGCGCCGTCGAGCTGGCCTTCAAGCACCCCGCAGCGATGCTGCGTGTCGGCCAATTGCGCCTGCAGCGCCGCGAGATCCTTGCGGTGCTGCGTATCGCGCTGTTCGGCGCGCGTCGCGGCCGCATCGAGTTCCTTTTGAACGCGCGCGGCCGCGAGCCGTTCGCGGTCGATCTCCTGAAGCGCCCGTTTCTCCGATGCTCGCAAGCGTTCCTCCGCCCGGCCCGCGTCGTCGCGCAGCCGGTCGAGCTGAGACGTGAAATCGGCGCGCGCTTGCGCCAGCGCACGATCGGCGTCTGCATTGTCGGACTTCAGCCGTTCGACTTCCGCCTGCAGCGCGCGGTGCGACGCTTCGTCGGCCGCCCTTGCCTGCTCGAGCTCCTGGATGCGCACCTGGGCCGCCAGCAACGCGCTCGTGCGGTGCTCCAGCGCGGTTTCGGTACGGGACAGGTCGGTTTGCAATGCAGCGACCTCCGCCTTCGCCGCCGCTCGTTCGGCTTCGACTTCGGCGCGCAGTGCATCGAGCGCTGCGGCGGCATCGGCAGTCGAGCGACTCCACAACGCGGCGACGAGCTCGCCGGCCGCAGCCTGCAGGTCAGCCGGCAAGTCGGGATGCTCGATGCGCACACGACTCTTCTCCCGCAACTCGGCCCAGAACTCGCCGAGAACCGCAGTCGGCGTGCTCATGCTGCCCTTGCGCACGAGCTGGTACAGGCGGTTCGCGGTGGGCGTGATGCCGAAGCGGAAGAACATCAATGCGCAGACCTCGCGATACAGCTCGCGGGTTTTCGGGAAATCGGCCTTCAGGCGGTCGATTTCGGCGATCAGGCGGGATTCGTCGGCAGCGAGGTTGGACATGGCAGGTTGCGTCGATAATTTCGTGAATAATATAACGTAAACCGTTAAATATCCAATCATCAGTCGCGGTTGATTTGACATTATTTCTATAATGTCGAGATTGATGATCGCCGGTCTCGCGTTTGGCATCGCCGTCGTCCGTTTGCACAATTTATAACCATGCCTTTGGTGCGCCTTATACAGGCCTTGCCCGGCACGGCTTGGCGGCCTCGCGCCACGCTCATCGACATGAATTGAAACCGAGTCCTGCTGCCTGAAAATGCACTCGGCTACTGAACGGTTTGCGACTGCAGTCGGGAAATTTGTAACCACGCCGACCGAACGGCTGGATGCGATGGTCGTAGTAGATCGCTATTCCTCCCTGCTTGCCTGGGTGGCTGACCGAGCCGAACGAGCCGCGATGGATTGCCTTGGCGGTGATCAACGCAACGAAGGGTTCGACCTGGTTGAGCCACGAACTGTAGGTGGGAATGAAATGCATGTGCCAGCGGGGGCGTGTCGCCAGCCACGCCTTGACCTTCGGATGCTTGTGACTGCTGTAGGTCGACGATGCAATGCACGTCGAGTTCGGCTGGCACGGCCTTGTCGATTTCGTGCAGGAAGGACCGGAATATACGGTTGCTGGCCCAGCAGCTTGAAGTAACGATGCACACCTGTTGGCGAAATGGCGGTTTCGGCGGCGATCGTGCGCATGCTCCAGTAGGTGGAGCCATCCGCGGGCTTGGTGTGCAGGGCCTTGTGAATCAGTTCGGCCAACCGCCCGCCGTCGTTGGGACCTTACTTGATCTTGACCACGACTTTACCCTTCGCGCGTCCTTGCGCCAGGTACTCAAGCGCTTCCTTTGCTTGTTCAAACGGAAACACCTTGTCAATCACCGGATGGATACGTTCGGATTCGAGCAGTTTGCCGATCTCGGCGAGTTGGGCACCGTCGGGGCGTACGAAGAGAAATGAGTAGGTGACATCCCGCTTCCTCGCAAGACGCATGATCTTGCGGCTCATCAGACCGAATACAAACTTCAGGACGAGGTTCAGCCCGCGAGCACGGGCGAACGCTGCGTCCAGCGGACCGATAAGAGAGACGATCTTCCCGCCCGGCTTCAAGATTCCTACCGATTTTTCAACCGCGTCACCCCTAATCGTGCCAAGCACCACATCGTAGTCGCGCAGCACTTTCTCGAACGCTTGCTTCTTGTAGTCGATTACTTCGTCCGCGCTCAGGCTTTTCACCAACGGGATATTACCCGTGCTGGTATTGGTTCCCACCTTGGCGCCGAAATATTTGGCCAGTTGGATCGCAAACGTTCCAATACCGCCGGACCCCGCAGGAATGAACACCTTCTGACCCGGTTGAAGATTGGCACGCTCCTTCAGTGCTTGCCATGAAGTGAGCCCGACCATTGGAACCGAGGCGGCCTGCACGAAGTCCAGATTAACCGGTTTCGGGGCCGCAGCGCTCTCCGGTACCACGGCAAATTCGGCGATGGATCCTCTTCCAAGGTCGAACAGACTTGCAAAGATGGCGTCGCCTTTCTTGAAGCGAGTGACGCGGCTGCCGACATCGATCACGATGCCGGCCAGATCGCTGCCCATGGTCGCGGGCAGTTGGACCTTCAGGACGGGTTTGAACATTCCCGTTGGAATCATGTTGTCGATCGGGTTCACCCCTGCGGCGTGAACCTCAACCAGCAGTTCGTCGGGCTTGAGCGTGGGGCGCGGCACCTCGGCGAACCCGATCTCGGGTGATTTGCCATAGCGTTTGAATGTGAGTGCTTTCATGTTGCGCTTGCTCCGATGGTGCTTTGTATTCGCGAGAAACGTCATACGCCTCTGGTCCACAAGGTATTCATTGCGATAGAAATTCCAGTGCCATGGGTACGAAGTTGGTGTGATGCTGGAAGATTCCGCCGTGGCCGGCGTCCTGATAAATGACGAGTTGCGCCTGGGGGATGCGGCGGCCCATATCGTGGCTGAGCGCGGTGGGCACCATAATGTCGTTATCCCCATTGGCGATCAGGACAGGCATGGGCAGGCTGGCGAGATCCTGTGGCGCTTGCTGGCCCCACGCCTTGATCGCCTTGAGTTGACGAAGGAAGGCGCGAGGTGTCGGCCCCTTGTCGCGGCCAGACTTACGTTCCTTCAACCGTTTCAAGAAGGCGCTTGCCGCGCGCTGGCCGTTGGTCGTGGACGTGAAGAACAGATACGCCTTCGGATCGCGCAGCGTTAGCAGGCCTTTGAGCATGAGTGGCCAGGACACGGCGCCCACGCGATCAATCCCGTGACCGCCGGCGGGGCCCGTGCCAGTGAGTATGAGCTTGCGCACCAAGCCCGGCGCCTTGAGCGCCACGTCCTGCGCGACGAAGCCGCCAAGCGAGAAGCCGAGCAGATCGACTCGATCGAAACCCATTGCGCGAATCAGCGCGATGGTGTCGCGCGCCATCTCGTCCACGGTCACGGGCGCGATGCCACCGGATAAGCCAATTCCTCGATAGTCGATGGCGATGACGCGATGTGTCTGAGCCAAGCCATCGACGATGCGCGGGTCGAAGTTGTCCAGCACGGCGCCCCAATGGTTCAGCAAAACCAAAGGAATGCCGCCGTGCGGACCCAGTTCACGGTAGGCGAACTGGGTTCCAGCCGCGTTGACGAACTTGTTCGGTGCCCGCGTATACGACGTTGTCGATTGGGTGTCCGGGCTGACGCTCTGCATCATTGACTCCTTGGGCGCTGCTTTCATATGTCGAGCGTCATGCTGACGGGGAAAACGGTGGGACTTGAATCCGCGCCGCAACCCGGAAACTCGAGTGTGGCCTCAACCATCGATTCGGATAACGGCGCTTCGTCGGCGGCGCGCGTCAACGTCGACGAAGCGTTCGTGCGTGGCTTCCTTGGATCGGGTGTCGGTCATCGTGGTATCCGTCGTTCCGCCGTTTGCCGCAATTGAGTGGTCAGGCGCGGAGCTGATAACGCTCGGCCGCGTGTGCCTGTCGAATGTCCGACAGCAGTCCCTGGCGAGCGCCATCCAGCGCGTCCCACCGCCCGGCTACGTGCAGCGGCGGGATCGTGACCAGTTCGCGGCGGTCGAACCCGATCAGCGCGGCATCAACCAACTCGCCCACTTCCATCACCTCGGGCAGCGTGTTCACGTCGACCCCGGCGCGCTCCCAGATCTCCGTGCGCGTCGCCGCCGGCAGGACGGCTTGCACGTAAACACCCTTGGGCGACAACTCGAGATTCAGGCCCTGCGACAGGAACAGCACGAATGCCTTGGTCGCGCCGTAGATCGACATGCCGAACTCGGGCGCGAAACCTACCACCGAGCCAATGTTGACGATCGAGCCGTTACCGGACTGCACGAAGCGTGGCGCGACCGCGGCTGCAAGCCTCGTCAGCGCCGTCGTGTTGAGCGTGATCAGGCGTTCGATGCTTTCAGGGGTTTGCTGCAGGAAGCCGCCCGACTGAGCCACGCCGGCATTGTTGATCAGAATTCCTATTCGATCGTCATCGCGCAGACGAGCCTCGAGCGCGGACAGATCGGTGGACTGGGTCAGGTCGGCCTGCAGCACTTCTACCGCCACACCGGTTTCCTCCCGCAGGCGCGCTGCCAACGCATCGAGTCGCGCCTTGTCGCGGGCGACGAGAACGAGGTCATGGCCACGCCGAGCGAATCGCTCGGCGTAGGTGGCACCGATGCCGCTGGAGGCGCCGGTGATGAGGACTGTCGGAAGCGTGGTCATGGGTACTTTCCTTTGCAAGGGTTCTTCTGGCTGAGGCTTGATCAAGAGCACGAGCCTTAACCGGAAATCGTCGGGTAATCGATGTAGCCCACCGCGCCACCGCCATAGAGCGTCGCCGGGTTGAATTGCGTCAGGGGTGCGCCGTGCTTCAGGCGTTCGACCAGGTCCGGGTTGCTGATAAACGGACGGCCAAACGCGAACAAGTCCGCTCTGCCCTCATTGAGTTGAGTGGTGGCGAATTCCAGGTCATATCCGTTGTTGGCCAGATAGGTCTGCATGAAACGGCGGCGCAGCGCGTCATAGTCGAATGCCGCCACATCGCGTGGGCCGCCAGTCGCGCCTTCGACCACGTGCAGATAGACGATGCCTTGTGCGCTGAGCTGTTCGGCGATGTAGTCGTACTGCGCTTGCGGATCGCTGCAGGAAATGCCGTTGGCCGGCGAAACGGGCGAAATGCGCACGCCCGTGCGCTCTGCGCCGATTTCCTTGACCACGGCGGCGACTACTTCCAGCAGCAGGCGCGCACGTTTTTCGATCGAGCCGCCGTAGTCGTCGGTGCGCTGGTTGGCCCCGTCCTTGATGAACTGCTCCAGCAGATATCCGTTGGCGCCGTGAATTTCCACGCCGTCGAAACCGGCGGCAATCGCGTTGGCCGCAGCCTGTCGAAAGTCGTTCACGATGCCCGGCAACTCGGTGAGTTCCAAGGCGCGTGGCTCGGACACGTCGGCAAATCCGTTGTTGACGAAAGTCTTCGTCTCAGCGCGGATAGCGGAAGGTGCGACCGGCGCCGTGCCGCCAGGTTGCAAGTCAGTGTGCGAGACGCGGCCCACATGCCAGAGCTGCACGAAGATGCGTCCACCCTTGGCATGTACGGCATCCGTGACCTTACGCCAGCCAGCAATCTGCTCGCGCGTGTACAGGCCGGGAGTGTCCTGATAGCCCTGGGCCTGGGCCGAAACCTGAGTGGCCTCGGTGATGATCAGTCCGGCCGAGGCGCGCTGGGCGTAGTAGGTCGCGGCGTACTCGCTGGGCACCAGCCCGGCGCCGGCACGGTTACGAGTCAGCGGTGCCATGACGATGCGATTGGCGAGCGTCAGGCCACCGAGGGCGTACGGCTCGAAAAGCGATTTCTCTGACATGTCGTTCCAACGTCGGATGGTGGGAATGGCTCAATGATGACGATCATAATCTAACGTGTCAATACTTTGATGACGACCAACATCAATGTATAGTCGGGCCATCAGACAGGAACGCGCCAACGGAGAGGAAAGTGAAAGTCACCAAGGCACAGGCCCAGGCCAATCGGGCCCACGTTGTTGAAACAGCGTCGACACTGTTCAGGGAGCGCGGTTTTGATGGGGTCGGAGTAGCGGATCTGATGGGCGCAGCTGGTTTCACCCACGGCGGCTTCTACAAACACTTCCGCTCAAAGACCGATCTGATGGCCGAATCGGCGGCCTGCGGCATGGCGCAAACCGTTGCGCTATCGGCCGGGGTCGACGCATCGGAGTTCGTGCGGCAGTATCTCGCGCGCGAGCACCGCGACTCGCGCGCAACCGGATGCACGATGGCCGCGCTGGGTGGGGATGCCGCGCGTCAACCCGAAGCGGTCCGAGCCACATTCGCGGACGGCATCGAAAGACTGCTGGCGGCATTAGTCCAAGAACGTGATTCGTCAGACGGTGCAGACGCGGCAGAGGCCCGAGCCAACTGCCTCGACATCATGGCGCATGCGGTCGGCGCCATCGTGTTGTCGCGCGCGTGCCCGGATGATTCTCCATTGGCCGACGAAATCCTGAGGGTATGCCGCGACAAGATTCTCGCGACACTGAGGCCGCCGGCGACAGCGCGCGAACCGGGTCGCAATCATGGTAACGACAGCTCCGCCAAGTCAAATTGACATCGGGCTCCGACGGCCACCTGGAGGATATCGGAGATCATGGGATACGATAGCGCCGGCAACTGTTGTTCCCTGCGGGGCCGACTATCGTTCTCTTCTTTTATCATTCGGCTCCAAACCGTCCATGGCCCACGCATGGATAACCGTCAACGCTCCAAGATCAAGGTCTTTGGGGGCGGTTGCGCCGAAATATTGAACCCATTTTTTGACTGGTTCGGCTTGCCCTGCAGCAGATGTGCGGCTACGGGAAGTATCGGACATGACGGAATCCTTATGATTATTGGCGTTCGAAAATGACAGACTGAGTCCCTTGATTATCTCGCCGCTGTACCGGTGCGGTCGGCTGGTGAGTGTGATCGTCGATCGTCTGCCATATGCCGACCGGCGTGCCGGAAACGTCGGCAAAAACCGGCATCGCACATGTCAGCAGTGCGCCTGCGATTGCCATCGCTAGCCCAGCCTCGCTTGACAGCGCCGGCGGGCTTTGTGTCGACATGGTTCGAAGAATGCATAACGCGCGCAGCCAGCTTGCCGCAATTGGGGGCGGTTCCCTGGTACGCAGACGAGCCGTATCGTGCGGAACTCGACAAGCATCTATCGTTGCCGCGACGACAAGGTTGAGTTGTCCGGCGAGGCGGATTCTCTTACCTGACGGGCGAAGTCGCCGGGCGGCAACGGTCGGTTCGCCACCTCAAGTGCCTCGGCGCACGTCAGGCCGAGCATCTGCAATACCATCGCCGCGGCTCGCTCGGGGAACTTGCCCTCGCCCCCCATCGGCTTTCGCGGCGCGCCCGCCGCCGCGTAGGACTCCGCCGCGATCACCGCCAGGATCGTCCCCGTCGTCGCGAGCACGCTCATGAACGGATCGCCGACGACAAAGCGGCGCGCCGAGATTCCTCGCTCGCTGTCCCGCCGCAAACGTTGCCCCAGCCCGTGGCCGAGCGCGCGCACGGAAAGTCCCTCCCGCATAAGGAACCGCGCCCAGAGCCGCTCGCGGCGCGCCCGCATCAGCGTGTGGCGCACGCAGACGGAAACGACCTCCGCCGGATCCGACAATCCGCTCGCCAGACGCTCGAGCCCGTCCGCGAAATCGTCGAACACCCACTCCGTCAGCGCGGCGAAGATGCCGTCCTTCGATTCGAAGTGGTAGTAAAACGAGCCGAACCCCACATCCGCCGCCTCGGTGATCTCGCTGATCGCCACGTTGTCCCTGCCCTTTTCCGCCATCAGGCTGAATGCCGCCTGCAGCAAGCGCATACGCGTCGCCTGCTTGCGCCGGGCGCCACGCGGCTGACGCTGTTCCGCTTCGCCCGCTGATGCGTTCAACCGGCGGGGCCGGACCGGTGCGTCGCCCATGAGCGCGCCTCCCTTTTTCGAAAGAATTTTCTGCATGGGGCAATTCTAGATTTTTCTCTCATACTTGACAACATTATCAGTTATGAGTCTAATCTCGGTCATCGCAGAGCCGGTCCCTGTCCAGACACCGTCCACCCCACGCTAGCGAGCGTCGGCGACGTGCGGACGGCCGCGTCGGCACATGCGCGGCTATCGCCATGCGGGAGCCGCGCCATGTCGGCAAATGGAATGGTCTGCGCCCGGAACATTGGAGTACTGATTGATCGTCAGGCGCACCGCCGCAGAAACGCTCACGTGCGCCTGCATGAACCAGGGCGACCCGCCGTGGTCGCCGACCTCTTTTCAGTTGGCCCTCACTTGTCTTGGAAACATCGTGAAATCACCCGGTCTTGACGCGCTGACTTCAACGCGCCCGTTTATGACACGCATCGCGCCGCCGCTTCGGCGAGCCCCGATTGCGTTCGCCTGCTGTGCGATTCTCCTCACGGCGTGCCACTCGCACGAGGCCCCCGCGCCCGAACTGCAGCCGGTGGTCGCGCTGCCAGTTCATGCGGACAACGGCGCAGTGCAGCGCGTGCTGCCCGCGCAGGTTCAGGCGCGCTATTCGACGCCGCTGTCGTTCCGGGTCGGCGGCAAGATCGTCGAGCGCCGCGTGCGGATCGGCGACACCGTCAAGGCCGGCCAGACCCTCGCGATGCTCGATCCGGCGGATCTGCACAACACGCTGCTGAACGCGCGCGCGCAGCTCGATGCCGCCGAGCATCGCGTTGCCTATGCGAAGCAGCAGCTGGATCGCGACCGCGCCCAGGCTCAGGCCAACCTGATCGCACCCGCGCAGCTCGAGACGACGCAGGACGCGTATGCATCGGCGGTCGCGCAACGCGATTCCTCACTCGCGCAAATGGCGCTCGCGAGCGATCAGCTGCGCTACGCGACGCTGGTCGCGGATCACGACGGCGTCATCACGTCGGAAGATGCCGATACCGGGCAGAACGTGCAGCCCGGCCAGGCGGTGTTTCATCTGGACTGGAGCGGCGACCTCGACATCGTCTGCGACGTCGCGGAGCGCGAACTGCGCGATCTCGCGGTCGGCCGCACCGCACACGTCAGCCTGACGGCCCTGCCGGGCAAGGTGCTCGACGCACGCGTGCGCGAAGTCGCGGCGGCCGCCGATCCGCAGAGCCGCACCTGGCGCGTGAAGCTGACGCTGCTCGCGCCGGGGCCGGACGTGCGCTCCGGGATGACCGCAAGCATCACGTTCGACGGTGCCGCCGACACTGCCGCGGACCACGCGGTCACGCTCCCGGCCACCGCGCTCTTTCATCACGGCGACGCGCCGGCCGTATGGGTCGTCCGCAAGGGCAGCGACACGCTGGAGCTGCGCCCGGTGTCGGTCGGGCGCTACGAAGAACGCACGATCACCGTCACGTCGGGTCTCGCGGACGACGAACGTGTCGTGATGCAAGGCGTTCATGCGGTCAGCGCCGGCCAGCACGTGCGCGTCGTGCCGCCGCTGCATGCGGAGGACTTCGCGTCATGAATGCTCGGGAACACCAGCCGTCGACCGACGGCACGCTCGCACGAACCGGCGCGACAGCGCATGACGGCGGCGGTTTCAACCTCTCCGCATGGGCGCTGAAGCATCAGCAACTGGTGATCTTCCTGATCGGCCTCGCGACGATCTTCGGCGTGATCGGCTATACACGACTCGCTCAATCGGAAGATCCGCCGTTCACGTTCCGCACCATGGTGATCCAGAGCTACTGGCCCGGCGCCACGGCGCGCGAGGTGCAGGAACAGGTCACCGACCGGATCGGCCGCCAGCTCCAGGCCGCACCGTACGTCGACAACATCAAGAGCTATTCGCGGCCCGGCGAGTCGATGATCTTCTTCGCGATGAAGGATTCGGCGCCGGTCGATCAGGTGCCGGAAACCTGGTACCAGGTTCGCAAGAAAGTCGGCGACATCCGTGCGACGCTGCCCAAGGGCGTCGTCGGCCCGTTCTTCAACGACGAATTCGGTGACGTCTATACCAATATCTATGCGCTCGAAGGCGACGGCTACTCGCCGGCGCAACTGCACGATTACGCGGACAAGCTGCGCACCGTGCTGTTGAGTGTGCCGGGTGTCGCGAAGGTCGACTACTTCGGCGATCCCGCGCAGCACGTATTCGTCGAGATCTCGAACGCGCAGCTCACGCGGCTCGCGATCACGCCGCAGCAGCTCGCGCAGGCGATCGATGCGCAAAACGCGGTCGCGCCGGTCGGCACGATCACGACGGCGGACGATCGCGTGTTCGTGCGCCCGAGCGGCGCGTTCAAGGACACGCAGGCGCTCGCCGACATGCTGATCGACGTAAACGGCCGGACGTTCCGGCTCGGCGACGTCGCGAAGGTCACGCGCGGCTACGACGATCCGCCGGTCACGCAGATGCGTACGAACGGTCACGCAGTGCTCGGCATCGGCGTCACGATGCAAAAAGGCGGTGACGTGATCGATCTCGGCAAGGCGCTCGACGCGAAGGCAGCCGAGCTGCAGCGCGGTTTGCCGGCCGGTCTGAAGCTGGCCGCGGTGTCCAGCATGCCGCATGCCGTGAAGCACTCGGTGGACGACTTCGTCGAAGCGGTCGGAGAAGCCGTCGCGATCGTGCTCGTCGTCAGCCTCGTGTCGCTCGGCCTGCGCACCGGCATGGTCGTCGTCATCACGATTCCGATCGTGCTCGCCGTGACGGCACTGTGCATGCACGCGTTCGGCATCGGCCTCGACAAGGTGTCGCTCGGCACGCTGGTGCTCGCGCTCGGGCTGCTGGTGGACGATGCGATCATCGCCGTCGAGATGATGGCGGTGAAGCTCGAGCAGGGATGGAGCCGCGCGAGCGCCGCCGCATTCGCGTACACGAGCACGGCGTTCCCGATGCTGACGGGCACACTCGTCACCGTGTCGGGCTTCCTGCCGATCGCGCTCGCGAAATCGAGCACCGGCGAATACACGCGCTCGATCTTCGAGGTATCGGCGATCTCGCTGATCGTGTCGTGGTTCGCGGCCGTCGTGCTGGTGCCGCTGCTCGGCTATCACATGCTGCCGGAGCACACGCATCGCGACGGTCACGCGCATGGCGACGAGGTGTACGACACGGGGTTCTACCGCCGGCTGTCCGGCTGGATCTCCGCTTGCATCGACCGCCGCTGGGTCGTGCTCGGCGTGACGGCCGTGCTGTTCGCGATCGCGATGGTCGCCTTCACGCGCGTTCCGCAGCAGTTTTTCCCGAATTCGGAGCGGCCCGAACTGCTCGTCGACATGCGCTTGCCGGAAGGCGCTTCGTTCGACGCGACACTGCGTGAGGCAAAGCGGCTCGAGAAGGCGCTGAACGGTCGGCCTGAAATCGATCACGTCGTGGACTTCGTCGGCACCGGTGCGCCGCGCTTCTATCTGCCGCTCGATCAACAGCTTCAGCAGCCGAACTTCGCGCAATTCGTGATCACGGCCAAGGACATCGAATCGCGCGACCGCTTGTCGCATTGGCTCGAGTCGACGCTGGCAAACGGCTTCCCGACCGTGCGCACGCGCGTCGCCCGCCTCGAAAACGGCCCGCCCGTCGGCTTTCCGATCAAGTTCCGCGTCAGCGGCGACGACATCGCGACCGTACGCGGCATCGCGGAAAAGGTCGCGGACAAGGTGCGCGCCGACAACCGCACGCGCAACGTGCAATTCGACTGGGACGAGCCGGCCGAGCGATCGGTGTCGTTTGAGATCGATCAACTGAAGGCACGTCAGCTTGGCGTGACGTCGGAAGACGTGTCCAGCTTCCTCGCGATGACGCTGTCAGGCTATACCGTCACGCAGTATCGCGAACGCGACAAGCTGATCGACGTCGATCTGCGCGCGCCAAAGAGCGAACGCGTCGATCCGTCCAGGCTCGCGGGCCTGGCGATCCCGACGCCGCACGGTCCGGTGCCGCTCGGCTCGATCGGCCATGTGCGCGACACGCTCGAATATGGCGTGATCTGGGAACGCGACCGCCAGCCGACGGTCACCGTGCAAGCTGACGTGCGCGGCGAAGCGCCGAGCATCGGCGTGACACGCGACCTCGACGCCGCCTTGTCGACGCTACGCGCCACTTTGCCGGCCGGTTACCGGATCGATATCGGTGGCGCGGCCGAGGAAAGCATGAAGGGCCAGACGTCGATCAACGCGGAGATGCCGCTCATGATCATCGCGGTGCTGACGTTGCTGATGATCCAGCTCAAACGCTTCTCGCGCACCTTCATCGTCGTGCTGACGGCGCCGCTCGGCCTGATCGGCGTCGTCGCCGCGCTGCTGCTGTTCGGCAAGCCGTTCGGCTTCGTCGCGCTGCTCGGCGTGATCGCGATGTTCGGGATCATCATGCGCAATTCCGTGATCCTGGTCGATCAGATCGACCAGGACATCGCGGCCGGGCAGCCACGCTTCACCGCAATCGTAGGTGCAACCGTGCGCCGCTTCCGGCCGATCATGCTGACCGCCGCGGCCGCCGTGTTGGCGCTGATTCCACTGTTGCGTTCCGGCTTTTTCGGCCCGATGGCCACCGCGCTGATGGGCGGCATCACGATCGCGACGGTGTTGACCATCTTCTTCCTGCCGGCGCTCTATGCGACCTGCTTCAAGGTGCGCGCCGACGAACGCGAGTCGCGCGCAATGGACGTCGCGTCCTCGGAGACATGCTGATGAAACTCTCTCGTATCACATCTTTGCTGGCCGCCAGCGCGGTGCTTGGCCTGGGCGGCTGTGCGATGGCCCCGAGCAGTGCGCCGCCCGCGATGCCGTCGCCGGCGCACTACGGCGCGACGCCCCAGGCGCCGCGCACCGCCGAGGCGGCGGGCGTCGCGCAGCAATTCGACGTCGGCGCCGCGCCTGTCCCGCAATGGTGGAGCCTGTACCGCTCCAGCGTGCTCGACGCGCTGGTCGATGAAGGCCTGCGCGCGAATCCGACGCTGGCCGCGACGGAAAAGACGCTCGCCGCCGCGCACGAGGAACTGCGCGCGCAAATCGGCGCGTCGACGCTGCCGTCGATCGACGCGAATGCGCAGGTCGCCCGCACGCGCACACCGGACATCTCCGGCGCAGGCGCGCAAAGCCTGCGCTACAACGTGTTTGTCGGACAACTGCAGGCGCATTACACCTTCGACCTGTTCGGCGCCACGCGCTACGCGAACGAGGCAAGCGCCGCGCGCGTCGACGTGCGCGGTTGCGAGTTCGAAGCGGCAAGGCGTGCGCTGGCGGCCAACATCGTCGGCACCGCCATCCGCGCCGCGACGCTCGACCGCCAGATCCTGCTGACGGAGCGCCTGATCGCCGTCGCCGAGGCATCCGCAACCGAGGACCAGCAGCGTTACGCGCTCGGTGCGGTATCCCATGTGCAGGCGCTGGCGTCGACGCAGGGCGCGGCGTCGCTTGCCGCGACGCTACCGCTGCTGCGCCAGCAACGCGCGAGCGCAATTCACGCGCTGGCGATCCTGCTGGGCCGCACGCCCGACGCACCGCCGCCGGTCCCGTCATTCACGGGCCTGTCGCTGCCGGAACACGTCCCCGTGGTCGTGCCGTCCGACCTGCTGAAAGCACGCCCGGACATCCGCGCGGCCGCGGCAGCCGTGAAGGCGGCATCAGCGGACGTCGGCGAGGCGACCGCGCAGTTGTTCCCCAGCCTGTCGCTCACCGCGACGATGGGGCGCGGCGGCTTCAGCTGGCCGGCACTGTTGTCGGGCGCGGGCGGGCTGTGGGCCGTCGGCGCCGGGCTGTCGCAGCCGATCTTCCACGGCGGTGCATTGCTTGCGCACCGGCGGGCGTCGCGCGATGCGTACGACGCCGCAGTGCTGCAGTACAAGGCGGCGGTGCTGTCCGCATTCGGTGACGTCGCAGATTCGCTCGCCGCGCTGGACAACGACGCGCAAGCGCAGGCCGCGAACGAACTCGCGGCGCGCGTGGCAGGCGAGGCGTTCCACGAAACGGCGCAACGCCGCACGTTGGGTGCCGTTCCGATGTCCGCGCAACGGTCGAGCGAGCAGGTCTATCTGAACGCGGAGCTCGATGCGGTGCGTGCCGCGAGCCGCCGGATGACCGATACGGCGGCGCTGTTGCAGGCAATGGGCGAACTGCCACCCGACACCGGCACGACGGTCGCGGCCCGGCAATAGCCGCTGCTTGCGTCGACGGACCGGCCGGCGCCTTCCGGCCGCACCGGTCCGCACTCTCGCAGCCCGATGCGAAACTGGCGCCGCATTGGTCGAAGACGTCGTTGCCGGCGTGTCGGTCGACGTCGGCGCCGACCGGTCGGGCCGCACGACCCGTGCCGTCGCGCAGTGCGTCCGGGAATCCGCCGTTGGAACGCAGCACCATCGCAAATTCCGAGTGAACGCAGTCATCGGATAGTGTCCAACGAGGGGGACTCCAAGGCTTGACGCCATCAACCTCTCTATGGCGCTCGGCGCATCGCCGCCGCAGAATCCTGCCCGGCGCGCGCATTGCTCGTTCGCAAGAAATCGGCAATGTTCAGCGAAACAGTATCCGCCTTGGCCTTCGAGCGCGCCTTCCGAGCGACGCTCAGGATCGAGCTCAGTTGCTCATAAAAGCATTCAAGTTGGCGCGCATCGGACGCCAATCGCTCAAGATCGAGTGCCTTTTCAAGAACCGTGCGTGCGACATGAAAACGTTGAAGTCCGCGCCCCACTCGAACCTGAAAGACCACCCCATCGCTGTTGTGCGGCACCCCTGCCCATACAAGCGAACCGCTGTCCATAAAGCCTCCGAAGATTCACAATCGTCACATCAATATGCCAGAAGCGCTCACTGCGCATATTGGTATTTCAAAATTGTGACGTTTGGCGCATCGGAATTTTCATGGCAAGCCGAATATTGCAGCGCAACAAGAATGCTCGTAGACTGGGTTCGCACCTTCGATGTAGTTCCCCAGCGTCGCCCCATGACGGGAGAGCACGCCATGACGACTTCTTCACCATCACTGAGTCATTCGCCCCCGGTCCTCCATGTATTCGAACAAGATGGGGGCTGGCATTGGGGCATCACGATTCCTCGCTGCACGGGAAGCGGCTTCAAACTGATCGCATTCAGCGAGCACATCTTTTCCGCTGAAGACACTGCGCAACGCGACGGCGATCGCGCGCTGGCCTCCATAGTGGCAAGTGGCGGGAACTAAGCGTTTCCGGCAGTTGCACGCTCCTTGAGTTTTCACATCCAGATGCAATACTCCTATCACCCTCCCATGCGAGACCTCTCACCGCGCGCCATGACGGACCACAACACTTGTCTGACGTACCCAATCGTCTGCGACGATCTGAGCCTGTCGTTCTCTGCCTATGGCACCGGTTGGGGGTACGTTGCGGTCAAGCTCCCGGCCAACATCATTCGAGAAAAGCTCGGCGCAAACACGGCGACACCGGAGCAGTTGCTCACGGCATTTGAAAGCAATCGCGACAAGATCACGATCGCGGTCAATCAACATGCATTGCCGAGCGACGGCCGGCACATCCAGCTCGACAAATCAGACTTCTAGATCGGAACCAGCTGTGGGCCGGCATGCCGACCGCGGACAGGAGGTGGTATATGAACATCCGGATCCTGATTTGCTGCACCTTCGCTCTTGTCGCCACCGCCGGTCAAGCCGCCGATATCACCGGTGCCGGGAGCACGTTTGCAGCACCGATTTACACGAAATGGGCTGATGCGTACAGGAAGGCAGGCGGCGGCAGGGTCAACTATCAAGGCATCGGTTCGTCGGGCGGCCTCAAGCAGATCAACGCGAAGACGGTCGATTTTGCCGGTTCGGACGCGCCGCTGAAGGATGAAGAGCTCGCGAAGGAAGGCCTGTTCCAGTTCCCGACGGTGGTTGGCGGCGTGGTGCCGGTCGTCAACGTGCCGGGCGTGAAGTCAGGCGAGCTGACGCTGTCGGGCCCGGTGCTCGGCGACATCTACCTCGGCAAGATCAAGAAGTGGAACGCCCCGGCGATCGCCGCGCTGAACCCGAAGGTCAAGCTGCCGGATACGGACATCGCAGTCGTTCGCCGCGCTGACGGTTCGGGCACGAGCTTCATCTGGACGAACTACCTGTCGAAGGTCAACGACGAGTGGAAGTCGAAGATCGGCGAAGGCACGACGGTCAACTGGCCGACGGGCACGGGCGGCAAGGGCAACGACGGCGTCGCGGCCTTCGTGCAGCGCCTGCCGGGCGCGATCGGCTACGTCGAGTGGGCGTACGCGAAGAAGAACAACATGACCTACACCGCGCTGAAGAACTCGACGGGTGCGGTGGTCGAGCCGAAAACGGAAACCTTCAAGGCTGCTGCTGCCGGCGCGAACTGGTCGAAGTCGTTCTACCAGATCCTGACCGACGAGCCGGGCAAGGAAGCATGGCCCGTCGTCGGCGCGACGTTCGTGCTGCTGTACACGAAGCAGGACAAGCCGGAGCAGGGCGCCGAAACGCTGAAGTTCTTCGACTGGGCGTTCCGCAATGGCAACCAGGCCGCCACGGATCTCGACTACATCTCGCTTCCGGATCCGGTCGTCGCCGAAATCCGCAAGCAATGGAAAGCGAAAATCAAGGACGCCACCGGGAAAGCGCTGGCGGATTGAGTGCGGTGGGATCGACAACAATCCGAATGGCACGCATGGCGCATGCGAACCAGTTGTTCGGCCACCTCGACGATCCGGAATTGCGTGCGTCGAGCTGCCCGCGCTCGTCGCGTGCACTTCCCCGTCCACGGCGTTCTCCACGCTCCCGGCCAACGACAGCGTGGGCAGCATCTCCGGCGTCAAATGCGACGCCGAATGATCAACACGCTCGTCATCCATGTGCCGGCTCCCGTGCCCGGCAGCCGACTGGTCATGCACGCAAGTCCGACACGGAGCGCGCGCGTCGAGGACGATCGCTGTGCCTCATCTGTCGGCGACGAGATTCGCCGTGCGCTTTCAATTCCGGTGACGCACCTGGTCGAACGCGGCCGCCGTGCACCGACTGGACGACATACGCCAGGCTCGGCACAGCAAGTCGGCTGACAGCTACCGCACCAACGCTCGGGATGGCCTCGCCGGCACCTGCGTCGCCCCGTCGGTCACTGTGCCGTTTCGGCCGCTTCCACGACCGGCAGCGGCCGGCTTGCGATCTTCTCGGCATCAGCACGCTTGAGCCCCAGCATATGCAGGAGCGTCGCCGCCGTGCGTTCCGGGAAATGCTCTCCGTTGAAGCCGAGTTCCTTGAGAACACCGGCCGCCGGCGCGCCCGGAGCGACGAAGTTGAGTTCGGCGGCAATTGCGGTCAGCACCGTACCACCAACCGAAAGGAAGCCGATGAACGGGTCGGCAACCACGAAGCGCTTCTCGGCGATACCGCGCTCGATGTCCCGCAGTAGGCGTTGACCCAGGCCAAGCGTCAGGACGCGCGCCGAAAAGCCCTCGCGTATCAGGAAGTGTCCCCATACCGGCTCGCGCCGGGCACGCATCAGCGTATGCCGCACCGAGACGGAGATGATTTCCGCCGGGTCGGACAAGCCACTGGCCAGGCGATCGAGCGAATCCGCGAACTCCTCAAATACCGATTCCACCAGAGTGGCGTAGATCGCCTCCTTCGATTCGAAGTGGTTGTAGAACGAGCCAAAGCCGACGTCGGCGGCCTCGGTGATTTCGTTGATGGCGACGCCTTCCATGCCCTTCTCCGCCATCAGTCTGAGCGCGGCGTCCAGCAGGCGGGCACGGGTCTCCCGCTTGCGGCGCGCGCCACGTGGCTCACGCTCTTCGGCGACCGCTGGACTGGATGCTTCCGGAGCGGAGCGCTTGGGTGTCCGGCGACTCGGTGTATTCGTCATGAGGTTTCCGATGCTTGTTCGTGCCCAAGTATAGATTCAAATGTCTATATTGACAAACTTATCATCTATGACTTTAATGTCATCAAAGGTGGCTGACAAACCCTCGAGAACCGATCGAACGACGAATGGAGATACGGTGGAGACACAACTGCACACGGGCGCCCGCGCGTCCATCAACAACAACTCGCGCTCGTCGACGGAGCGTGCGCTGCCGTTGGCGCTCGGCACACTGATTGCCGGATTCGAGGCAGTCGGCGCCCCGATGGCCAATCGGCGGGCCTGTCACGAAGTCGACGTCTTGATCGTCGACGAGGCTGCCGAGATACGCGTCGCCCCACGCGCGATCGCATTCGGCGACGAAGCGCTGCGGACACCCGGCGCCTGCGCCGAGGCGGGCCGCCTCCATGCGAAATCGACGATCCGCTTCGCAATATTCACGGGCCGGCCAGTCACGTCGTGCCCCGATTCGATCGCATGCCCGCCGTTGCGCGGCAAGCCCCTCGGTGCGACGGCGTGTGCCCTCGCGAGCGTCACTCGATCTGCCTGATTGTCATCCGCCATGAAACTGACCACCACACAACCGGCTCGCCACCCTCACCCCACAACGAAGGCATCGGCGCTCGCCTATTTGATCTTCGATCGCCCCGATCTCGACGCGGCAGAGCACTTTCTCAATGACTTCGGTCTCCGAACGGTGCTGCGGAATGACACGCAATTACTGCTGCGCGGAACCGGCACCGCACACTTCTGTTATGTCGTTCGCCGGGCGCCGAAGGCTCGCTTCGTCGGCTTCGGATTGCGGGTCGACAGTCGCGCCGATCTGGAGGCGCTCGCCAAACTCCCTGGCGCGTCGGAGATCGAGGCATCGGATTGGCCGGGCGGCGGCCATCGGGTGCGGCTCGTCGATCCGTCGGGTTTTCGGGTCGACGCGATCGCGGGCCAGACACGGGCCGACACGCTGCCGCATCGTGCTCCGCTTCCATTCAACTCGGTCGACGCGCCCGTGCGGATCAACGAGACGCAGCGGCCACCCGCACACGCGCCCGAGATCATTCGTCTTGGGCACGTCGTACTCGAGCTGGCCGACTTCCAGGAAACCTGCGCGTGGTACACGCGACATTTCGGATTCATCCCCAGCGACGTCCAGGTGCTGCCGGACGGCTCACCCGCAGTTGCATTCATGCGGCTCGATCTTGGCGAGAGGCCGGCCGATCACCATACGCTCGCGCTCGCTCAAGGGTTCGTGCCGACGTATAGCCACAGCGCGTACGAACTGGTCGACGCCGACGCGGTCGGCATGGGCCAGCGCATGCTCCGCGACAGAGGGTGGACGCACGCGTGGGGCATCGGCCGGCACATCCTGGGCAGCCAGATCTTCGACTACTGGCAGGATCCATGGGGCGACAAGCACGAACACTATTGCGACGGCGACCTGTTCACGGCCGACGAGCCGACGGGCACGCACGCAGTCAGCCGCGAAGCGATGGCGCAGTGGGGCCCGACGATGCCACGCAGCTTCACGAAACCCCGGTTCACGCCCTCGAGCCTTGCGGCGCTGCTTCGCAACCTGCGCCGCAGTCCCGATCTGACGATCCGCAAGCTGCTGACCCTGGCGAAATTGTTCGCCTGATCCCCATCCGCCTGTTCGACTCACGAGAGACACATTCATGTCACTGCATGTCCTGCACTTCCGGCACAACGGCCGCGCCCAATGGGGTGTGGTCGCCAACGGCGCCGTCACGCCGATTCCCGGCGACTTCGAAACAACCGCGAGCTTTCTCGCGGCGAATCCGGTTGAGCGGCTCGTCGCGCTCGACGGCCCGACGATTCCGGAGACAGATGTGGAGTGGCTGCCCCCTGTAACAGCCAACCAGCAATTCGTTTGCCAGGGCGCGAATTATCGCCAACACATGATCGAATCGGGCATGGATCCGGACGCGAAGAAGTTCAACATGATCTTCACGAAGGCGACGAGTTGCATCGTCGCGGCCGACTCCCAGGTCGTGAAACCGCGGCACGTCAGGTTTCTCGACTACGAAATCGAGCTCGGCCTCATCCTCAAACGCGACATCACGTCTCACCGGCAGATCACGGACACGAACCTGCACGAGTATGTCGCCGGCACCGTGATCGTCAACGACTATTCCGCGCGCGATGTCCAGATCCCGCAGATGCAGTTCTACAAGGGCAAGAGCTTCCGGACCTTTGGCCCGGTCGGCCCCTATCTGTGCCTGCTCGAGCGGCGTGACTTCCCGAAGCTGAAAGCGCTCGACCTGACGCTGACCGTCAACGGCGCGGTGCGTCAGCGGGACTCGACGTCGAACCTCGTCTATGGTCCGGCGGAAACGTTGACCGAGTTGTCGGGCGTGCACGACCTTCGCGCCGGCGACCTGCTCGCGACCGGCACGCCGGCGGGCTGCGCACTGAGCATCCCGTCACCGCTCAAGCAGCGAGCGGTCGCGCTCTTTCCCGAATCCGTCAAATGGAAGATGTTCATGAAGGTGCAGGCGGGGCGAGCGCAGTATCTGAAGGCAGGAGACATCGTCGAAGCCCGGATCGCGAGCCCCGACGGAACGATCGATCTGGGCGTGCAACGTAACGAAATCGTGGACGAAGCAGCATGAACGGCATCGCGACCCGGGACGACGTGCTTGCGATTGAAGCAACGGGCCTTCCGCCGGACCTTCCGACCAGCACGTACGAGATGATCTGCGCTGGTGCGGCCATCGATCCGTCCGCCCCTGCCCTCTCCTTTTTCATGACCGCCGACGCGCACCGCGACGCCGAATGCTGGACCTATCGCGAGCTGGTCCGTGACATCACGCGCACGGCGAACATGTTCGCGCGCCTCGGCGTGAATTCGAATTCCGTGATCGCTTACGTGCTGCCCAATCTTCCCGAAACGCATTTCGTGATCTGGGGCGGGCAGGCGACCGGCATCGTATGCGCGATCAATCCGCTGCTGGAAGGCGAAGCGATAGGCAATCTGCTCAACGCGGCCGGTGCCAGCGTGCTTGTGACGCTCGCGCCATTTCCCGGGACCGATCTCTGGCAAAAAGTCGCGGAGATCCTTCCCCGGGTCGAGCCGCTTCGGCATCTCGTGCTGGTCAATCTGGCCGATCGCGTGCGGGGCACGGCACGGTCGGCGGACCGGACGCTCCAGCATAACGCGTGTGCGCAGCCTTACGGTGCTGGCGCCTTGCGCGAGACGGTGCCTGCGCACATCCAGATCCACGACTTCGGTGCGGCGATCTCACGGGAATCCGGTACAGCGCTCGACAATGCACGCCGCATTCAACCCGGGGACATGTCCTCTTACTTCTGTACCGGTGGAACCACCGGGTTGCCGAAAATCGCGATGCGCAGTCACGGCAACGAAGTGGCGAATGCGTGGAGCGCCGGGCGATTCTTCGGCAACAGTATCGGCCCCGGCAAAACGACTTTTTGCGGCTTGCCGCTCTTTCACGTCAATGCCGCGATGGTGACCGGCCTTCTGCCGTTTTCGCGCGGCGCCCATGTCGTGCTCGGCACACCGCAGGGCTACCGAGGTAACGGTGTCGTCAAACGCTTCTGGGAAATCGTCGAACATCATCGCATCAATTTCTTCAGTGGCGTCCCGACACTTTATGCTTCGCTGCTCGACATTCCTGTCGGCGATCATGTTATCGACTCGCTCGAATACGGCCTGTGCGGTGCCGCGCCGATGCCGGTCGGGGTCTTCAAGGCCTTCCAGGAAAAGACGGGCATCCGGATTCTCGAAGGTTACGGCCTGACCGAAGGAACGTGCGTGAGCAGCGTCAACCCGACGACCGGCGAGCGCAGGCTTGGATCGATCGGCCTTCGCATCCCCTTCCAGGCGATGAAAGCCGTCGTCGTGGACGAAGCCGGACGGTATCTGCGCGATTGCGCGGCTAACGAAGAGGGGCTGCTGGTCATCTCCGGCCCGAACGTTTTCACCGGCTACACGCATGCCGACCAGAACAAGGCCCTCTGGCTCGATCTCGGCGACGGCAAGCGCTGGCTCAACACCGGCGACCTCGGCCGATACGACGTCGACGGTTACTTCTGGCTGACCGGCCGCAAGAAGGATCTGATCATCCGCGGCGGACACAATATCGACCCGGCGACAATCGAGGAACCGCTGCATCGGCACCCCGCGGTCCAGATTGCCGCGGCAATCGGGCGCCCCGACGCGTATGCAGGTGAATTGCCGGTCGCGTACGTTCAGCTCAAGCCGGGCATGACCGCCACCGAGCACGATCTGGACATGTTCATGCAGCAGGAGATCACCGAACGCGCCGCCCTGCCCAAGCACGTCCGAATCGTCGAAGCAATCCCGCTCACTGGCGTCGGCAAGATATTCAAACCGGAACTCAAACGCCGCGAGACGGGTGACGCGATACGCGCTGCATTGGACCAAGGCGGCGCCCCCGGCGCATCAGTCGACGTCGCAACCAACGATTCCGGCGGAATGTCGGTCGTGGTCAAGCTGAGCGATCCAGTGCACGAGACTGCAGCTCGCGTGGTGCTGGGCCGGTTTCCGTTTGCGTTCTCGATTTCGATCGCCGCGAGGCCGGTACGGTCGCCAGGATCGACAGCGACAGATCTGCGGTGACGGAGGCGCACGACTAGCCGCGATAACACAAACTCGGAAAGCGGCTCGTCATGATCAATAAGGTGTCCACATTAGTTGTTATTCATGAACCGGATCGAGACAGAGGAGACACACGATGAATTTGACGCGAATGACGCGTTTCGCAGGCGTGGCGGTTTGTATCTGCACGGCTGCACTTGTCGACAATGCGGATGCACAGACGGCCGGAAGCATCACCACATCGGTGGGATGGCTGCACATATCGCCACAGGGCAACGCAACGCCGCTGACCGTGCAAAGTGTTGGCGGCGTGCCGGTGGATCAGCAAATGGCCGGTACCGGAGCGCACGCCAGCTCGACCGATACGATGGGAATCACCACCGAGTACTACGTCACCGACAACATCGGTGTCGCCATGCTGCTTGGACTGCCTCTGAAAGTGAATCTGATCGGTGACGGGACGCTGCAGAAGTATGGCACCCTCGGCACCACACGGCCGATGCCGCCTGCCATCGAACTTCGATATCACCTGTTTTCCGCTGCTTCGAAATTCCGTCCCTATGCGGGACTTGGCGTGAACTACACGTGGTTCACGCAGGTTCGGGCAACCAATAGCCAATTCATCTCCGACAGCTTTGGGCCGGGCGGCTCGGCGCGCGCGACACTCAGCGCATCGTGGAACCCCGTGTTCGAGCTGGGGGCGAGTTACGCGATGACAAAACACTGGTCCGTCGGTACTTCCATCAACTACATGCCGGTGAAGACCCACCTCACGTTATACGGACAGACCGCGACCGGTACACAGATCGTTTCCACATCGTCGCTCCGACTCAATCCCGTCAGCGTTTTCTTGAACGTCGCTTATACGTTCTAGCCGACGCGCCCGCATGGAAGCAATACTTTGGATCGAACGATGAAACGACAGGCTCTCAAGACCATTCTCTTTGCATTGCCCAAGGTTCTGGACCTGACGGCGCGCCGCTTTCCCGCCTATCGTGATCGCCTCGAGGAGCGCAATCTCGTCGCATGGATCGGGCTCATGGATCAAAGCATCGGTCGCGCCATCGAGTTCAGGAATGGCCGCATTCGGTCGCGCGCCGGCAAGCATCCGCGGCCCGACGTGCGCATGGCCTTCAAGGATGTCGCCACCGCCTTGAAGTTCCTTTCCCCCAGCCCGGACCAGGGCGAAATCGTCCACGCCGCCAAGAACTTCAAGGTGATCACCGACGGCGACGACGAACTGCTGGTCTGGCTCATGCAAACCCTGAGCATGATGCGCACGGTCGGTCTGCCGATGGGCACGCCCATGCGCGACGGCACGCGACGCTACACCACCTGCACCAATGGCGGGCCCCTCTTCGTCTACGTGAAGGATGGCCGCATCGTTCGCGTGACCCCCATCGAGCTGGACGATACGGATGCATCGAGTTGGGTGATCGAGGCACGTGGACGCCGCTTCAGCCCGCCACGGCGAGCATTGGTCGCACCGCACGCGTTGACCCTCAAGTCGCTGGTGTACTCCGACAAGCGCATCCTTCATCCGATGAAACGGGTCGACTTCGACCCGGACGGCGAGCGCAATCCCCAGAACCGCGGCAAGTCCGGCTACGTGCGTATCAGCTGGGACGAGGCCCTGGACATCGTCGCCAAGGAGATCAACCGTCAGAAGCGCGTTCACGGCCCCGGTTCCATCACTTTCCCGATGTCGTCTCATCACCAGTGGGGCAACGTGGGCTACTACCTCAGCGCGCTGACGCGCTTCGCCAACCTGATCGGCTTCACGCGGGTCGCCGCGAATCCGGACAGCTGGGAAGGCTGGTACTGGGGCGCCATGCATCATTTCGGCAACTCGATGCGCGTCGGCGTGCCTTCCGGCTACGGCGGCATCGAGGATGGTCTGAAGGAGACCGAAATGATCGTCTTCTGGTCCTGCGACCCCGAAAGTACCAACGGGGCCTATGCAGGATTCGAGGGAACGCCACGTCGCCTATGGGCCAAGGAACTCGGCATCGAGTTCGTTCACATCGACCCGCACTGCAATCCGACCGCACAGCTGCTGGGCGGCCGCTGGATCCCGGTCCGGCCGCAAACCGATGCCGCCCTGGCGACCGCCATCATGTACGTCTGGACCGTGGAGGGCCTGTACGACAAGGATTACGTCGCGACGCGCACGACCGGTTTCGACGACTGGGAAGCCTACCTTCTGGGCGAAACCGACGGTATCCCCAAGACGCCCGAGTGGCAGGAAAGCGAGACCGGCGTGCCGGCCAAGGACGTCCGTGCGCTCGCGCGCCTGTGGGGAAAGAAGAAAGTGCATCTCGCTGTCGGGATGACCGGCGCGGGATTCGGTGGCGCGGGCCGCGGGGCGACCGGCGCGCAATGGGCGCGTTGCATGATCATGATGATGTCCATGCAGGGCTGGGGCAAGCCGGGCGTGAATTTCGGCTGCCTCGAAATCGGTGCCCCGCACGATCTGCAGTTTTACTTCCCCGGTTACGCGGACGGCGGCATTTCAGGTGACCTGGCGTGGACCGCCAATGCGGTGGACAACTACCAGCGCATGCCGCACATCCTGACCATGAATCCCGTCAAGCAGATGGTGCCTCGGCAGCAGATGCCCGATGCGATTCTCAACGGTCACGCCACCGGCTATCTCTGGGACGGCATGTCCCAGGAAGCCCAGTTTGCGCCGTTCACGTACCCGATGCCCGGCTATTCGCCGATCCACATGATCTATCGCTACGGCGGATCCGCGTTCAGTACCGTGACCAATTCCGGACGCTGGACGGAGGCCTATCGGCACTCGAGCATCGAGTTCGTCGTCAATCAGTCGATCTGGATGGAAGGCGAAGCCCAGTTCGCCGACATCATCCTGCCCGCGTGCACGTCGCTGGAGCGTTGGGACATTGGAGAATGGGCGAATTCAGGTGGTTACGCCCACCATGGGTATGGCACGGTCAACCATCGGATGCTGACGCTGCAGCACAAATGCATCGAACCCTTGGGCGAGTCCCGCTCCGACTACGACATTTTCACCGCTATCCTGACCCGGTTGGGCCTGGGTGGCGTTTTCACCGAGGGCTGTGGCGATCTCGACTGGGTCAAGCGCGTCTTCGATTCGTCGGATCTGCCCGATCACATTTCGTGGCGCGCATTTTGCCGCAAGGGCTACTTCGTCGTGCCGCCCGAAAAGCCCGAGCTGCGCCATCCCGTGGACATGCGCTGGTATGCGGAAGGCAGGAAGAAGGACCTGCCGGAACCTCATCCGCTGCCGTCACAGTTCTCGGAAAAATTCGGCAAGGGCCTGCAGACGCCGAGCGGCAAGCTGGAGTTCGTGCCCGAGTTGCTGAAGCGGCACACTGCGGACAATCCGGAGCGACCACCGCTCAACCGGTATATCCCTTCCTGGGAGGGATTGCGCTCGGACCAGGCTCGGCGCTACCCGCTGCAATTGATCGCCACCCACAGCCGCTTCAGTTTTCATACCCACTGTGACGGCAAGAATTCTGCGGTGAACGGCATCGACGATCATCGCGCGCTGATCGCGGGGCACCGGTTCTGGCTCCTGAGGCTCAATCCGGCTGACGCCGCCGTTCGACGCATTGCCCATCGCGATCTCGTCAAAGTACACAACGACCGCGGCGCCGTGATCTGTGCGGCCGATGTCTCGCCCCTGGTGAACGCTGGCGTGGTGAAGTCCTACGAGGCAAGCGCTGAATTTCAGCTGATCGAGATCGATGGTGAGCAAGTCGAGATTGGCGGTTGCATGAACATGCTGACCCCCGATCGCCCGCAAACCTCAGGCACCAGCAGCATGAGCCCGAATTCCTGCCTGGTGCAGGTCGAGAAATGGCGCGGTGCCGAAGCATTCATGCTCGGTCGCGCAGCGTGAGGAATTTCACATGAGCAAATGGAACCTGATTATCAAAGTCGGCCGTTGCGAGAACTGCCACAACTGTGTGATCGCCGCGCGGGACGAGCACGTCGGCAATGACTTCCCCGGTTACGCGGCGCCCGCCGCGGCCAACGCCGAGAGCCCCATCCGCATCTTGCGTCGTGTACAGGGTGCGTCGCACATGATCGAGACCACTTATCTGCCGGTCATGTGCAACCACTGCGACGACGCGCCCTGCATGCGTGTGGGCGGTAGCGCCATTCGCAAGCGCGCCGACGGCATCGTCATCATCGATCCGGACAAGGCACGAGGCCGAAAGGACATCGTGAAGGCATGCCCCTACAAGGCGATCGTCTGGAACGAAGAACTGCAACTGCCTCAGATCTGGATCTTCGATGCTCATTTGCTCGACCAGGGATGGTCGCGTCCGCGTTGCCAGCAGTCGTGCCCCACCGACGTATTCGAGACGGTCAAGCTCGATGACACGGCGATGGCCGAGAAGGCCCGGCGCGAGGGACTCAAGGTATTGCGACCCAACCTGAGCACGAAGCCGCGCGTGTGGTACAGCGGCCTTGAGCGCTGGGAAACGTGCTTCGTCGGCGGAAGTGTCAGTGCCCAGGCAGGGGACGTGGTCGAGTGTGTCGCCGGTGCGGTCGTCACCTTGTATGTCGGTAATCGGCAGGTAGCCGAAACCGTCTCGGACGACTTCGGCGATTTCCGGTTCGACGGCCTGGCCAGGGGGAGCGGCCGCTACCGAGTCGAGATCCGACATGCCCTCGGCAACGCCTGGCGCGAGTGCGAATTGGGCGACAGCACCTACCTGGGCGAGATCAGGCTCAGTCAATCGAAAAACGCCGTGGCCGTCGAGTGCGCATGATCCGCAAGGCTGTCGGCTCGCACGTGCGGACCGATGCGCGTCGTCGTTGCTCGCCGCGCTCGCGATCGGCGCACTCGTGATCCGCACCGGCATCGGGCTCATCCGGCGCGGCTGTGCGTCGTGGCCGGCATTGGCCGATTGCGCGTATCGCTCGACGCGAGGGTCGTGAACGCGGGCCGCCGCGCCGGCCGTTGACCCGCCGATACTCGTGATCGGCGGCACGGAATGAAGAAGAGGCTCGCGCGGTGCGAGCCTCGTTTGCATGATGTCGCCATCACCGTGTCGCGCGCAACGCATCGGCCGATGCCGATGGGTCGCCGGGCGAACGCATCCGTTGCAGATGCGGCGGCATCGACTGCGCCGCTTACCCGAGCGGCACGACACTCCCGAGCAGGATCCGCACGAGCGTCGCCTGGCGCGTGACGCCCGTCTTCGAGAAGATCGCACGCAGGTGCGTGCGCGCCGTGTTCTTGCTGATTCCCGATTCGTCCGCGGCTTCCTCCAGCGTCAGCCCGTTGGTCAGCAGCAGCGCGAGCGACGTCTCGGCCGGCGTCAGGTCGAACAGCTTGCGGATGATTTCCTGCGCGCCCTGCGGCTTGCGGTCGGGGTCGCGCAGAAACAGCGTGACGGCCGGCCGGCGCTTGTTGTCCTCCGACCAGTCGGACAGCAGCACGGTGCGCACCAGCAGCCCGAGACGCGGCTTGTCGAAACTGCGCGTGATCGGCATCGCCTCGACGGTCGCCGCAGCCGTGCCGTGATGTCCCATCACCGCGTGGCGGATCAGCCGCTTGAGCGTGCGGTTCTCCTGCGCATCGGTCGCCTCGATCGTGCCGCGCGCAATCGTCATACCATTGTTCTGCTTCAGGATATCGTCGGCGACGCTGTTCATGTCGATGATCGTGCCGTTCTCGTCGAGCGTGATCGTGCCGATCTGCATCCGGTTGATCGCGTTCGCATAGATCGACCGCTCTACCTCGGCCGTGTCGAGCCGCGAATGGAGCTCGACCGCGCGCTTCAGGTGCGGCAGCAGCAGCGCGCAGATCGCCTTGTCGCGCGCGGAGAACTGCTTCGACGCATGGTTGCGGCACACGCGGAACCGGCACTCGACACCCGACGGCGTGCGCAGGTCCGCGCCGAGGATGTAGCGCACGTCCGCCGGCTTCAGGAACTGCTTGTACAGCTCGCTCGACAGCCAGCCCGTATCGCCGAACACGTCGTCGACCGTGACCACGCGATCGGCCGGCAGGCCGACGAACGGGTCAAGCGAATAGTAGTAGTTGTTGTACGACGCCTCGCCGTCACCCGGCACGACCGGGCCGTATTCCGAAGCGTGCACGGACAGCGGCGCGCGGCGGTCGCTCGCAGCCGCGCGCAGGATCAGCGTCACGTAGTTGGCCTGCAGCAACCGGCGAACCAGCTCGAGCGCCCCCGCCCACGGCGGCGTTTCCAACGGTCCCTGGTAGATGCGCGCCATCAGCTCGCTGAAATCCGCGACGCCGATGCCGGCCTCCTCACTTGTTGACTGGCTCTCTTGCGGAGCCCATCTCGTCTCCATCAGCACGCTCCATCCTCCATGCAACTTGTATTCGGTGCGATTCATCCGCGCCGCCATGATTAAGACTCGTCTTAATTCCGGCGTCATCGGGACATTCACTGAATGGTGAGCTTTGGCCAATCGGACGCGCGAACCATCGTCCGATCGGATGATGTGGCGCCCTGCCCGCTGCGCTGGAATGCCCGTCAAGCCGTGCCGACAAGCGTCCGGCGCGGGCTCAGGGAAAACCGCGATGCGGGTTTACCTGATTCAGACCGCATCCGATTCAGACAGGAGTTCCAATGCCGCTCGACCCTCAGGCGCAGGCGCTGCTCGCCGCGCTCGCCCAAGCGCCCGCGATCGATTTCGATCAACTGACCGTGCCCGCGTACCGCGCGAGCCTCGCCGGAGGCAGCGCGTTCGCGCCCGGCGACGCGATTGCCGCCGAAGAGGACTGGCAGATCCCGGCACCGGGTCGTCAGTTATCCGCACGACTGTATCGGCCCGATGCCGACGGGCCGTTGCCGCTGACCGTGTTTTTCCACGGCGGCGGCTTCGTCGCGTGCGGTATCGACTCGCACGCGAACGTATGCCGCAGTCTTGCCAGACGGGCGCGCACGCTCGTGCTGTCGGTCGATTACCGGCTCGCGCCCGAAGCGCGCTTCCCGGCGGCCGCGCAGGACGCATGCGATGCCGTGCGCTGGGCCGCCGCCAGCGCGCGCGATCTCGGCGCGCGCGCCGGTGCGATCGCCGTGGCCGGCGATAGCGCCGGCGGCAACCTGGCCGCGGCCGCCGCATTGCAGTTGCGCGGCTCGGGCATCGCGATCGCGCACCAGTTGCTGCTGTATCCGGTCGTCGATTGCGCGACCGAGCATCCGTCGTACGAATCGCTCGGTGAAGGCTATTTCCTGACGGCGGACGCGATGCGCTGGTTCAAGCGCCAGTATTTCGACGACGGCGCCGACCGCGCATCGCCGCTCGCGAGCCCGCTCGCGGTGGCGGACCTGTCGGGCGCGGCGCCGGCCACGATCGTGAGCGCGGAATTCGATCCGTTGCGCGACGAGGCCGAAGCGTATGCACTGCGTCTCGCGCAGGCCGGCACGCCGGTCTCGCTCGTGCGCTGGCCGGGCCAGCTGCACGGCTTCGCGAGCATGCTCGGCGCGGTCGACGCGGCCGATCGCGTGCTGACCTTCGGCGCCGACGCGCTGCGCCGCGCATTCGATGCGACGGAGGCGCAATGACGCTCGCCACCACGCCGGAAATCGTCGACGAGCTGCGCGCCGGACGGATGGTCCTGCTCGTCGACGAAGAGGATCGCGAAAACGAAGGCGACCTCGTGATCGCCGCCGATCACGTGACGCCCGACGCGATCAACTTCATGGCGCGCTTCGGGCGCGGGCTGATCTGCCTGACGCTGACCGCCGAGCGCTGCGAGCAACTGCGCCTGCCGCCGATGGCGGACCACAACGGCACGCCGTTCGGCACCGCGTTCACCGTCAGCATCGAGGCGGCCGAAGGCGTGACGACCGGCATTTCCGCGGCCGATCGGGCGCGGACGATCCGCGCGGCGGTCCGTGCGGGCGCGCGCCCCGACGATCTCGTGCAGCCCGGCCACGTGTTTCCGATCGCCGCGCGCCCGGGCGGCGTGCTGGTGCGAGCCGGGCACACCGAGGCCGGCTGCGATCTCGCGGCGCTTGCCGGGCTCACGCCCGCGTCGGTGATCTGCGAGGTGATGAGCGACGACGGCACGATGGCGCGGCTGCCGGAGCTGAAGACGTTCGCCGCGCATCACGGGCTGAAGATCGGCACGATCGCGGACCTGATTCACTACCGCCGCGAGCACGAGTCGCTCGTCGAACGTGTCGGCGAGCGGCCGCTGCATACGCCGTGGGGCCGGTTCCGCGCGATCGAGTATCGCGACACCGTGCACGGCGCACCGCATCTCGCGCTGGTGCGAGGCGAGCCCGATCCGTCGACGCCCGTGCTGACGCGCGTGCACGAATGCCATTCGCTGCTCGACCTGCTCGACGCGGAACCGTCCGCGCATTCATGGCCGCTGCATGCGGCGCTGCAGCGGATCGATGCGGCCGGCTGCGGCGTCGCGGTGCTGCTCGACTGCGACATGCGCGGCGACGCGATGCGAACGCCCGCCGGCCACGCACGCCGCGACGGCCGCGTGACGGGGATCGGATCGCAGATCCTGCGTGACCTCGGCGTGCGACGGCTGAACGTGCTGTCGAGCCCGTTCCGGCTGCCGGCGCTGTCGGGGCACGACCTGGAAATCATGGCGTTCATCCCGCTCGGCGACGACGATCCGGAAAGCGCGCGCGCCGCCCACGCGAGCCCGCTGCGGGCGGCGTGATGCCGGGCTGACGAGCGCGCGCCTCCCGCCCTTTTACCGACCCGCGGGTGTCCGCCTGACAGGCTATCGTTTGTTTTTATGAATTACAGTCTCGGGTTTGTATTTTGACGATACATACCATAGACTGTATTTTTCGATGACAAGCGATCGCCTGTCATTTCGCGGAGAGCCCATGCCATTCCCGGTCCAGACCTTGAGCCAGTTGCGCCCGATCCTCGTCGGCTTCCGGAAGTCGGCGGGGCTCACGCAGGCGCAGCTCGCCGCCCGCCTCGGCGTGACGCAACAGTCGTACGCGCAGCTCGAAGCCAATCCGTCCGCGGTCAGCATCGAACGGCTTTTCAAGGTGCTGAACGTGCTCGGCGTTCGCCTGACGCTCGTGCCGGGCACCCCGGACGACACAACGGTGCCCGACGACTCCACGCCAGCGCTCAAGCGCGCACCGGCCGCACGCGGCCGCTCGCCCGGTTCGTCGGATGTGCCGGCTCGCCCGCCGGCCGCCGCGAAGGCTCCATCCGCCGCCGCGCGGAAACGGTCTGCCGCGGCGACACCCGGCAAGTCTCGGAACCCCACGCGGGAGGACTGGTGACGATGGCCCGCCGTCCCCGCCACGACCGCCTCGACCTGTGGATGAACGGCATCCCGGTCGGATACTGGGAAGTCCGGCGCGGCGTCGAGCGCCTCGTCTACCTGCCGGCATGGGTCGACGATCCGCAAGGGCGTCCGCTGTCGCTGTCGCTGCCGTTCACGCCGGGCAACCAGCCGCACCAGGGCGCAATCGTCGCCGATTACTTCGACAACCTGCTGCCGGACAGCCAGCCGATCCGCCGCCGCATTGCGCAGCGCTACCGGCTCGGGTCGACGGCGCCGTTCGAACTGCTCGCGTCGATCGGCCGCGATTGCGTCGGGGCGCTGCAGTTGCTTCCGCCGGACGAAACCCCGATCGACCTCGAATCGATCGGCGGCACCGTGCTCGACGACGCGGCCGTGGCCGACGTGCTGCGCCACGCAACCGCCGCGCCGCTGCCCGGCCAAGCGGAGCCGGACGGCGAGCTGCGCCTGTCGATCGCCGGCGCGCAGGAAAAGACCGCGCTGCTGCGCGACGGCAAGCGCTGGCTGCTCCCGGCGGGCAGCACACCGACCACGCACATCTTCAAGCTGCCGCTGGGGCGTGTCGGGAACATGCAGGCCGACATGCGCACGTCGGTCGAGAACGAATGGCTGTGCTCGAAGATCGTCGCCGCATACGGCCTGCCCGTCGCCGCGTGCGATATCGGCCGGTTCGACGACCAGAAGGCGCTGATCGTCGAGCGCTTCGACCGCCGCCCGTCCCGCGACGGCACGTGGATCCTGCGGCTGCCGCAGGAGGACATGTGCCAGGCGACCGGCACGCCGTCGGGCGCCAAATACGAATCCGACGGCGGCCCGGGCATCGCGACGATCATGGGCATCCTCGCGAATTCCGCCGATGCCGCGCAGGACCGGAGGAATTTCTTCGTCACGCAGCTCGTGTTCTGGGTGCTCGCGGCCATCGACGGCCACGCGAAGAATTTCAGCATCGCGCACCTGCCGGGCAATACGTATCGCAGCACGCCGCTGTACGACGTGCTGTCCGCGCACCCGATCATCGGCACGCGACGCAACCAGCTGCCGCCGCGACGCGCACGGCTCGCGATGGCCGTATGCGGGAAGAATCGCCATTACGTGATCGGCGACATCCAGCCGCGTCACTGGATCGCGCAAGGCGCGCGCGTCGGTCTGACCGAACACGACGTGCGCGCGGCCATGGCCGATGTGGCCGCGCGCACCGAACCGGTGATCGCCGCCGTCGCGTCGGGGATTCCGGCGGATTTCCCGGCGGACGTGGCCGATGCGATCTTCGACGGGATGCGTCGTCAGGCACGCAAGCTGGGTACGGCCGAATAGGCGGTGCGGGCGCGGCCCCGGCGGCGGGTCATCCACGTGGACGATGCCGCCCCGCACCGACTCAGCACAATGGTCGCCGTGCCCATTCCCGACGCCTGCCCGATATGGAACCCGCCACGCTCGATACCGCATTCAGCCCGCTGCAGATCGGTCCGCTGACGCTGCGCAACCGCCTGATCAAATCCGCGACCAACGAAGGGATGACGCCGAACGGCGTGCCGTCGCGCGCGCTCGTCGGGTTTCATGAGCGTATCGCCGCAGGCGGCGCCGCGCTGACGACCGTCGCGTACTGCGCGGTCAGCGACGATGGCCGCACGTTCGTCGACCAGGCGCGGCTCGATGCGCCGACGGTCCGGCAATTCCGCGCGCTGACCGACGCGGTCCATCGTCACGGCGCGGCGGCGTCCGCGCAGATCACGCATGGCGGCTGCTTCACGTTCCTGCCGTCGCTGTCGACGAAACGACCGTTGAGCGCATCCGGCGGCTTCAACAAGGTCGGCGTGATGAGTGGCCGTTTCCTGAAGCAGGCGATGACGCGCGACCAGATGACCGCGATCGCCGACGAATTCGCACGGGCGGCGCGACATGCGCGCGACGCGGGCTTCGACGCGGTCGAGATCCACATGGGACACGGTTATCTGCTGAGCCAGTTCCTGTCGCCGCTGTACAACCGTCGTCGCGACGCGTACGGCGGCGATGCGGCGCGCCGCGCGGCGTTTCCCGTCGAGGTGCTGGGCCGCGTGCTCGACGCCGTCGGCCGCGATCTCGCCGTGGTCTGCAAGATCGGCGTGACCGAAGGCGTGCGCGGCGGCGGAACCGCCGACGACGCGTGCGAGATCGCGCGGCGGCTCGAGGCCGAGGGTGCGCACCTGCTGGTACTGAGCGGCGGGATGAACGTCGAGTCGGTGTGGCAGCTGTTCGGCAGCCCGCTGCCCGGCGATGCGCGCGCAAACGCCGACAACGCGATCGTGCGTGCGGCGATGACGCTGCAGAAGCTCACCGAGCCGAGGATGGGCGCATTTCGGGAGATGTATTTCCTCGAGCATTCGAAGCAGGTGCGAGCGGCCGTCCGGATGCCGCTCGCGTATCTCGGCGGCGTGCGTTCCCGCGAGAACGTCGCGCTGGCGATGCGCGAAGGATTCGATGCGGTGGCGCTCGCCCGCGCGCTCGTGTTCGAGCCGGACTTCGTGAACGAGCTGCACGGCGGCCGGCTCACGCAGTCGGGCTGCACGTCATGCAACCGCTGCGTCGTGTCGATGTACACGCCGGGTGGTACCGCGTGCGTGCTCAAGCCGCCGAACGACCCGGCGCCGAACCGCGTGCCGGCCGTGGGCGCTTGACGTTACTCAGCGGCTGATTTCGCGGTCACGATCGTGCGCCTGCCGCTCAGCCGGCGTCGCGGGCGCGCGCCAGCGCCGCGAGGTTCCCTTCACCGAATCCGTGGTGCCCCTGCCGCTGCACGATCTCGAAGAAGATCTCGCCGGGCCGGCGCTTGACGAAGGTCTGGAAGAACAGGCGCGGCACGCCATCGCTGCCGATCTCGCCATCGACCAGCACGGCGCGGCGGCGCAGCGCGTCGAGATCGACGCCGTGCCCCGGCAGCCGCGCATCGACTTCGTCGTAATAGCGCGCCGGCGGCTCGATGAATTCGACGCCGTTCGCGCGCAGCGCATCGACGCTCGCCAGGATGTCGTCGGTCGACAGCGCAACGTGCTGAACGCCTTCGCCCGGGTGGTCGGGCAGATACGCGTGCATCAGTTCGGTGCGCCGCGTGCCTTCCTCGTAGACCGGAATCCGCACCGCGCCGCAAGGTGACACCATCACGCGCGATTCTTCCGACACATGCCAGTGCGCGTCGATTTCGTGGATTTCGCGGAAGTGCAGCAGGTCGTGATAGAAGTCGAGCCACTCGCGCATGCGCCCCGCGCCGACCGTCTGCGTGAAGTGGTCGACCTGCTGCAGGCCCGTGCCGACGCAGTCGACATCGGTATGCGCGGTCGCGATGTCGATCGGCCGGAAATCGATGTCGAAGATCGAGATGTCGCCGACGCCGCCGCGCTGGCCGTCCCGCCCGCGCCAGCGGTCGACGAAATAGAGGTGCGAATCGCCGATCCCCTGGATCGCGGGAATCTTCAGCTCGCCGACCCCGATCCGCTCGCCCTCGAACGCCCACGCGCCGAGCTCGATCGCACGCTCGAACGCGCGGCGCGCGCTGGCCACGCGCAGCCCGATCGCGCAGACGCCCATCCCGTATTCCTCTGCATAGCGCGCGGCGAACGAATCGGGCTCGGCATTGATCAGGAACTGCATCTGTCCTTGCCGGTACAGCGTGACGTTCTTGCTCACATGGCGCGCGATCGCCTTGAACCCGAGCTGCTCGAAGCGTTGCGCAAGCGCGTCCGGCACCGGTGCCGCGAACTCGACGAATTCGAGTCCGGCCATCCCGAGCGGATTGGCGGCCGGATCGGCAACGGGCGGCGTATCGCTGGACAGGGGGTGGGAATTGCCGGGCATTCCAGTCTCCGGAGGCATGCGGTCGATGGGGATGACGCCCGGCGCGCGCGGCACGCCCGGCCGATGTGACGGCCGGACATCCGCCCGATTCGGGCGAGGTTTCGATGGTCCAGATTTTAACCAGATCGTTCACGGCGGCACACCCTGGCTGAACGGGATATCGGTGTCGCGCCTAGTGCAAACCCGAAAATCGTTCGATAATCGCACACAACTGAACGATAATCGCGCATTTTGACCGATCGTCTAATTGCCGCCGTGCGGCGCGCGCCCTATTCTCCGTTCACCCATCGACTTCAATGCAGCATCGGACGCGGCGCCGCCACGCTTCCACGATGCGCCGTGCCAGGAGACACCACCATGACCACAACCTTCGCCACCCTCGACGCCGCTGCCGGCGCCCGCGCACGCAGCCAGGCCCGCAAGGCCGCGATCGGCAGCTTCGTCGGCGCCGTCGTCGACTGGTACGACTTCCTCCTGTACGGGATCGTCGCCGCACTCGTCTTCAATTCCGAATTCTTCCCGAAGGTCAGCCCGACCATGGGCACGCTCGCGGCTTTCGCGACCTTCGGCGTCGGCTTCCTGTTCCGCCCGCTCGGCGGTGTCGTGTTCGGCCATTACGGCGACCGGCTCGGCCGCAAGCGGATGCTCGTGCTGACCGTGATGCTGATGGGGCTGTCGACCGTCGCGATCGGCCTGCTGCCGACCTTCGCGTCGATCGGCTGGTGGGCGCCCGTGCTGCTCGTGCTGATGCGCGCGCTGCAAGGCTTCGCGGTGGGCGGCGAATGGGGCGGCGCGGCGCTGATGGCCGTCGAAAGCGCACCGAAGCAAAAAAAGGCGTTCTACAGCAGCGGCGTGCAGGTCGGCTACGGCGTCGGGCTCGTGCTCGCGACGGGCATCGTGTCGATCCTGAGCCATACCCTCGGCGAAGCCGCGTTCAAGGCCTGGGCCTGGCGCCTGCCGTTCGTGTTCAGCATCGTGCTGGTGCTGATCGGGCTGTGGGTCCGCAAGAGCATGGACGAGTCGCAGGAGTTCGTCGAGAAGGTCGAGCACGGCAACCGCAAGCTCCGCCTGCCGGTGCTGGAGGCACTGACGCGCCATCCGAAGGCGTTCCTGCTGATCGTCGCGCTGCGGCTCGCCGAGCTGTTCACGATGTATATCGTCACCGCGTTCGCGCTCAGCTATTCCACGTCGAACCTCGGCATGTCACGCGACCTGTTCCTGAACATCGGCCTGCTGGTCGGTGCGGTGAGCTGCGTGACGATCCCGTGCTTCGCGTGGCTCGCCGACCGCTTCGGCCTGCGCCGCATCTACCTGATCGGCGCGGTGATCGGCCTCGCGTCGGCGGTGCCGTTCTTCGTCGCGCTGGAATCGCGCTCGATCGCGTGGATCGTGGTCTTCTCGATCCTGCTGGCGAATGCCGCGCACGACATGGTCGTGAGCGTCCAGCAGCCGCTGTTCACCGAACTGTTCGGCGCCGAATACCGCTACAGCGGCGCAGGCGTCGGCTATCAGTTCGCGAGCGTCGTCGGCGGCGGGTTCACGCCGTTCATCGCGGTGGCGCTGGTAAGCGTGGCCGGCGGTTCGTGGCACCTCGTCGCGGGCTATCTCGCGGTGGGCTGCCTGATCTCGCTGGTGGTCGCCGCGCGCATGCGGGCGGCGCAGTGAGGCTATGACCGAATGGCCGGCCGCGATCCGCGCCGGCCATTTCCGCACCGACGGCCATCTCCGACCGGGCAAGGGAATCGCGCCCCGCCCAACGTCAAACACGGTCAATCCCGCGGGCAGAAGCCCCTTTTCCCCTCTGAACATTCCACGCCACCCGCCGACCAATGGCATCATATGGGCCTACGTCAGTCACAGATACGCCCCCATATCATGTCGAATCTCATCGTCCACGGCGGCACTCCGCTGCGCGGGGACATCAAGCCGTCCGCGAACAAGAACGCCGTCCTGCCGATTCTGTGCGCCACCCTGTTGACCGATCAGCCGCTGCGCCTCGTCGGCGTGCCGGACATCACCGACGTGCGCAAGATCCTCGACATCTTCCGCACGCTCGGCAGCGACGTGTCGGTCGACTTCACGACAGGCATTCTCGATCTCCACCATCGCAACACGACGTTCGACCCGGCCGTTCACCGCCTGCCCGAGGCGATGCGCTCGTCGATCATGCTGATTCCGCCGCTGCTCGCGCGCTTCGGTGTCGCGCGCCTCGAGAACGACGTGAAGGGCTGCACGCTCGGCGTGCGCGAAATCGATCCGCACGTCGAAGTGTTCGAGCGCTTCGGCGCGCACATCCAGCGCACGCCCGATTCGCTGATCGTCCGTGCCGACGGCCCGCTGACGGCCAACGATCACTGGCTCGACTACGCATCGGTGACGACCACCGAAAACTTCGCGCTGTGCGCGACGGCGGCAGGCGGCACGTCGACGCTGATGAATGCGGCCTCCGAGCCGCACGTGCAGGAGTTCTGCCAGTTCCTCGCGATGATCGGCGTCGCGATCGAAGGCATCGGCACGTCGCGCCTGTGCGTGACGGGCGGCGGCAAGCTCGGCGGCGGCGAATTCCGCTTCGCCGAGGATTTCCACGAAATCGCGACGTTCCTCGCGCTGGGTGCGATCACCGGCGGCGACATCACCGTGCGCAACTCGTCGCCGGAGCATTTCCCGCTGATCGACCGCACGTTCGCGAAGTTCGGCGTGCACGTCACGCACCGCGATGGCTGGTCGCGCGCGGAACGCGACGGCCCGCTGCGCGTGCGGCGGCCGTTCACGCAGAACATCCTGACCAAGGTCGAAGCCGCGCCCTGGCCGTACCTGCCGGTCGACCTGCTGCCGATCTTCATCGCGCTCGGCGTGCGTGCGGAAGGCAGCGCGATGTTCTGGAACAAGGTCTACGACGGCGCGCTCGGCTGGTCCGGCGAACTGTCGAAGTTCGGCGCGCACGTGCTGCTGTCCGACCCGCACCGGCTGATCACGTTCGGCGGGCTGCAGCTGACGCCAGCGCGCGTCGAGAGCCCGTACATCATCCGCGTCGCGATCGCGCTGCTGATGGTGGCCGCGAGCATCGAAGGCCGCTCGGAAATCATGAACGCGCTGCCGATCCGGCGCGCGCACCCGCATTTCGTCGAAAATCTGCGTTCGGTCGGTGCGAACGTCGAGTGGACGAGCAGCGAGTAACGTCGATCCGGATGCGGCGTGGACGATGTCCGCGCCGCGTATCCTGTCCGCCCCGCATTCATCGGACGCCCGGACAATCCGCCGGTCGGCCCTGACCAATCAGGGTCCCGCCACCAGCTCCAACCGGTCGTATCGTCGGCGCCCGGTACATCCCCCCTCCTCGTCACCCATCGCACGTCCGCCGATTGCTTTCGCACGATTTTGGATCTGCGCGATAATCGCCCATTCCCGCGCGAACACCGCGCGCCCACCCGTGCGCCACCGACGATGAAAAAGCCCGACCTCGACCGACGCGACTGGATTGCCGGCCTCGAAAAGGGCCTGATGATCCTCGAAGCGTTCGACAGCCAGCATGCACGAATGACGCCCACCCAGGCGGCCGCCCGCACCGGTCTCACGCGCACGGCCGCGCGACGCTACCTGCTGACGCTCGAATCGCTCGGCTACGTGTACACCGACGGCAAGCTGTACGGCCTCACGCCGCGCGTGCTGCGGGTCGGCTGGTCGTACTTCGACTCGGCGCGCCTGCCGCGCACGGTCCAGCCGTATCTGCAGCAACTGAGCGCGTCGCTGAACGAATCGGCGTACGTGAGCGTGCTCGATGGCTGGGAACTGGTGTTCATCGCCCGCAACGGCGTGTCGCGCGTGATGACGACCGGCTTCGTGCTCGGCGCGCGCGTGCCCGCCCCGCTGACGTCGCCGGGCGTCGTGCTGCTCGCGCATCATCCGGATCGCGAGGCCGTCCGCGCGTGGCTCGACGACACCGAGCTCGCGCCGTTTACGCCACACACGATCACTAACAAGGCACGCCTGCTCGAACAGGTCGATCACGCGCGCGACGCGGGCTTCGCGGTCATCGAACAGCAACTGCAGGTCGGCGTGCGCGGCATCGCGGTGCCGCTGAAGAACCGTCACGGCGAAGTCGTCGCCGCGCTGAGCACGAACATGCCGATCGGTGCCGAGTCGACCGACGCGGCCGTGCGGCGCGTGCTGCCGCATCTGCAGGAAGCCGCGCTCGCGATGCTGAACGTGCTTTAGGGATTCATGCAAGCGGGCGCACGACGCCCGTCCGGCAGATCACCCGATCCGCCACCACCGCGGCAACAGATCGCGCACCTCGCGCCGCCGGTAACGATCGTCGATCAGATGCACGACGCCCTCGTCGTGTTCGGTGCGGATGACGCGTCCGGCCGCCTGCACGACCTTCTGCAAACCCGGGTACAGATACATGTAGTCGTATCCGTTGCCGAAACGCGCATCCATCGCGCGCCGCATCTGTTCGTTGACATCGTTGACCTGCGGCAGCCCGAGCGTCGCGATGAACGCACCGATCAGCCGCTCGCCGACGAGATCCACGCCCTCCGAGAACGCCCCGCCCAGCACGGCAAATCCGACCCCGCGCCCGCCCGCGTCGAAGCGCGCGAGAAATGCGTCGCGCTCGCTTTCGGCCATGCCGGGCGCCTGGGCCCACACGGGCACGTCCGGGTGGCGCGTCTGCATCAGCGCGACGACGCGCCCGAGATAGTCGAAGCTGCTGAGAAAACCGAGGTAATTGCCGGGCCGCGTCGCATACTGCGCCGCGATCAGGTCCACGATCGGTTCGAGCGAACGGTCGCGGTCGCGCCAGCGCGTCGACACGTGGCTCGCGACGCGCACGGTCAGTTGTTCGGCGCGGAACGGCCCGTCGACGTCGAGCCAGCCCGTGTCGGCCGGCAGTCCGAGCGTGTCACGATAAAAATGAAACGGGCTCAGTGTGCCGGAAAACAGCACGGTCGCGCGCGCGGCTTCGTAACGCGACGCGAGAAAGCCGGCCGGAATCACGTTGCGCACGCACAGCGTCGACTGGATGCGGCGCCGGCGCGCGGCTGGCGCGACGCCGTCGAGCCCGGACTGGCGCGGCAACGGCTCGCCGTGCAGCGTCGCGTCGAAGATCGACGCGCCGTCGAACGCGTCGGCGAGCACACCGAACTGGATCGCCTCGAAATGAAAGCGCAACAGCGCGTCGCCGTTCGCACGCGGCGCATCGGTCAGGTGTTCGCCGATCGCCGCGACGAGGTTCTGCACGGCCGTCACGATCGGGCCGGGAATCTCCGGATACGCCGCGTAGCGCTCGGACTGTGCGCGATTGAGCGTGCCCCACGCGCGCGCGAGCCGGTCGAACGCCTTGCGCAGAGCCGCGGGTGCGGCCTCGCGCGCGGCCGCGAACGCGAACGGGTCGAGCGATGCGCTGTACATCTTGCGGGCGCGATCGAGCAAGTTGTGCGCCTCGTCGACGAGCACGCCGACACGCCACTGGTTCTGCTGCGCGAGCGTATGCAGCATCGCGCTGCCGTCGTAGTAGTAGTTGTAGTCGCCGATCATCATGTCCGACCAGCGCGCAAGCTCCTGCGCGAGGTAGTACGGACAGACGTCGTGTGCGAGGGCCGCCTCGCGCACGGTGTCGCGATCGAGCAACCCGGTGGCGATCGCCGCGTCGCGCGCTGCCGGCAGCCGGTCGTAGAAGCCTTGCGCGAGCGGGCACGATTCGCCGTGACACGCGCGGTCCGGATGCTCGCACGCCTTGTCGCGCGCGACGAGTTCCAGCACGCGCAGCGGCAGCGCCGGCGTGCCGGCGCCAAGCGTGGTCGCCGCCTCGAGCGCGAGCGCCCGGCCGGGCGTTTTCGCGGTCAGGAAGAACACGTGATCAAGCTCGCCTTCACCGCATGCCTTCAGCAGCGGGAACACCGTGCCGAGCGTCTTGCCGATGCCGGTCGGCGCCTGCGCCATCAGGCAGCGTTCGTCGCGCGCCGCCCGATAGACGGATACGGCCAGCTCGCGCTGACCGCTGCGGAATTGCCCGTGCGGAAACGTCAGCGCACGCAGCGCCGCGTCGCGAGCCGCGCGATGCGCGGTCTCGCGCTCGGCCCAGCCGACGAAGCACGCGCACTGCTCGGCGAAGAACGCGGCGAGCGCGCTTGCGCCGAGCGTCTCCGTCAGCACGGTCTCGCGCTCCGACACGATGTCGAAATACACGAGCGCGACCTCGATTTCCGTGAGGCCGCGTGCGTCGCACATCAGGTGCGCATAGACCTTCGCCTGCGCCCAGTGCAGCGCGCGATGGTTGGCCGGCATCGCGTCGAGGCTGCCGCGATAGGTCTTGATCTCCTCGAGCCGGTTCGCGACGGGATCGTAGCCGTCCGCGCGCCCGCGCACGGTCAGCGTGCCCCACGTGCCGGTCAGCGCGATCTCGGTTTCATAGCGTGCGCCGCGCTTCGACGTGACCGCGCCGTGACCGGCGATGCCTTCGAGCGCGGTCGGCGCGGGCGTGAAGCGCAAGTCGAGATCGCCGCGCCGCGCGGTGAACTCGCACATCGCCCGCACCGCGACGACATAGCTCACGCGGACAACCCCGCCGCTTCGTCCTGCCGGACGCCCTCGCCCGCGCCCGCCCATTCGACATCGACGACGCGCACCGGCATGGCATGCGCGATGCAGTATGCGAGCCAGCGCGTCTGGTTGTCCTGCAGCCGGTCGCCTGGGCCCTTCACCTCGATCAGTTCATAGCGCCGCTCGCCGGGCCAGAAACGGACCAGGTCGGGCAGCCCCGAGCGGTTGCTGCGGATATCCGAGAGCAGGCGCGTGAACCACAGCCGCAGGTGCTCGGGCGGCAGGCATGCCAGCGCCTCGTCGAGCAGTTCGTCGGTCAGCACGCCCCAGAACACGAACGGTGATTGCAACCCCATCTTCGTGGCGTAGTGCCGGCGGATCGTGTCGCGGTACGCGCCCGAATCGAGTTGCGCGAAACAGGCGGCGAAGGCGGCGGTGCGGCGTACCGCGAAATCGGGTGCGTGCAGGTCGGCCGGGCCGCGCTGGAACGGGTGAAAGAACGCGCCGGGCACGGCCGCGAACACGGGCTCCCAGCACAGCAACCCGAACAACGAATTGATCAGCGTGTTCTCGACGTAGTGAACCGGCGTGTCGGGCCGTGCAAGGTGGTCGCGCACCGCGTATTCGACGCTGACGAACGCGTCGGGGCGCGCAAGCACGAGCGTCTCGCGCGGCACGTCAGGCGCGCTGCCCGCGCGTTCAACCCGCTGCCCGAGACGGCGCTGCAGGCGCGGCAGCATCCGCTCGACGCGCTGACGCTCCTCGTCGCTTTCGAAGGCGCTGCGCGCCTCGAGCGCCAGCGCGAGCGCATCGTCGTCGCGTCCGCAGCGTTCGAGCACGCGAATGCGCCGGTGCCGGCTGCCCGGCCACGCGCTGCGCGCATACGCGTCCAGCGCGGCGGTCCAGTCGGCGCGGCGCTCGCAGGTCTGCCCGAGCGTGAACAGCAGCTTCGCGCGGCGCGTCGCGAGCCACGGCTGCACGCAGCCGACCGCGTCGATCGCCTGCAGCAGAGCGTCGAACGGCAGGTCGTCGGGCCACGCATCGAGTGCTTCGCGGCAGGTCTGCAGCGCAAGATACGTCTCGATGTCGTCGCGCTGCTGGAACGCGCGAGACGACGGCGCGAACGGCACGCTTTCGTACTGGAACACGCCGAGATCGGCGAGCACGAATTCGCTCCAGTCCTGATGAAGATTGCCGAAGAACATCAGTCGCAGCCGGTCGCACAGTGCGCCGACCGTCACGCGCAGCACGCGATCGTCGGCCTGCGCGCACCAGGCGTCGAGCGGCTGCGCCACGTCGTGCGCGGGCCGCAGCCGTTCGAGCCAGTCGGGCTTGCGCTCGCCCGCGTGCGCGCCGAGCGACGGGAACACCTTCAGGAGATCGGCCTTGGTCGACAGCGCGAACAGCTCGTCGAGCGTGAGCGCGGGCGCCGGATCGACCCAGCCGAGCTCGACGAGTGGCGTGGCCGCGTCGAGCGTGCTGCCGATCTCGTCATACACCAGCTTGCTCGCACGGAAGTCGGACCCGCTGCGCATCAGCGTGCGCACGAGCAGCGCGCGCGACACTTTTGGCAACTGTGCGAAATCCCGAAGAAACGCGTGTTCGCGCGCATCGAGCAGGTCGTCGTAACGCTCGCCGAGCCAGGCCAGCGCGCGTTCGAAATTGGTCAGGTAGTAAAACGCCGGGGGCGTCGGCGATGCAGGCGTCACGGGGATCGATCACTGTACGTTTGTACAGGTCGGAATCATATCAAATGTGACGAAAAATGCTGCATGCCGCGGCGCCGTCCGGCCGCCTTGCCGGCGCCGATCCGATCAGAACTGGTAATTCACCGACATGTCGAACACGCCGTTCGTCGACTGCTGCGTGATCGGGCTGCGCCTTGCGCGGCCGACGAGCTGTTCGATCGCGCCATCCATGGTCACGAACCAGTGCTTGTTGACGAACCAGACCATCGTCACGCCGGCGCCGAACGACTTCATCCCCGCGCCCGACGAATAGGTCGGCAGCCCCGAACGCGCGGACGCACCCGGGTTCACGCCGAACCAGCTGTTCATGTAGCGCGAATCGGCGAACGACACCGTCGGCCCGGCGAACCAGAAGAAGTGCTCGTTGCTGCCCGGCATCGGCATGTACGCGGAGAAATCGCCGATCCAGCCGTTCGAGCCGCCGATGCTGCGCCGAACATCGGCGCGCAGCACGAGCGGAAAATCCTTCGAGATCACGTAATCGGCCGCGAGCTTCATCACCGGCGCCGCGTTGATGTTGTCGAGCCCGTTCAGGTGGTCGAGGTCGTCGGCCGAGCGGCGCCCGAGGTCATAGCCCACCGACAGGCTCACGCGCCAGTTGGGCCCGCGCAGCACGTTCGCGCCGAGCCCCTCGCCCGTCGACAGGAAGAACAGGTCGCGATAGCGCACGTCCACATTCGGGCCGCCCATCACGCGGTAGCGATCGGAACCCGCGTAGCGCGGCTGGAGCGTCATCGCCGCGCCCACGCTGACCTGCCACGTCGGAACCGTCGGGCTGAACAGCTTCTGCAGCGGGACGCCTGCCGAGTATTGCCATTCGCCGAGCGGCGAAGGCGTCTGCGCCGACGCGTCGCGGGCATCTGCCGCCGCCAGCACGGCGAAGGCCGACAGGCCGGACACGACCCGGCGGATGCCGGGCGACAACAACGGGCGGGCAACGGTCATCAAGGCGATCTCCGTCGGTTGCACGAAACGAACCTAAGGGAAAGCGCGTCGCATCCCGATCGGCTGCAACGGCAGGCAGCCGACGGCGCGAACGTAGCGTGCGCTGAATTGTCATCATCCTACGCGACGCGCGGCGAAGCCGCAAAGCGCCCGTTGAACACGGGCACTTTGCCGATTTCCGGCATGAACCGGTTCAGGATTGCGGAATCAGAAACGCTCGACGTGATAGTCGCCGGCCAGCGCGGCCGGACTGCGCTTCGCCATCATGCGCGAGAAGCCGTCGGCGAGACGCCCGAGCGCGAGCTGCTTCTGGCTCGCGTCCCAGTGCGTGTAGGTGTCGTAGGCGGTGTCGTCGAACGACACGGTGACCGCGACCGGTCGCCCGCTCGCGCGAAAGCCGATATGCAGCACGCCGCCCGGCAACTCCTCGATGTGATAGCGCAGCGAACGCGACTCGAAATAACGGCCCAGCACCTGGGCGATCGCGCGCTTGTCGGGCGATTGCACGTGAATGTCCATGATGGTCCTCCTTTCAGTGTTCGCGCGGCCGGCCGTGGTTGGCTGTGCCCGCCCGGCATTCGCATCGGCGGCGGCTGCGATGGCGGATCGCCTAGCGGCTGCCCCGGGGGCACGGGCGGATCGAACGGATCGTCGTGCTCGGGCAGCGCCGGGTCGGGATCGACGTCGGGCGTCGGCTCGGGACGGTGCAGCATGGATCGCGTGCTCATGTCACTCCTGCGCGGCGGCTCGCGCGTGTCGATTGGCGTGGCGAGCACGCGCAACGGATGTGCCTGCCCGGCGGGGCCGCCGCGCATGTGTCGAACCGTTCGCGCACATCACGGAAATCGCCGCTACACACGCTCGCGTCGTAACGTATCCTTTCCCTGGGTTCAATCATCACGATGTCCTCTCGTCCATACCGGCTGCGGGCAGCCCGAATGGTCGCCCGCCCGGCCGCCTCGACGACTGCAAGTGTCATGCCGCCCGCGCCGCGCGGGCACGGCGCTTGCGCTCCTCGTACCCGTAAGGAGGTTCGATCATGACCGCATCCGCCCCCGGCAGCCGCAACGCCGTGTCACCGGCTGCCGGCCCGCTCCCGCTGGCCACGTCGCGCAAGCCGTCCAAAGACAAGACGGAGGAACGCATCGACGAAGGGCTCGAGGAGACGTTCCCGGCAAGCGATCCGCCCGCCGTCGGCGGCGCAACCCGCATCGACCCCGCCAGGCCGTCAGGCGAGCGCGAACGTCGCGCGCCCGACGCCCCGCCACCGCCCCGCGATCACGGCTGACGGCGGCACCCGGCCCGCGATGCGCGGCAGCGCGGCAACGGGCCGGCTCAACCGGAGCGAACTGATGAAACGCATTGAACGTGCATGGCACGAAGTCAGCGGTGCCGCGGGCGTCGCGGCGCTGGCCGCGATCGAGAGCGCGCTGGTGCTCGCCATCGTCGTGATGACGGGCGTCGGCCACTGAGCGCAGCGCGCGGCCCGGCCACGGCTGCCGCCGTGGAAGATGTACAACCCGGCTGGCAAATTTCTCCGTGGCACGGCCGCGCAGGTCCGGCACCTGTCGATTGAACGCGGCACGCGTCCTGCTCCCGCATCGTCTCGCTCACGAAGGAGGCGTTCATGTATCGCGTCAATGAAATCATGTCGCGCGACGTGGTGTGCGTCGCGCCCACCGACACGATTCGCCATGCAGCCGAATTGATGCAGCGCTTCGACATCGGCGTGCTGCCGGTGTGCGACGGCACCGGGCTCGTCGCGATCGTGACGGACCGCGACCTTGCGGTACGCGCGCTGTCGCGCGGGCATCCGCCCGATACCCCCGTGAAAGTGGTCGCATCGGCGCCGGTGCAGTGGTGCGTCGAGGACGACGGCGTCGGCGACGTGCAGCAGCGGATGGCCGACATACAGCTGCACCGGATGCCGGTGCTCGACGCCAACCACCAGATCGTCGGCATGGTGTCGCTCGGCGACATCGCGACGCGCGCGGGCGGCCCGGCGCGCGACGAGTTGGCGAATACGCTCGAGGACGTGTCCCTGCCGCGCCGCCGCTGAGCGCCCCCCATCCGTGCAGCCCGCGCGCCGTATGCGCCGTGCCGCTTCGACCAGGAGAAAAGCGATGACAACGGACAGACCGTCGCGCACACAGGCGCGCATTGTCGGCGACCGCGGCCGTTCGGCCGGCGGGCCGGGGCCGGACGTGATGGCCGCCGGCACGCTGGAAAACGATCGCGTGCTGACGATCGACGGCGACGATATCGGCAAGGTCACGAAAATCATGCTCGACGTCCACTCGGGCCGCATCGCGTACGCGGTCGTGTCGTCGGGCGGATTTGCCGGGATCGGCGACAAGCTGCTCGCGGTGCCGTGGAACGTGCTGACGCTCGACGTCGAGCGCCGCTGCTTCGTGCTGCCCGTTCCGACCGAACGGGTGCGCGACGCACCGGGCTTCGCGAAGGACCGCTGGCCGGCGATGGCCGATCCCGCGTGGGCCGAGGCGCTGCACGCGCACTACGGCGCGTCGCCGTACTGGCTGATCGAGGAAGGCGAGACGGCGCTCGACTCGCCGCCATACGAGGCGTCTCCGAACGGCCCGGAGAGCGGCACGCGACGCCACTGACCGACGCGACAGACGCGCGCGGCCGCCGTGCGGATCAGTGCGCGGCCGCGATCGAACGCTCGAGCGCGCGCGCGGCGCGCAGGTGCGCCTTCAGCGTCGACAGCGTGTCTGCCGCGAACGCGCGAAGCTGCGGGTCGTGACCGTTGCGCGCTTCGGCTTCGTAGAGCCTGATTGCCGCCTCGTGCGCGTTCGGTCCCGCCAGCGCGATGTAACCCTTGTCGAATGCGTCGCCACGCATGGTTCGCAGGGCCGTCAGCCCCGGATCGACCAGCATGCGCGTCTGCACGGGCAGGCCCTTTTGCGCGCCGAGCCGGCGCAATTCCGCGGCCATGCGAACCTGATCGCCCACCATCCGGCGCGCGAAGGCCTTCACGTCCGGATTCGACGACCGATCGAGCGCGAGCTGGCTCGCCTCCAGCGCCGTCTTGCCGACGATGCCTGCCTTGTCGACGAATTCCGCGTCGATGCCGTTCGGCCGCCGCGTCATGTCCGCCTCGTCGGCGGTCTCGCCGGGACGGACGACGCCCGGCGCGACATGAACGGACGATGCTGGCGGCGCCTGCGCATGCGCCGGCGTGAATGCCGACGCGCATAACGCGGCGAGCACGCCCGATACGAGCAAGCAGCCATTTCCGGCGAACGGGATCCGCACGATCAGCGGCATGCGCCCGGAGCGTGCCGGCTTGCCGCCCGGGTCGTCGCGCTGCGTGTTGTTCGATCTCTTCATCGCGCCTCCTGGCGGGTGTTGCGGAGGCCGCCGGGCGTCAGCGGTGCCGTCCGGCGGCCGCCACGTCGACGATCACGCTGGCCAGTGTCGGCATGTCGACCGGCTTGCCGAGAAACGCGTCGAAGCCGGCGGCCATCACGCGGTTCCGGTCCGCGCCCGCGTGTGCGGTTACCGCGACGACGGGCAGACGCCCGCCGGCGTTCGGCAAATGGCGGATGTGGTCGAGCAGCCAGAAGCCGTCGCCGTCCGGCATCGCGAGATCGGACAGCACGACGCTCGGGTGCTGCCGCGCGACCGCGTCGAGCGCGTCGCGCCCCGATTGCGCGGTCGACACCTGGGCACCCAGCGTTTCGAGCGCCGCCGCAAGACTCTCGCGCGACGTCGCATCGTCGTCGACCACCAGCACGCGCTGGCCGTCGAGCGCCACCGCCGTCGACGCCCCGCTCGGCCGCAAGGGCTGGCCGATCAGATCGTCCGCGCGCCAGTCCACCGGCAGCATGACGGTCACGGTCGTGCCACGCCCGACGCCTTCGCTCGCGGCCGCCACCTCGCCGCCGTGCAGCCGCGCGATGTTGCGCACGATCGACAGGCCGAGCCCGAGGCCGCGTTTCGGCGACGCGGACGCGCCTTCCGGCCGGTTGAACGTATCGAACAGATGCGGCAGGCGATCCGCGGAAATGCCCTGCCCCGTATCGGCGACCGACAGCCGCACGCGCGCGCCGGCCCGGGTCAGCGACACTTTGATGTGGCCGCCCGGCAGCGTGAACTTGATCGCGTTCGACAGCAGATTCGACAGCACCTGGCGAATGCGCTCGCCATCCGCGTAGATCACGCAGTTGGACATCGCGCACGCGGTCGACAGTTCGAGTCCGTTCGCCTCCGCGCTCGCGTCCAGCTCGCGAACTGCCTCGTTCACGGCGCGCACCAGGTCGACGGGCGTGCGTTCGAGCCGCATCCGGCCCGTCGCGAACGATGACGCGTCGAGCAGGTCGCCGACCATCCGCGACAGCGACCGCGCGCTACGATCGATCGCGTCGATCGCCTGATGCGCCAAGCCCTGGGCGTCGGCGCTGCGCAGCACCTCGACCCAACCGTAGATCACGTTCAGCGGCGTGCGCAATTCATGCGACACGGTCGCCAGCAGTTCGTCCTTCAACCGGTTCGATTCGTCGGCCTGCACGCGCGCGTCGCGCACGCCGCGCAGCGAGCGCAGTTCGCGCCGCTCGTCGCGGCGTTCGTGCGCCTCGCGCAGCGTCATCGACAGGCCGGTGCAGTTGCCTTGCGCATCGACGATCGGCGCTGCCGCGAAGGTCGCGCGAAAGCGGCCGCCGTCGCGACGTACACACAGGATGTCGAGTGGGCCGGTGGGCGCGCGCGCGTTCGCGAACGACGCAGGAACGGGATGCAGCCGCAGCCAGCGCGGCGCGATCAACGTCGTGACGTCGTGTCCGATCACCGCCGCGACGTCGATGCCGAAGAGGCGCCGCGCCGCCGGGTTCCAGCTCGTGATCCGCCGTGCGGCATCGACGCCGACGATCGCGTCGGGCGATGCGTCGACCACGCGGCGCAGCAGGATGTCGTCGAGTGCGAGCGGCGCGCGCGCCGGTTCGCGGCTCGCCGGGCGCGCGTCATCGTCTTCGGCATCGTCGGCTCCGCGCAGCCGGTCGTTCGCGAGCAGCGGCTTGACGGCCAGCACGAGCATGCATTCGACGAAACCGATCGCAACGAAGACGCCGGCCCGCATCAGCAGCGCGAGCAGCGGCACATCGCGCCACCACAACGCGCCGATCACGGCCGCGCTCGCGGCGGTCGCGGCCAGACCGCCGCCGAACGACGTCAGCCAGGCCGCGGCCGCGACACCGACGTAGAAAGGCAGCGGTGCAAACGGTTCACGCATCCCGACGGCGTGAATCGCCCACACTTGCAGCGCGGACGCCAGCCCGACGGCCAGCACGACCCATGCGCCCTGCCGAAACAGCTCGCGGGTAAAGGTTCTCATCGTTTCCCTGCATCGCCCTGCGACCGTCGCTCGACGATATGCCCTCGAGCGGACCGGGCGAGCCTACGAGCCTTCGCAACGCGCGTACCCGCCGCATGGCGCGTGGCGACTTCGCGGCAAAGCCGGGTGTTGCACGTGCCGTCGCGCCGCGTCGCTCAGCCGCCGGTCGCGTTTGCCGAGAACGCGATGGCAGGAGTCTTTCGATTTTTCATACCTCGGCTGTAAAAAAGCACCATGGGGCGGCATCGGCAGCCGCCTGTCGGCATCGTGCCCCAGCGATCGCATATTTCTTCCGTCGTCGCACCCGACATTGGAAATTTCTAAATCGCGGCACCTTCCGTGCGGTTTCGCTGTCGATGATAGATATTGCAAAGAAGGGAGTGCGCGGTGCCGATTTTCAAAACGGCCCGCTGAACGCCTATGGTCGACTCTGCAAACCGTCCGAAGCCACGCGCCGACGCGCGCCGGCTGTCCGGCCGCTCCGCGGCGATGCGCACGCTGCTCGGCCGTATCGAGAAAATCGCTCCGACCCGCGCCAGCGTGATGATTGCCGGCGAAAGCGGGGTCGGCAAGGATATCGTCGCGCGGCGACTGCACGATCTGAGCGCGCGATGCGACGGGCCATTCGTCCCCGTCAACTGCGGCGCGATTCCGGCGGACATCGCCGAAGCGCAATTGTTCGGTCACGAGAAGGGCAGCTTCACCGGCGCGATCGCGCAACGCGAAGGGTTCTTCGAAGCCGCGTTCGGCGGCACGCTGCTGCTCGACGAGATCGCGGAGATGCCCGCGTCGCTGCAGGTGAAGCTGCTGCGCGCGCTCGAATCGAACACGATCGTGCGGGTCGGCGGCACCGAGTCGATTCCACTCGACGTGCGCATCGTGTCGGCGACCCGTCACAATCCCGCCGAAGCCGTGCGCGACGGCCGGCTGCGCGAGGACCTGTTCTACCGTCTCGCCGCGTTCGCGCTGTACGTGCCGCCGCTGCGCCAGCGCAACGGCGACGTCGAGGCGATCGCGCACGAGCTTGTCGATGCGCTCAACGTGCGGCACCACTCGCACAAGCGCCTGACCGACGCGGCGATCGCCGCGCTGCGTGCGTATTCGTGGCCAGGAAACGTGCGCGAGCTGCACAACACGATCGAGCGCGCGTACATCCTCGCGGACGACGGCATCGACGTCGCGCTGCCCAAGCCGACGATGTTGCCCGACCTTACATCGGACGATGCGATGGCGCTGCCGCTCGGCGCGACGCTGCACCACGCGCAGCAGCGTTTCATCGCGGCGACGCTACGGCACTTCGACGGCAACAAGCCGCAAGCGGCGAAAGCGCTCGGCATCAGCCTGAAAACGCTCTACAACCGGCTGGCGCTGATGCGCGACGGCGGCCACGGCTGAGCGTCGCCGCGCGCGTGGCGCGCAGCGATCCGGCCCGCATCACGCGATGCAGGTCACGCGACCTTGAACTGCCCGACCGTCGTCGCAAGCGCGTTCGCCTGCGTCTGCAGCGCGGTCGCCGCAGCGGTCGACTGCTCGACGAGCGCCGCGTTCTGCTGCACCATTTCGTCGAGTTGCGTGACCGCGCGGTTCACTTCCTGGATGCCGCGCGTCTGCTCGTTCGCCGCGTGCGTGATCTCGGAGATGATCGTCGTCACATTGGCGACGTTCGACACGATTTCACGCATCGTGTCGCCGGCCTGGCGCACCTGTCCCGACCCGGCCGACACGCTCGCCACCGTCGACTCGACCAGCACTTTCACCTCGCGCGCGGCCTGAGCGCTGCGTTGCGCGAGACTGCGCACTTCCTGCGCGACGACCGCGAAACCACGCCCTTGCTCGCCGGCACGCGCGGCTTCCACCGCCGCGTTCAGCGCGAGGATGTTGGTCTGGAACGCGATCCCGTCGATCACGCCGATGATGTCGCCGATCCGGCCCGACGCTTCCTCGATCTTCCCCATCGTCGACACCACGTCCGACACGACCACGCCGCCGTGCGACGCGATGCGCGACGCGGCGGCCGCCCGTTCGTCGGCTTGGCTGGCAGCGGCCGCCGACTGGCCGACCGTCGCGGTGATCTCTTCCATCGATGCAGCCGTTTCCTCGAGGCTCGCCGCCGCCGATTCGGTCCGCGACGACAGGTCCTGGTTGCCCGCGGCGATCTCGTTCGCGGCCGTGCGCACCGATTCGCTCGCGTCGCGGATCTGCCGCATCACGTCGTTCAGTTTGTCGACGAAGCTGTTGAACGAGCGCGCGATGTCGGCGACTTCGTCGCGGCCTTCGGCCGGCAAGCGCTGCGTCAGGTCGCCGGTGCCCGAGCCGATCGACGCCATCGCCTGGCGCACCTGCGACAGCCGGCGGAACGCGGTTGCCGTGATCGCGCCGACGATCAGCGACGCGACGCCCACGATTACCACCAGCGTGATCAGCGACGCGGTCAGCAGCGAGCGCATCCCTGCCGTCGCTTCCGACTTGTCGAGCAGGACCAGCGCGTACCAGTCGGTGCCCGGCACGGCCTGCGCGCGCACCAGCTTCGCGTCGCCACCCACGTGCACTTCGACCGGCGCGACGGCCGCGGCGAGCGACGCGGCGCCCATGCCGCCGAGATCGGGCGACACGTCGGCGACCGGCTTCAGCGTAAGCTTCGCGTCCGGATGCGCGACGACGTGGCCGCTGCTGTCGATCAACATCCCGAAGCTCGCGGGCGTCGGGTGGATCGACTTCACGTTCGCGATCACGCTGTCCATCGCGACGTCGGCCGCGACGACACCCTTCAGCGCGCCGTCGCGCAGGATCGGGACCGCGAACGTGACGACCAGGTTGCCGGTTCCCGCATCGACGTACGGCGGCGTGACGACCGGCTTGCCGGCCTGTGCGGCCTGCTTGTACCACGGGCGGCCGGTCGGATCGTAGTCGGGCGGGATGCCGGTGGGGTCGGAGAAACGGAACGTCTTGTCCGCATAGCCCGCGTACACATTCGTGAAGCCGCCGGCCGCGGCCATCTGCTTGAACACCGGCAGCGGATCGGGCGACAGCGCGGCGTCCTGCAGCGACGCGATCATCCGGCTTCGGGTCGCGACCCAGTCGCCGATGCCGACAACGTGGCCGCTGGCGACGGATCTCAAGTTTCGGTCGATCGCATCGTCGTTGTACGTCCGTGCGATGAAGTAATTGATCAGCGTGGTGGCGACGAGCGCGAATACGACGATGGCGACGCACGCTGCAAGAATGCGGGTGCGGAGGGACGAGAGCATGGCAACGACTCGGTAAGGGAGCGCGAACGCCCGGTGGACGAATTCACCGGGTAAACGGCATTCGCGCCGCTAACTTGAGGCCGTTGTGTCGATTCGATGAAACGTATGACGAAAAACGCCGGCGGCCGCGGGGGCGTTGTCGGCACGCTTGCGCGCAGCGGTTGCCGATACGGCATGCCTGCGCGTCGGCGTCGGTCGGCAGTCGGCCGCGGTCCCGGCGTCAATGGCGCTGGCCGCGGCGGGCCTCCTTACAGACGCCGACTGGTACTCGTATCCGGCTCCCGGTTCGGCGTACTGGCTGGCGTGTCGCGCTCGAGTTCGTCCTGTCTGCGCATCCGTTCGCGCAGGTGGCGGATCGCGAACACGTGGATGTAGTCGTGCACGCGGGCATCGGACGACAACGCCCGCACTTCGTCGTCGAGCATCGTGCGCAACTGGTCGGCGCCGATCGCGCGCTCTTCGGCGACAGCCTTCAAAGCATCAAGCAGATTGTCCTGTGACATCGACGAGCTCCTGACGGTCGAGGAACGAAAGGAAAATGACGCTACCGGAAGATTAGAGACTGGACAGCCGCCCGGCGTACGATGCGCCGAAGCGTGTTTGCGCACGATCAACGGCACGTCGCGTGCCGCCGCGCCGATCCGTCGCTGGATCGGCTCGTGCGCAGGATTCGCGGCGCGCGTGGCCCGCGAATGACTGGAAGGATTGCCCACGCCCCCCGAGGCGCGGCACCGCCGATCGCGCGTACGACGAACCGTCGCGCGACGCCGAGGCATCGGGAAACTTAGACCGGCCGAAATCCCGCGTCAAGCGATGATCACCGGCCGCGATTCGTCTGTTCGAATGCACCGGGTCGGGGTGCCGCACATCGCGTGACGGCCCGCCTTGCGCCGCCGCAACCGATCGTCGGCCCTGCGTGTCAGCGGATTCCGATACCGCGCGCGCAATGTCTGACAGCGACTTCAGCCCGCGCCGATTGGCAACGCGACCTGGCCGGCGGATACTGACATCATGAACCAAGCGTTCATACCCGGTCATCGCTCAGCCGGCCATCGAGCCGGCACGCGGGGTCGGGCGCAGGAGACCATCATGGCCCATCGCAACTTCCCGGCGCGGGACGGACAGCGGCGCACACGCATGCTGTTCGCGACTGCCGCGCCGGTCGCAATCCGCCCGCCCGACGATCTCGACGCGTTGCTCGCGCTCGCGCGCGAATCGGGCTTACTCGTCACGCTCGACGGGCAGATCGGCCGCGAGAAATACCAGAGTGTCGCGGGGTCGGTGCTCGCGCTGCAGCGCTTCGCCGCCGCCCTCTGCGCGCGGGCCGGTGCCGACGCACCGGTCGTCGTGATGCCGCGCCGCAAGACGCGCCCCGGCTGGCCACGGCTGCGCAATCGCATGCCGGGCGGACGAGGACGGCTGCATGGCGAGCGTCGGCGCGCACGCGTATGCCGCGGCGCCCGCAGCCGGCACGACCTGCGAGCGCCTCACCGCGTGTAAAGACCGAAAGAAGCCGAACGCAACCGATGCGGCACGGGGGCTGCGCGATGGAGACGAAGGCTGTCACGCCAATCGGCAACGACCGCTGCACGCCAGCACATCGCGTGCCGCCACACGCCGTTCCGCACGGCGGCATCGGGCAAAACAATACCTGCGAGGAAAGTAGTTTGCACGGGGCCAGGAAGCGGACGGGGTGAAAATCACCCCGTCCGTCGTTCCAAGGCAGCCGTCGGCTGCCTACCCTCGCGCCAGAGAGTTCGTGATCGGCTGATGCGCCACGCGCTGCGTGGCACGACTCCGGAAATCGGTTGAAGCGCGAACAACAGCGTCGGATATGCGCCCGTTCGCGCGGCTCTCGACCCGACGTGTCGAATCGCCGCGTCGCACACGGACGACGCGCAACCCGCCGCCCCGGACGTTCTGTCACCATCTCATGCGAGGCGCACGGCGATTCTGATCCAGATCAACGAAAGTCCGCTTCGCCACCATTGCGTCGCGATTTTCACTCCGCGCCGCGCACGAGCAGCACCGGCACCTGCGCGAGATGCGCGATCCGGCGCGCCACGCTGCCGATCAGCCAGGCGGCGATGCCGCGCCGGCCGTGCGTGCCGACCACCAGCAGTTCCGCATGCCAGTGCACCGCGTCGCGCATCAGCGCATGGGCGACGTCGTCGCTGGTCGGACGCGTTTCGACAATGCCGCGCTTGGTCGGGTTCCCCGTTGCATGGAACAGCGGGCCGATCCGTGCCAGCGCATCCTCGCCCTCCGCGCGATACGCATCCTCGAGCGCGCGCACCGGCACGAGATCCGTCAGACGAACCGCGCGATCGACGACATACGCCGCATACAGCAGCGTCGTCGGCGCCGCGAAGCCGAGCCCGACGCGCACTGCATGCAGCGACGGCTCGCTGCCGTCCACGGCGAACATCAGGCGCTGCAGCGGTCCTTCCGACGGCCGCGTGTAGTTGGCGGGTACGATCAGCAGCGCGCAGCGTGCGCGCGAGGCCAGCGTGTCGGACACCGCGCCCTCGACGAGCCGCAACAGTCCATGGTGCGGATTGGCGCCGACCACGAGCACGTCGGCGTGCGATGCCGACGTGTCGTTCGCGAGTGCATCGGCCACCGTGCCGCCCGTGACCGACGTATCGATGATCACCTGTTCGATCTCCGCGCCGCTCCCGGCGAACAGTGCCGCGATGCGCTCGAGCGTGGCCTGCGCTTCGCGCGTCATCTCCTCGCGCGCCGAGGTCAGCAGCGCGTCGACGCGCGGAATGTCGGGCAGCACGAGACGCGGATTGTCGATCGCGCAGACGATGCGCACCTGCATGCCGGGACGCAGCAGCGTGCGCATGTAGCGCGCGGCGGCCAGCGACTCAGGCGTCAGGTCGACGGCCAGCGAAATTCGAGCGAGCGGCGGGATGGTCGGGCTGGATTGCATGGCGAAGGTCTCCTGGCGGACGCGTCGTCGCGGACGACGACCGGAGCTTCGCGCGGGCGGCTGCGCGCGGCGGACGAACGGCCGACGCGGTCGCAGGGAACGGCGGACGGCCACGCGAAGCGTGGACAAGCGATTCAAACAGCATATGTCGTCCGGCCCCCACGTGCATGATCGCGATCAATACACGTGCGGGCCGCGATGCGCCGCCGCGCGCGCGGCGCGCGGCGCGCGGCGCGGCGACTTTTGCCCGGTTTGCTTACGACTTCGTCGACGCGGGCGCGCCCGCGCGGTTCGCATAGAACACCGCGAATGCGATGCCGAGCAGCACGATCCACGCCGGGCCGATCACGAGCGCGACACGCGTGTCCGGCGTGAAGGCCATCAGCACGACGACCAGCGCGAGAAACCCGAGCGCAATGAACGAACCGAGCGGATAGAACGGCACGCGGATCGGCAGGCGCGCGATCCTGTCGGCCGACAGCGTGCGGCGAAAGCGCATCTGTGCGATCAGGATCACGCACCACGTCCAGATCGCACCGAACGTCGACACCGACGTCAGCCACGTGAACACCTGCTGCTGCGCCAGATAGTTGAGCAGCACGCCGATCAGCAACAGCGCGACCGACACGGCGACGCCGTACACCGGCACACCGTTGCGGTTCACGCGACCGAGGCTGGCCGGCGCCTGGCCCTGCTGCGCGAAAGTGTGAAATCGGAGGCGAAATCGGGATGTGCGCGGAATCCCGCGCACGATTTATTTCGACAACGTCGCCCGCACCGTATATTCGCCTGCGAGCGCCGTATGCTCTGGCCGCACGAAATACCTCGATGAATCGAGATCGGCCGGCAGCGGCTCGACCGGATAGCCGTGCTTCTCCCACGCGTCGAGCCCGCCCTTCAGCGCCTTGATGTTGTGAAGCATCTTCTTGCGCTGCATCTTCGCGATCAGACGCTTCGCCGTTGCCTCGTTCGGGCACACGCAATACACGACGATCGGCCGCTTCAGCAGTTCCGGATCCAGCAGGTCCGGCGAATCGAGATCGACGGGCACCGCGCCGGCGATCCGATACGGCTCGCGTTCGCGAATCGCGCGTGGCCGCGCATCGAAGATCAGCGGCGGCTCGTTCGATGTCATCATTTCGACGAGCTGAGGCGGGGAGATGCGCACCTGCGCGAGGTAGCGCCGGAACTGCACGCGGCGCACCCAGCGGTAGAGCAGGAACGTGATGAAGATCGCGAGGAACGCGTCGAGGATCGTACCGCCGCTCGCGCGCACCCACAGCACGAACTGCACGATCTGGTCATGCACGGCCGCGCCGCCGATGAGCCAGAACGCAGCCCACAGCGACGCGCCGGCCAGATCCCAGAACAGGAACACGCCGATGCCGATCGCGGTCGTGCCGAGCAGCGGCGCCGACACGAGGCCGAGGCCCGGCAGGAATTTGGAGAGGACGAGCAGCGGCGCGCCGTATCTTTCGAATACATTACGCGCGAAGCGCAGCGTCGTGTCGAGCGACAGCGAGAATCGCACGAGGCCGTTCAGCAAGCGACGGCCGCGCGTACGGCCCATGAAGAACCACAGCGAATCGGCAAGCATCGTCGCGCCGATCGCCGCCGCGAACATGCTTGTCCAGGACGCCTGCCCCATCGCCGCCATCGTACCGCCGAGAATCAGCATCGGCACGGCCGGCACCGGCACGCCGAGCTGCGTGATCAGTACGCTCGCGAACACGGCCCACGGGCCGAGCGACGAGGGAATCGCAATGGGAAAGTGCCACACGGCGGCGCTCCTGAAAGACATGCTGACCGTGCCACGGGGGAGGCCGTCGATACGGCTGACAGCGATCGCCGCGGCACGTCCGCGGCCGATCCTGCACAGTCGTGCATTCTAAACGGGTTTGGCCGGGACCGCGCGGAACAGCTACGGTTGGAGGCGGCCGCCGCGCTCACGCGTCGGGGCGCTGCGCGAGCCCCGCCACGTATTCCGCGTATTCGGGGAACGTGGCGGCCAGTACCGTCGCGTCCGCGAGTTCGAATTCCGCGAACTCGAACCCTGGTGCGACCGTGCAGCCGACGAGCGCGACGTGCTCCGGCGACGCGCAGCGCGCGCCGAACCAGCGCCCGGCCGGCACGACCGCCTGGAATACGGTGCCGGGATGCGTGAGCGGGTTGCCGAGCCGGTGGATCGTCAGCCCCTCGTGCTCGTCGAGCACCCACACTTCGAGCGGATCGCCCGCGTAGAAGTGCCAGACCTCGTCGGAACGGATCCGGTGCCACGACGAATACGCGCCGTCGCACAACAGGTAATAGATTGCGGTCGACGCCGCGCGTGGCGCGCCGTCGGCCGGACGCACGACCGTGTCGGCCGCACGGTAGGTTTCCCGAAAATAGCCGCCCTCGGAGTGCGGCTGCAGATCGAACTGGTGAATCAGGTCGGCGGCGGAGATCGGCATGGCGGATGACGTCGGTGAAGGATTGAACCGGGCACGCGACGCACGGCCCGGCCAATCGGGAACCCCACCGGCCGACGTCGCGTGCCGCTGCGTCGATCGCCGCGGCCATGCACGCGGCGACTGGATCGCGCGCCGAACGCGGCGCGCGACGATGAAGCGAACACCGGGCGATGCTGCCAGAAGTGCGGGACGCGACGCAACCAGCGCTACGCGATCACACCGTAGCGACGCAGCGGCGCAAGATATCGGCGGCACGTCGATCGATGCAGCGGACGCACCGCCGCACCCGCCGTCACACTGCCATCCGCGCGACAGCCGCCTGCCCGCCGCTCACGGCGCGACGCCGCACCGCGTCGTCACGCAGTCGGCGCCGCGGCCTGCTCGTCGTGGCGCACCAGCAGCACGGGCCGATCGGCCGCGCGCAGCAGCGATTCCGCGACGCTGCCGAGCAGCAGCCGGCGCAGGCCGTGCCGCCCGCTCGTGCCCATCACGATCAGATCGGCGCCGGCCTCGGCCGCCGTGCGCATCAGCACCGCGGCGATGTCCTCCCCGTACGCGTCGAGCGCGCGCACGGTGCCCGGCACGTGCCGCTGCGCGAGGGCCGCCTTCGCATCGTCGAGCACGAGCGTCGCCGCTTCGGCTGCCGCCGCGTCGCCGTCGTGTTCGGCCGCGAAGCCCGCATCGACGTCGACGAGCTGCGGCCGGTGCTCGACGACAAACGCGCACGTGACCTCGCCGCCGGATGCCGCCGCGATCCGGATCGCCTCGTTCAGCGCGAGACGCGCACTCGGGCCCCCATCGAGCCCGACGAAAATCCGCTTGTACATGGTCCGCCCTCCGACCGGAAGCCCGTCGCCCATCGCGCGAACGACGCCCCCGTCACCGCAAGCCGGCCCGATGCCGGCTCGCCTGCCGAACAGTCTGCCCCACGTGCGGACGCACCGGTTGACGCGTGTCAATCGCGGCCGGAACGCCCGCTGCACCGCCTGGTTATCTCATTTTTAACTGACCCTATTACAAAAAACGTGTAAAACGCGCACAATTTCATCTTGAAAATAGATGCCGCACGCGGCCGGTGCGATTTTTCCCGGTTATACCGCGCCGCCCGAGTGCCACGGGCGGCCCCGACACCAGAATGGCCATCGAATGACCGCCAGTGGAACCCCGCCGCGTGACGCCCGAGGGCCCACGCGCTTCCAGACCATGTTACGCCAGCCGCTCGCGGCTGGCGTCGTTGCGCTGTTCGCGGGCGCGGCGCTGTCGCTCGGCGTTGCGCTGCTCGTTCGCGAGCAGTGGCAAGGCGCCGTCCATACGCGCTTCGAGCGACGCACGACGCACGTGACGGCGATGCTGCGCCACGAGCTGCAAGCCGCCGTCGCCGTGCTCGAAAGCACGCGCGGCGCGTTCGCGCTCGCGCCACAGATGACGCCCGAGCAATGGCGCCGGTATGCCGACACGCTCGAGCTCGACAGCGGGCGTTCGCCGATCCGGCAGTTCGGCTATGCGCCGCTGTCGCCCGCGGCGCGCAGCGCCCTCGCCGGCCACGCGCCGATGCCGGCCGGCCCGCTCGCGGTGGCGACGCTCGGCGCGCCCGCGTCGAGCTCGGCCGGCGTGCGCTTCGGCGCGCCGGATCAGGCCCCCCTCGCGCGCACGCTGCAGACCGGCGATGTCGCACTCGGCATCCATTCGGCCGACGACGACACATCCCGCGATGCGCGTACCCTCACGCTGTTCCTGCCCGCCACGGCTCCATCGCGCACGACCGCCGCACAGTCCGGCGCCCGTGAAACCGGCGCCGACGGCGTGCTGTTCGCGCAGGTGAGCCCGAATCGCCTGATCGAGCGCGCGCTCGACGCGGAGCGCGGGCTCGACCTGAGGATGAGCGCCGGCGACGATCCTCGGCCGATCGCGAGCGCCGAGACGACGACCGACGAGGCTTTGGCATCGCCCGACCTGATGCGGCGCAGCGACCAGCTGAATTTCGGCGGGACCGTCTTGACGCTCGCCTATTCCGCAGACGGCCGCCCGAGCGCGACCGGCGCGCAGCGCGCGGCGGGCACGGTGCTCGCCGCAGGGTTGATCGCGTCGTTCGCGTTCGCGGCACTCGTCCATGCGTTGCTGCGCGGCCGCGCCGGCACCGCGGATACGGGCGCCAGCAGCCGCGGCATCCTGAACGAGGCGCGGATGATGGGCATCATCCGTTCGTCGATGGAAGCGATCATCACGATCGACGAGAAGCAGACGGTCGTGATCTTCAACCCGATGGCCGAACAGGTATTCGGCGTATCGGCGATGGAGGCGATCGGCGCGCCGCTGTCGCGCTTCATCCCCGAGCGGTTTCGTGCCGCGCATGCGAAGCACGTCGACCAGTTCGGCGTGACGGGCGTGTCCGAGCGGCAAATGGGCCGTCAGCGCGTGCTGTTCGGGCTGCGCGGCAACGGCGAGGAATTCCCGATCGAGGCGTCGATCTCGCAGATCCGCGACGCGTCGGGCAAGCTCTACACGGTGATGCTGCGCGACATCACCGAACGGCAGCGCGCCGAGAATGCGCTGAAGCAGTCGCGCGAGGAACTGCGCGAGCTGTCGGCGAATCTGCAGAACGTGCGCGAAGAGGAAAAGACCCGCATCGCGCGCGAACTGCACGACGACCTCGGGCAGCAGCTCACCGCGCTGAAGATGGACCTGTCGGTCATCGAGCAGCAACTGCGCACGCCGAACCGTGCGCAACCCGACGACGACGTGCTGTCGCAACTGCAGGGCATGCGCCGGCTGATCGACGCGACCGTCGCGTCGGTGCGGCGCATCGCAGCCGATCTGCGCCCCGTGATGCTCGACGATCTCGGCCTCGTGCCCGCGATCGAGTGGCTGGCGAACGACTTCACGAACCGCTACGGCATCGACGTCGAACGCCACATCGAAACGGGCGGGCTCACGTTCACCAGCACCGGGGCGACCACGCTGTTCCGGATCGTCCAGGAAGCGCTGACGAACGTCGCGCGCCATGCGGATGCGACGCGCGTCGCGCTGCGGCTCGACATCGAGGAAGGCTTCTGCGTGCTGCGCGTCGCGGACAACGGCCGCGGCGCGGCACCGGGCGGCACCGCCCACGAGGACAAGTCGTTCGGCCTGATCGGCATTCGCGAACGCGCACACATGCTGGGTGGCAGCGTGACGATCGATACCGCGCTCGCACGCGGCTTCTCGATCACGGTCGCGTTCCCGCTCGGCACCGTTCAACAGGAAACCACCCTCACATGATCAAGGTGCTCATCGCCGACGACCATACGCTCGTGCGCGACGGTCTGCGGCACATTCTCCAGAACGCCACCGCATTCGAAGTCGCCGGCGAAGCGTGCGACGGGCCGTCGACGATCGCGCTGATTCGTTCGACGCCCGCGCAGGTGCTGGTGCTCGACCTTTCGATGCCGGGCCGCAACGGCGTCGAGCTGATCAAGCAGATCAAGGACGAGAAGCCCGCGCTGCGCGTGCTCGTGCTGACCATGCACGCGGAACAGCAATACGCGGTGCGCGCGTTCCGCGCCGGCGCGTCGGGCTACCTGACCAAGGAAAGCGCGAGCGCCGAACTGGTCGGCGCCGTGACCAAGGTTGCAGCGGGCGGCGTCTACGTGAGTCTCGCGATGGCCGAGCAGTTCGCGCAGAGCCTGAACGAACCGGCCGAGACGCTGCCGCACCAGCGGCTGTCCGATCGCGAGTTCGACGTGTTCCGCCGGATCGCCGCCGGACAGACACTGACCGAGATCGCGCAGGCGCTGTGCGTGAGCGCGAAGACGGTCAGCACCTACAAGACCCGGATTCTGGAAAAGATGCAGATGCCGCACGAAGCGGCGCTGGTCCGCTACGCGATCCGGCACAAGCTGCTCGACGAAGCGGACGACGTCTAGGCGCACCGTGCCGGCCGCGCGGCGTGCGGGCCAGCCGGACGTTGCACGGCCTTACTTCCCCGGCACCGGACAGGCCAGATCGCCTTCCTCGCAGGACAGATAACCCTTCAGCGTCTCGTTGCGCGTCTTGGTCAGATCGTCGAGGCAGGTCGACACGACCATCGGATACACGCTGCCGCCTTCGGCGTTCGCGCTGGAGAAGTTGCATTCGGCGTCGCGGTAGGCGATCCATGCGCGCTGCGCGTTCACGAGTTTCTCCGCGAGCGGCTTCGCATCGCGCAGCCGTGCGGTGACGGCCTGGTAAGTGCGGTTCAGGTCCGCGTCGGATTTCTTGTACGCGCGATCGGCGCACGCCGTCATCGCCGCCTGATCCGTCGCGTCGGCACAATTCGCCTGCGCATGGGCAACGTTCGCCGTCAGCGCCAGCGCGCACAGCAGACCGGTCAAGACACGCATGGATGCTCCTGTTTGTTTTCGTTGAAGTCGTGGAACGTGATGCCGGGCTTGCCGCCGCGCCTCGGTGCGCGACCTCGCCGGCCGATGGGCGCGACCTCCGTCGCGGCCGCCGCAGCGTGGCAATGCCGACCGCGATGCTAGCGCACACGCGATGGATTGTCAGCCCGCGCCACGCTTGCCGCGCACGCAAAAAAGCCCGCACTCGACACGAGTGCGGGCTTTTCGCTACGGCTTTGCAGGCGGCCCGGCGGCCGCGCGGCGAACGGCTTGCTTAGTGACCGAAGTACACCGACGAACGATCGGCTGCTGCCGGCACGACCACGCGCTGGCCCGACTGCGACGACGCGACCGGGCTCGGGCCGTAACCCGTTGCGTCAGCCTGCGCACCGGTGTTCTGTGCCGCGGCGATCTTTGCCTGTGCGGCCTGGATGTTTTCCGGATAGTTCATCCAGTCGTTCGGGTTGTAACCGGCCTTTTCGAGCTGGACCAGCTCGGCACGCACTTGCGCGCGCGTCAGCGGCTGCTGGTTCGATTGGGCGAACGAGACGACCGGTGCGGCCACCAGAGCGGCCAGTGCAACTGCCTTGATCAGCGATTTCATGATGCGTTACCTCCAGATTGTTTTGTCAGGCGCTTCGGACTCGGTAGTCGTTGCGCATGAATGAAAGTCTAGGAGGCTTGCCTATCAGGGTAAATACTTAAATCGCAAATTCACTGTTGACCGAATCCGTACAATTGCCACGCATTCGGTCGAAACATCAGAGGATTATGGCCGCATCCGAACCCAATATGCGGCAGCATGCTTTCGCCCAAGGATCGACTCGCCGGGCCGTGGACAACCGCGCCGCGGCTGCCAGGTTTGCCCCGTTCAAGGCATCAGCGAACCTGATCCGCGTCAGTGGCCCCCATGGACAGGTCGAACAGCAACGCCTTGAGGCGAATCCGGTCGTCGGCAGCCGTTTCGTCGAATGCCGCGTGGTGAAGCGCCCAGCCCGGCACCGCCGGATCGGCATGCACCGCGCGCACCGTGCCGTCGAGCGTGAGCAAGGCGACACGGTCCTCATCCGTATACGGCAACTGCACGTGCAACGGCTCGCCGGCCGCCGCGAGCGCCCGGTCGAGCGCGATCGACAGCCCGTTCAGGCTGAGATCGCGAACGATCCCGATACCCTCCGCGTGCACCGGCCCGCCCGTGCAGCGGGCCGCGATCCGTACCTGGACGCGCGGCTCCGCGCGCGTGCGCAGCCGGTCGACGAAGCCCGGCGGCGAAAGCACCATGAACGGCGCGGCGCCCGTTGACTGCACCGCTTCGACCGTCGCGCCGAATCGCGACACCGCCGACCGGCCGATCGCAACTGCCTCGACGTCGTCGCCGCGGGCAAAGTCGAGCACGACCGCCGGCTGCGGCTCGACGAACAGCGCACCCGATGCGCCGATCCCGATCAACCGGCAGCGCTGCAGCACGCGGGTCGCGCCAACCCGCCGCCGGATGCCGATCGCGGCGCCGGCCGACAGCCCCATGCGCGCGGCCGCCGGCACGGTGTCGGGCGCCGGCACGGCGGGCTCGGCGTCATCGCGCCGGCGGACGGGCTGGAAGTGATCGAACAGGAAAGCATGCTGCGCGGGACCGTGCAGCGTCGTGCCGGCGGGCAGCAGCGCGGCACCGCCCGCATCGTAGAGATCGAAGCCGAGCGGTACGCCGGCGGGGACGTCATCGCGCGCGAGCGCGACGTGATCTGTGATGTGCCGCATCGGAAGGGCGCGGAGCGACCGCGCGAGCTGTCGTGACAACGTTATTACGGCAGCATCGCGCGAAATCTGAACGTCTCGTTACTCCGAACCGCTGGTCGCGCTGGGTGAAACCGGCGCCGGGGCCGGAGCCGGAGCCGCCGACGGAGCCGGTACGGCCGACGGTGCGGCCGGGGCGGAGCCGAGGCCCCCGCTGCCCGTGTTGCCCGCAGGCGTCGCGCTGCCTCCCGCCGCCGTCGGCTGCGCGGCCTGCGGTTGCGACGCGCCCGACGACAGCGCGGCGGCCGATGCAGCCACCTCGGACGCCGGAACCCACTCCTCGACGATGCCGCCGGATGCCGCCTCGGGCGCCGACGCAGCCGATGCGGCCGACGCCACGGCGGCGTCCGCCTCCGGCTGCCGCTCGATACGCTGCGTTCTGACGGGCGCCGGCGCCTGCTTCGGCTCGGGCCCGAACCACCCGTCGAACAGATCCGTCACGCGTTCGCGCACCGACGCGAACCAGCCGGGCGACGGCTCGGTATCGAATTTCAGCTTCGCGTCGACGATCCGGGCGCGTTGCGCGCGCTGGAAGAAGTCGCCGACGATCGGCAGTGCGCTGTGCGCGCCTTGCCCCCAATAGTCGCTGCGCAGCGTCACGCGGCCGTCGTCGAAGCCGACCCACGCGCCGGCCACCAGCCCGGGCTGCATCAGGATGAACCAGCCGTCCGCATTGTCCTGCGTGGTCCCGGTCTTGCCGGCCACGTCGCCGCGAATGCCGAAGCGCGTGCGGATGCTGCTGCCGGTGCCGCGCGTCACCACGTCGCGCATCACGCCGAGCAGCGTCTTGTCGGTCTCGGCGTCGAGCGCGCGCTCGGGCGGCGCCGGCGCATATTCGGCGAGCACGTCGCCCTGGCGGTTCTCGATGCGCGTCACCATCTGCGGCTCGAGGTACAGCCCGCCGTTCGCGATCGTGGCGTACGACGCGACCATCTCCTTCAGCGTCACCGGGCTCGTGCCGAGCGCGAGCGACGGCACGCGCTCGAGCGGACTTTCGCGCACGCCCATGTCGCGCGCGAGCCGCGCCACCGCCGCCGGTCCGACCTTCTCCATCACCTGCGCGGTGATCCGGTTGCGCGACAGCGCGACCGCGTCGCGCAGCGTCATCGGTTTGCCCGACGGCGGCGCGTCGTCATTCGGCCGCCAGATCTCGCCGCCCTTCAGCGGAATCTCGACCGCCTGGTCGATGAAGGTGTCGTCCGGCTTCATCCCGTTCGCGAACGCGACGCCGTAGACGAACGGCTTGAAGGTCGAGCCCGGCTGACGCCGCGCCTGTGCGACGTGATCGAACGGCTCGTTGGTGAAATCGCGGCTGCCGACCCACGCGCGGATCTGCCCGTCACGCGGATCGATCGCGACGAAGCCGGCCTGCACGTCGGTCTTTGCCTTGCACAGCGCGCGCATGAAACCGCGGTCGGCGGCGAGTTGCTTCATCGCGACGGCATCGTTCTTGCCGGCATCCTGCGCGGCCTTGTACTCGGGCGACTCGCGCATGAAGGTGCGGAACACCTCGTTGTCGGTGCCGCAACCGTCGCGGCCGCTCCACGCGTTGTTCGCGATGCCCTGCAACTGGTTCGCCTGCAGCGTCAGCGCCTGGGTCGCCATCTGCTGCAGCCGCGAATCGATCGTGGTGCGCACGACCAGCCCGTCCGAGTAGATGTTGTAGTCGTTGCGGTCGGCCCAGCCGATCAGCCATTTGCGGAGTTGCTGCGCGAAGTGCGGCGCAGGCCCGGGCGGTTCCTTCTGGCGCTCGAAATCGATGCGCAGCGGCCGGCGCTGCAACTGCGCGAACTGCGCCGGCGACAGCTTGCCGTACTTCACCATCTGGCCGAGCACCGTGTTGCGCCGCTGCAGCGCGCGCTCGGGGTTCAGCACCGGGTTGTAGTAGCTGTTGCCCTTCAGCATCCCGACGAGCGTCGCGCTGTCCAGCACGTCGAGCTCGTCGGCCGACTTGTCGAAATAGGTACGCGCGGCCATCTCGACGCCGTACGCGTTGTACAGGAACGGCACCGTGTTCAGGTAGGTCTCGAGGATCTGGTCCTTGCTGTACACGGCCTCGATCTTCAGCGCGGTGATCGCCTCCTTCACCTTGCGCGTGAGCGTCGGCGCGCGGCCGATCTCGTCCGGATACAGGTTGCGTGCGAGCTGCTGCGTGATCGTCGAGCCGCCCTGGCGGCTGCCCGAGAACGTATGGAGCGCGGCCGACGCCGTGCGCTTCCAGTCGAGGCCGTGGTGCTCGTAGAAGCGATGGTCCTCGGTCGCGATCAGCGCGTCGACCATGTGCGGCGAGATCTGCTTGAGCGACACCCATTCGCGGTTCGACGGCTTGAATTCCGCCAGCACCTTGCCGTCGGCGGACAGCACCTGCGCAGGCTGGTCGACGCGTGCCTTGCGGATGTCGCCGATGCCGGGCGTGAACGGAATCAGCACCAGCACGTACAGCAGCAGCAGCGCCGGCACGGCGGCGGCCGCGCGCAGCACGCCGCGGCGCGTCGGATGACGGAGATGGCGCCAGGCGATGGCCAGGACACGCTTGACGGGCACGGCGGCAGCGGCCGCGACGGGTTGGGCGCGCGCGACCCATTTGGCACAGAGGTCACGCACTGACGACACGTTTCGGCGATTCACGCGGGTGGGGGATCTGCTGGAAAGGCTGCATCGTACCAAAACTCGCGCGGCCCACCGGCCCGCGGCAGTCCCGGGCCCGTGCGAACGGCGCCGGATCGCGCATCTTTACAACAAAAAAGGCGCGCGCCCCGTAAAGGAACCGCGCGCCAAGCCTGGTACAACCGGGTGCCGTACGCGACGCTCAGCGCACGAGAAAACCGTAGGTCAACGGATCGCGCTCGTCGACGATCCAGTTCGCGAACCCGCAGATGTGCGCGCTGCCCTCCACTTCCGGGATCACGGCCGAAATATCGCCGACCGTCGTTTCGCGCAGCACGCGCCCCTTGAACACCGTGCCGACGATCGACTCGTTGACGAGCGTGTCGCCGGCCGCCAGCAGGCCGCGCTGGTACAACTGCGCGACGCGCCCGCCGGTGCCGGAGCCGGTCGGCGAGCGGTCGACCTCGCGATCCGCGAACACGCAGCAGTTCGCCTGTGTCGAGTCCGGATGGCGCGGCGCGTTCGCGATGATCGTGCCGTAGATATGGTTGATGTCGGGGATCTCCGGATGCACGACCGGATATTTCGCGTTCGCGGCGGCCTTCACTTCGGCGCCGAAGCGGATCAGTTTTTCCACCGCTGCTTCGCGCACCGGCAGGTCGAACGGCGCGCCGTCGACGTAGAAATAGAATGCGCCGCCGTACGCGATGTCGCCGGTCACGGTGCCGAACGACGGCGTGTCGACCGACACGTCGCGCAGCCAGATGAACGACGGCACGTTGACGAAGCGCACCGGCCCCGCGTGTTCGCCGTCCCATTTCACGAACGCCTCGATGAAACCGCACGGCGCGTCGATGCCGACGCGCGTCTCCGGCACCGTGCGCTGCACCCAGCCGAGCTCGACCGCGGCGGTCGACAGCGCGATGATGCCGTGTCCGCAATGGTCGCTGTAGCCTTCGTTGTGCACGAATATCACGCCGAAATCCGCGTTCGCCGACACCGGCTCGGTGAGGTAGCCGCCGTACATGTCGGCGTGGCCGCGCGGCTCGAACATCAGCGCCGTGCGGATCTCGTCGGCGTTCTCCTTGAGCCACGCGCGGCGCTTGACGATCGTGTCGCCGGGCAGGCGCGGCAGCCCGCTCGTGACGATGCGGAACGCTTCGCCGCCGGTATGGACCTCGACGGTGGAAATGGATCGGGAAATTTTCATGGAGGATCGAAGGCGTGAAAACGAAAGACGGCGCCGCGGCGCCGTCCGGTGACGGATTACTTGGCGTACGGCTCGGGCAGGCCGTTGCGGATCACGTAGACGGTGGTCGGCGCGCCCTTCAGGTCGCCGCGTTCGTCGAACGAATAGGTGCCCGCGACGCCCGCGTAGTTCGACTTCGCCAGCTGCGCGATCAACTTCGCCTTGTCGGTGGTCGTGCCGGCCTTGACCATCGCGTCGGCGAGCAGCTTCATGCCGTCGTAGTAGTTGACGCCGTAGACCTGCGTGTCCGTGTGATAGGTATCGTGGTACTTCTTCAGGAATTCGCGGCCGGCCGGCGTCTTCTCGAGCGCGACACCGCCCTGCGCACAGTAGACGATCGACGCGGCCTCGCCCGCGACCTTGCCCATGTCGGCCGAGCAGATGCCGTCGCCGCCGAGCAGCTTCGCGCGCAACCCGCGCTGCTTCATTTGCTTCGCCATCGGCGCGCCTTGCGCCGCATAACCGCCGAGGAAGATCACGTCGGGATTGCTGGCCTTGATCTTGGTGAGAATGCCGAGGAAATCGGTCGCCGACGAGTTTGTGTACTCCTGGTCGACGATCTTGATCCCGTTCGCCTTCGCGACGTTCATGAACTGTTCCGCAACGCCCTGCCCGTACGCGGTGCGATCGTCGATGACGGCGGCGGTTTTCGCGTTCAGCGTCTTCGCGGCGAAAGTCGCCATCGTGCCGCCGAGCTGTTCGTCGCTCGCGCCGATCCGGAAGATGTTCTTGAAGCCCTGGCGCGTGAGCGCCGGGTTCGACGCGACCGGCAGGATCGGTACGCCCGCGTTGCTGTATACGCGCGACGCCGGAATGGCGACACCCGAGTTGTACGGCCCGAGCACCGCGACGACGCCCTTGTCGACCAGGTTCTGCGCGACCTGCACGCCCGCCTTTGGGTCGGCCTGGTCGTCCTCGGACACCAGCTTGAACGTGACCGTCTTGCCGGCCACTTTCACGCCGGCCTTGTTGAGCTCCTCGACGGCGAGGCGTGCGCCATTTTCATTGTCTTTGCCGTTCGCGGCCTGCGGGCCGGTCAGCGGTGCCGAATGACCGATCATCACGACTTCCTGCGCGTGCGCGGAAGTCAGCGCGCCGGCGGCAACGGCCACCGAGAGCGCGGTAACGAAGTGTCGCATGGTGTCTCCTGATTGGTTTTGTGTGAAACCAATGTAGGACACATGTGGTCATGACGCAAGCAGTTTAAAAATGATTTTTGTGCTTTTGGTCATTTTTAAGACCAGACCGACGGGATGCAGGTCATTTCGGCGTGATGTCTCGCCGCACACGAAGAATGTGCTGTTCGACGTAGAAGGCGGCCGCATCGGCGTCGCCCGACACGATCGCCTCGTAGATCAGCCGGTGCTCGGACACGTAGAGCCGGATCCGGCCCGCGTCGTAGATGCCGTCGTCCTTCAGCCGCTTCCACAGGGGCTGGTCCATCGTCTTCGCGACTTCCTCCGCGATCTTCACGATCAGCGCGTCGCCGGTCATCAACGCGAGCTGCCGATGGAACAGCCGGTCGCTCTCGTTCCACAGCGCCCGCTGCTGCGGATCGTCGATGTCGGCGATGGTTTCCATCTGCGCGAGATAGCCTTCGGCGACGGGATCGGCGCGCCCGTGCGCGGCGGCGAGGCGCGCGATCGCCGGCTCGAGGATGAGCCGCACGTCGAGCGTCGACGTCGGACTGAAGTCGGCGTCGGGCACGCTGCGCGTGTCGCCGCGCTGCGCGAGCACGTCGAGCGGCGCCGGCACGACGTAGGTGCCCGAATTGCGCTTCGTGAACACCAGCCCTTCGTTCTGCAGCGCGCCGAGCGCCTCGCGCACGGCCGGTCGGCCGACCTGGAACAGCGCCGCGAGTTCGCGCTCCGACGGCAGCCTCGAATCGGCCGCATAGCGCCCCGCGCGGATCTCGTCGCGGATTTTCTCGGCGACCTGTTCGTAGATCTGCAACGGTCGGAAACCGGCTTCGAGCGATTCGGGACGTGCGGACATCATCTGGGGCTCCTGCCCGGGCGGGTGGTGGACGGGGAAACGGGTTCGCACTATACCGGAGCGATACCGGCGCCGGCGTGCGCTACGCCCATCTGGACGGATATTAGAACCAAAATTGACGGTCCGCTTGTTTTTCCGGCTTGCCTGCCGACGATCAACTGGTATAGATTTGATCCAGAATGACTGCCGTCTCGATATTCGGCAGCCTCCGTGGCGAGCGCGGCATGCGCCCGTCGTCCACGCCCACCGACACAAAACCGATCGATACGATGACCGCTCTCCCCCGGATTCCCGCGTTCGACGCCGCCGAAACGGCCGCGCTGCTCGACTACCCCGCGCTGCTCGCCACGCTCGCACACGCCGTCGCCGAATACGCGGCGGGCGAGATCGTCAGCCCCGAACGCCTGGTCGTGCCGCTGCAGGCGGGCGGCGTGATGCTGTCGATGCCGTCGAGCGCACGCGACCTCGCGAGCCACAAGCTCGTGAACGTGTGCCCTGGCAACGGCGCGCGCGGACTGCCGACGATCCTCGGCCAGGTGAGCGCGTACGACGCGACGACGGGCGCGCTGCGCTTCGTGCTCGATGGCCCGACGGTCACCGGGCGCCGCACGGCAGCCATTACCGCGCTCGGCATTCAGGCGCTGCACGGCGCCGCGCCCCGCGACATCCTGCTGATCGGCACCGGCAAGCAGGCGGCCAATCACGCGGAAGCGCTCGCGGCGATCTTTCCGGACGCGCGCCTGCACGTGCGTGGCTCGCGCGCCGACAGCGCGGCCGCGTTCTGCGCCACGCACCGTGCGCAGGCGCCGCAACTGGTGCCGCTCGACGGCGACACGATTCCCGATGCGGTCGACGTCGTCGTCACGCTGACGACGAGCCGCACGCCCGTCTATCGCGAAGCGGCGCGCGAAGGCCGCCTCGTGGTCGGGGTCGGCGCGTTCACCGCGGATGCCGCCGAGATCGACGCCGACACCGTGCGCCACAGCCGCCTCGTCGTCGACGACCCGGCCGGCGCGCGCCACGAGGCCGGCGACCTGATCGTCGCGCAGGTCGACTGGCGGCAGGTCGCATCGCTCGCCGACGTGTTGCGCGGCGCCTTCGAGCGCAGCGGGCCGCTGCTGTTCAAAACGGTCGGCTGCGCCGCGTGGGATCTGGCCGCGTGCCGCACGGCTCGCGACGCGCTGGACGCGCGCGCGGCTGGCTGATTCCACGGCGGCGGACCTCGGCCCGCCATCATCTTCGCGGGCCCCACCCGGCGTCGCCGGGCAGGCGGCCTCGCCTCTTTCTCCTGTGCGTTGTAGGAAACACCCTACAACGCGTCGCGGCGGCCTACACAAACTTCCAGTTCGGCCGATTTCATTTTCGGCGGCGCAACAGGATACTGCCGGCATGAATGCCAGCCTGTCACCCGCCGACGCACTCCGGGTGTTTCTCGTCGATCACGCCATTGCCGTCCGGCAAAGGATCGCGCTGCTCGTCGGCGCGATCCGCGGCGTCGTGGTCGTCGGCGAAGCGGAAGACGGCGAGGACGCACTGACGCACATCCGCGGCAGCCACGCGGACGTCGTGATCGTCGACCTGCGACTCGCGGACGGCAGCGGTCTCGAGCTGATCGGGATGCTGTCGAAGGCCGCGCCGCGGATCGTCACGATCGTGCTGACGAACCATTCGGCGCCGGCATTCAGGGAGGCATGTGCGACGGCGGGAGCGGACTACTTCTTCGACAAGACCGCCGAATTCGACGCCGCATGCCACGTCATCGAATCCCTGGTGCGCGCTCGTGCGCACCGCCCCTGACCGAGCCGGAGTGACTCATGTCAACAGCCACCGCCTGCGCCGCCGCCCCATCCGTCGCGCCTCGGCCAACGATTCCGCTTCCCGCGGTCTCACGTAACGACGGCGCCAAACACCCCGCCGCGCGCTGCTCGGCTTGCCTGATGCGCTCGCTGTGCCTGCCGCCGCACCTGACCGCCGCCGAATACGGCCGACTGGACGCGATCATCTGTTCGACGCGCCAGGTTCGCCAAGGCGACGCACTGTTCCGAACCGACGATCCATTTCACAGCATCTACGCCGTGCGCGCGGGCTCGTTCAAGACGGTGATGATGCATCGCGACGGCCGCGAGCACGTGACCGGCTTCCAGATCGCGGGCGAAACGCTCGGCATGGACGGCATCGGCGGTGGCCAGCACTGCTGCGACGCGATCGCGCTCGAGGACAGCGTCGTCTGCGTCATCCCGTTCGGCGCGCTCGAGGCGGCGTGCCGCGAAATGAAGCCGATGCAGCATTTCCTCTACCAGATGCTGAGCAGCGAGATCGTCCGCGAGTCGAGCCAGATGCTGCTGCTCGGCACGATGTCGGCCGAGCAGCGCGTCGCGCATTTCCTGCTGAACCTGTCGTCGCGCTTCGAGGCGCGTGGCTATTCGGCATCGGAATTCAACCTGCGGATGACGCGCGAGGAGATCGGCTGCTATCTCGGCATGAAGCTCGAGACCGTCAGCCGGATGTTCTCGCGGTTTCATCGGGATTCACTCGTCGAGACGCGCGGCAAGCGCGTGCGGATCATCGACGCGCACGCGCTCGCGCAGGTGTGACGCACGGCGCGTCGCGCGTCATTGCGCGGTGGCGCCCGGCGTGAGCGCATGCAGCACGACCGCCCCGGATTCGCCCGCCTGCGATACGGACAGGGTCTGCTCGGCCAGCGCGAACACGCGGCCAAGCACCTCGATCACGTCGTCGCCAGTGCCGCTCGGCAGCGATACCGGCGAGCGGCCGCGCATGGCCAGCTCGAGCCGCACGTCGTAGGTCCGGCCGCCGTCCACGCGCGGGCGCAATTCGATCACCAGACGGCAATCCTCCAGCCGTGCGCGGAATCGTTCCAGCCGCACCAGTTGCACCGCTGCTTCTGCTTCCAGCGCAGCGGAACCTGCGAATCCGACGCAGACGATCTGCATGCCCACGCCCATGGCGCTTCTCCTGACGCGGTCGCCGCTCGTCGACGGCGTTGCCTGTTCCTGTGTCTCCGTGCCTCGGCGTCCCACGCGCGGCACGATCCTGCTTCACGCAGCGCGATGACGGCCGCGGCGATTACTGCCCTGGCAGCTTTGCATTCGCCCGTCCATCGGCACGATACGGTTCAAACGTTGAATGTCTGCGACGCCTTCATTTCGATCCATGTCATCCCGGCCCGCAACCCTTCGATCGCCGCCTCGTACTCGGTCGGGTACGCATGACTGTGCTCGAACGTGTGGTGAAAGCGCGCTGGCCCGGTGCCATGCTCGACCGACACACGACATCGGAACTCGCCGGATTCACACCGCCGCGTCTCGATCTCGACCGACCAGTCGCGCTCATGAATCGTGCCTTGCAGTGTCATGCCTCCTCCTGCGGTATCAATCACCCATCCGAAAGTGACCGCTGTGCAGCAACACCGGCCGGCCGCCGATTTCGTCGAGCATCCGTCGCGCCATCGCCTCGATCGCCGAACGGTGCGCTTCGAACGCATGCAGCAAATCCCGCTCGAGCAGCGACGGCGCGCCGAAATGGTCTTCCAGCGCCTCGGCCGTGATCGCGCACTGCACGCAGCGGCCGTCGACGAGCGCCGAAAACGCGACGACCAGATCGCGTGCGCAATATTCGGGCGGTTCTGGTGGAAAGGCTATCTGCATCTGTGCGCCTGTCATCGTCGGGACGATTCATGACGTGAGCATAACGGCCCACGCCGCCGCACGCTTGACCCACGTCAACCGGTTCGCTGCGCCGCACGCGGCGGCGCAACGTCGCGCCGCCCGACGGCGGTTCAGCCCGCATCCGCATCGATCGCCGCACCGCGCTCCGCCAGCAACTCGCGCAGCACGCTGCGATGACAGCGGCGCTCGTCCTCGCAGTAGCAGCCGATCGAAAACGCGCTCGTCGCCGACAACGCGGCGAGCAGGTCCAGCACCTTCGGCGCGTCGCCATGCGCCATTTCCGCTCGGAAGTGGCGCGTGAACGCGCGCCATTCGGCGTCGGTTTCGGCAGCCTGCGCCTGCGCGACCAGCTCGGGGCTCGGCGACAGCGTCGGCAGCCATACATCATAGTAGTCGCGCGATGCGAATTCCGCCTTGGGAACGCCGCGCGGCGGTCGCCGCACCGTGCCGATCCGCAGGCCCTCGCCGGCCGTGCGCGGCGTGCCGAGCCGTACGATTCGAATAGCCATGCCGCTCCTTCATCATGCGTTCGATCCGCCATCGTACCGCCGCGCCGCCGCCGCGCAAGAAAAAACCGGCTGCCTCCACGACGGAGACAGCCGGTTTCGGCGATGCGATCGTGCGCCCGCGGGTGCGCCGTCAGACGCCGCTCTTCAGCACCTTGCCGATCGCGTCCGCGACGATGCCGACGTTCGAATCGTTCAGCCCCGCGACGCACATGCGCCCGGAACGCAGGATGTACACGCCGTGCACTTCGCGCAGCGCGTCGACCTGCGATTCGGTCAGGCCCGTGTACGTGAACATCCCGCGCTGTTTCACGTAGCGCGTCAGCGCTTCGCCGCTGACGTGGTCGCGCAGGCCGTCGTGGATCGACTGGCGCATCCGCGCGATGCGGCGGCACATCGCGGCGAGCTCTTCTTCCCACTGCTTGCGCAACGCGGGCGTGTTCAGCACGGTCGCCACGACCTTGGCGCCGTAGGTTTGCGGGTTGCTGTAGTTCGAGCGCACCGCGCCGGCCAGCTGGCCCAGCACGCGCTCGGCCGCGGCCGCATCCTCGCAGACGACACTCAGGCCGCCGACGCGCTCGCCGTACAACGAGAAATTCTTCGAGAACGAGTTCGCGACGAGTGCCGGCACGCCGCGGCGGGCCAGTTCGCGCACCGCGAACGCGTCCGCGTCGAGGCCTGCGCCGAAGCCCTGGTACGCCATGTCGACGAACGGCAGCAGCCCGCGTGCCTCGATCACGTCGATCAGCTTCTCCCACTGGCCTTCGTCGAGATCGACACCGGTCGGGTTATGGCAGCACGCGTGCAGCAGCACGATGCTGCGCGGCGGCAGCGCGTCGATCGCCGCGAGCATCGCGTCGAACTTCAGGCCGCCCGTCGCTTCGTCGTAGTACGGGTACGTGTTCACCGTGAAGCCCGCACGCTCGAAGATGAAGCGGTGATTTTCCCAGCTCGGGTCGCTGAGCCACACCTGCGCGTCCGGGAAGTAGCGCTTCAGGAAATCGGCGCCCACCTTCAGCGCGCCCGAACCGCCGAGCGTCTGCACGGTCGCGATGCGGCCGGCCGCGCGCGCCGGATGATCGGCGCCGAACACGAGCGCCTGCACGGCGTCGCGATAGGCGGCCAGGCCGACCATCGGCAGATAGGGCTTCGGGCCGAGGTCGCGCTGCAGCACGGTTTCGGCTTCGCGCACGGCGCCCATCACGGGAATCCGGCCTTCGGCATCGAAATAGATGCCGATGCTCAGGTTGACCTTCTGATCGCGCGGATCTTTCTGGAAGTTCTCGTTGAGCGTCAGGATCGGATCGCCCGGGTACGCGTCGATGTGTTCGAACATGGCTATGTCGGTCTCGTTTGGAAGAGTGGTCGTGGTGCCCGTGTCAGCCGGCGGACGCGCCGTCGCGGATCGCGTAGCCCGCATTCTTCTGACGGAAGCGATACCCGATCGCGAGCACCGCGAGCCATACGGGGATCAGGTACACCGACAGGCGGAGATCCGGCGTCAGGTACATCACGACGAGAATGCCGGCCATGAACGCCAGGCACAGGTAATTCGTGAAAGGATAGCCCAGACTGCGGAAGGAAGTCTGCTCTCCGGCGATGCGCTTGGCCTGGCGGAACTTCAGGTGGATCAGCGTGATCATCGCCCAGTTGATGATCAGCGCCGACACGACGAGGCCCATCAGCACCTCGAACGCCTTGCCCGGCATGAAGTAGTTGACCACCACGCACGCGCCGGTCGCGAGCGCCGACGCGCCGAGCGCGGCGAGCGGAATGCCGCGCTTGTTCACCGAGCACAGCACCTTGGGCGCGTTGCCTTGCTTCGCGAGGCCGAACAGCATCCGGCTATTGCTGTACACGCCGCTGTTGTAGACCGACAGCGCGGCCGTCAGCACGACCACGTTCAGCACGTTGGCGACCAGGTTGCTGCTCAGCGCGTGGAAGATCAGCACGAACGGGCTGCCGCCGGTGACGACCTTTTCCCACGGATACAGCGACAGCAGCACCGCCAGTGCGCCGATGTAGAAAATCAGGATCCGGTAGATCACCTGGTTGGTCGCGCGCGGAATGCTGTGCTTCGGATCGTCGGCCTCGGCCGCGGTGATGCCGATCAGCTCCAGCCCGCCGAACGAGAACATGATCGCGGCCATCGACATCACGAGCCCCGACACGCCGTTCGGGAAGAAGCCTCCGTGCTGCCACAGGTTCGCGATGCTCGCTTCCGGCCCCGCATGACCGCTCGCGAGCAGCCAGCCGCCGAAGCCGATCATCCCGACGATCGCGGCGACCTTGATGATCGAGAACCAGAATTCGGTCTCGCCGAACGATTTCACGCTCGCCAGGTTGAGAAGGTTGATCGCGACGAAGAACACCAGCGCCGACACCCAGGTCGGCACGCCGGGCCACCAGTACTGCACGTAGATCCCGACGGCCGACAGCTCGGCCATGCTGACGAGGATGTACAGCACCCAGTAGTTCCAGCCGGACAGGAAGCCGGTGAAGTGGCCGACGTACTTGTCGGCGAAGTAGCTGAACGAGCCGGCGACCGGCTCGTCGACGACCATCTCGCCGAGCTGGCGCATGATGAAGAACGCGACGATGCCGGCCACCGCGTAGCCGAGCAGCACGGACGGGCCGGCCATCTTGATCGTCTGCGCAATGCCGAGGAACAGCCCCGTGCCGAGCGCGCCGCCGAGCGCGATCAGCTGGATGTGCCGGTTCTTCAGCCCCCGCTTCAGGCCGTCCTTCTCGTTTCCAGAAACCATGTCTTCTCCATTCTGCCCGCCGCCGCCGGAAGCGGTGCGGCGCGCCTCGGTGTGCCGGGCGCTGTTTTGCTGTGCCGGCGGCCGTTCGTGGAGCCGCCGGGTTGGGGACTGCAATCTTCGCGCGGCAACACCCGTTTCCTGTCGGCAGGCCCGCCAGACCGGCCGCCGACCGTCGCCCTCGCCCGCATTGCTGCGGGCGCACACGAAAATCCGGCGTCAGTTTAGCGTCGCGGCAGCGAAATCGGGTTGCGTAACCCGCTCATGCAAACCCTACATTATGAGATAAGATTGCATCCGGGAGACAGATGAGGAAACAAAAATGCCTGAACCGGTTCTCGATCGCATCGATCGCCACTTGCTGTCGGTGCTGCAGGAGAACGGCCGCGCGTCGAACCTCGACCTCGCGAAGGCCGTCGGCCTGTCGCCCGCGCAGACGCTGCGACGCCACCGGCGGCTGGAGGAAATCGGCGCGATCCGCCGTTACGAGACCCGCCTGTGCCCCGACACGCTCGGGTTCGGCGTCACTGCGTTCGTGCACGTGACGATGGAACGCGGGCATATCCGCGACCTGTCGAAGTTCCAGAAGCTCGTGTCGGATCTCGCGCAGATCCAGGAATGTTTCTCGGTGACGGGCGATATCGACTACGTGCTGAAGGTCGTCGCGCACGACCTGAAGGGGTTGTCCACGTTCCTGCTCGAAACCCTGATGCGAATCCCCGGCGTGAGTGGCGTGCATTCCAGCGTGTGCCTCGACGAGATCAAGTGCACGAGTGCGATGCCGGTGGAAAGCTGACACGGCACTGCGCGACCGCCCGGGCGACGCAATGCTCGGCTGCCGCGCTCAGCGCACCGCCTCGAACGCGCTGATCAGCAGCGCGCCGCCCGCGATCACCATGCATCCCGCCGCGCGACGCGGCGTCAGCCGCTCGCCGAGATACACGCGGGCAATCAACGCCGCGAACACCACGCTCGTTTCGCGCAGCGCCGACACCGGGCCCATCGGTGCGCGATCCATCGCCCAGATCACGATGCCGTACGCAAGCGCCGCGAACACGCCACCGCATGCGGCCTTCGCCGTTTCGCCGACATCCTGCGCGAGCCGCAGCGGCCCCGCGCGCAGCCGGTAGTACACGGCCATCAGCAACGCGGTCAGCACGAACATCCACGCCGTATAACCGACCGTGCTGCCGCTTTCCCGCACGCCGATCCCGTCGACCACGCTGTACGCGGCGATCGATACGCCGGTGGCGAACGCGGTCGGCAACACCTGCGTCATCCGGTGCCGCGCGCCGCGGCCTCGCTCCAGCCCGATCGCCATGATGCCCGCGCAGATCAGCACGAGCCCGCATTGCGCGCCCGCGTTCAGGCGCTCGCCCGCGAACACCGCCGCGCCCAGCGTGACGAGCAGCGGCGCGGTCCCGCGCGCGACCGGGTACGCGACGGTGAGGTCGCCGTGCTCGTAAGCCCGCACCAGCAGCAGCGTATAGACGACGTGGATCACCGCCGACGCGACGACGCAGGCCCAGCTCGCGGGCGTGATCGGTGCGGCGGCCGGCAGGAGCAGCAGCGCGAACAGCCCGATCGCGATCTGCAGCACCGTAGCCGAGCGCAGCCGGTCGCCGCTGCTGCGCACGAGCGCATTCCAGGACGCATGCAGGAAGGCGGCACACAGGACGGCAAACAGAACGGGGATCGGCACGCTGAATACTCGCTGACGGCCGGCAACGCGAAATCGTCGCCGCGGGCCAACCATCGTATGAATCCGTCACGCGATTGTCAAAAAAGTGGGCGGCCCGGCATCCCGGACGAACCGGCCCGCCGTGCGCCGTCGCCCGCCCGGCGCGACATCCGCGGCGGTGACGGCGCCGATCGCCGACTATGTCGCCCAGGTTGCATCCGCTCCGTCCCTTTCCGCTTTCTTTCGCGCCGCCTCGCGCCGTAATGAAATCGATACCGCGGCGCAACCGTCGCGAAACCGTTCCGCCCCCATATCTTCATACCAGGCTGTTTCAATGCCGGTGCTCTATCGCGAGCGCCGCGCCGAACCGACATGGCGACGGGCCGCTATCCACCATCGAAAACCTACCTGGAGTTTCCCGATGTTCCGTCAAGCCTTGCTCGTCACCGCGTGCGCCGGCGCGGCGCTTGCGCTGTTCGCCTGCGGCGGCAGCGACGATCCCTCGTCGACGCCCGCCGTGTCGTCGCAGGATGCGCTGCAGACCGCCACGCCGATCAAGCACGTCGTCGTGATCTACGGCGAAAACGTGTCGTTCGACCACTACTTCGGCACCTACCCGAATGCGTCGAACCCGTCCGGCGAACCGGCGTTCACCGCGAAGTCCGGCACGCCGACGATCAACGGGCTGACGGGCACGCTGCTCACCGCGAACCCGAACTTCACGAACACGGCCAACGGCACCGACGCCGCGAACCCGTTCCGCCTCGACCGCACGCAAGCCGCGACCGCCGACCAGAACCACGCGTACACGGCCGAGCAGCAGGCCGAGGACAACGGCCTCGCCGACCTGTTCCCGAAATACACGGGCAAGGGCTCGTCCGGCGGCGCCGGCGCGTTCGGCACGAAGGGCCAGGTGATGGGCTACTTCGACGGCAACACCGTGACCGCGCTGTGGAACTACGCGCAGCGCTTCGCGATGAGCGACAACGCGTATACGACGGTCTACGGCCCGTCGACGCCGGGCGCGCTGAACGTCGTGTCGGGCCAGACCAACGGGATGCAGATCGTCAAGACGTCGAAGCAGCCGTCGACGCTCGCCGCCACGTCGTACTACATCAACGACGGCCAGGGCGGCTTCACGATGATCAACGATGTCGACCCGGGCTACGACGTGTGCTCGAGCACGACCGACCAGGCGATGATGAGCGGCAAGAACATCGGCGACCTGCTGAACGGCGCAAAGATCACGTGGGGCGGCTTCATGGGCGGCTTCAACCTGTCGACGACCAACAGCAACGGCACGACCGGTTGTAGCCGCAGCACCGTCGCCACCGCCGTGAACGCCGCGACGGCCGACTACATCCCGCACCACAACTGGTTCCAGTACTACGCGTCGACCGCGAACCCGCAGCACACGCGGCCGAGTAGCGTCGCGGCGATCGGTTCCAGCGTCGAAACCGACGGCAAGACGGCCGAGCCGGCGAACCACCAGTACGACAGCGACGACTTCTTCGCGGCCGTGAAGGCCGGCAACTTCCCGTCTGTCAGCTTCCTGAAGGCACCGGCCGCGCAGGACGCGCACGCGGGCTATTCGGATCCGCTCGACGAGCAGGCGTTCGTGACGAAGGTCGTCAACTTCCTGCAGCAGCAGCCGGACTGGCAGAACACGGCCGTGATCGTCACCTACGACGACTCGGACGGCTGGTACGACCACGCGTACACGGCGCCGACGCATTCGTCGTCCGACGCCGTCGACCAGGTCAACGGCAACGGCGTGTGCGGCTCGGGTGGCACCACCGGCGTGAACGGCGGCACCGTGAACGGCCGCTGCGGCCCGGGTGTGCGCATCCCGCTGGTCGTGATCTCGCCGTATGCGAAGCAGAACTACGTCGATCACACGATGATCGACCAGGCATCGGTCGTGCGCTTCATCGAGGACAACTGGCTCGGCGGCCAGCGCATCGGCGGCGGTTCGTTCGATGCCACGGCAGGCGACCTGCGCGGGCTGTTCGACTTCGCGTCGAAGCCGAATACGGCGCCGCTGTATCTCGATCCGACGCAAGGCACCGTGCTGAGCGCGGCGCCGTCGATCTGACCGGCATCGCGTAACCGGTAGCAGCAGGCCGGCGCATCGTGCGCCGGCCGTTTCCATTTGATGCGCCGCTTTCACGCGGTGCCCGACTTTCGACCGACAGCATGACAGCCCGTCCCGCGTTCCCGTCTCCCGACGCATCCGGCGCCGCCGCGCCGCGTTCCCCTGCCCGCGCGGTGCGCCGCGCGGCGTTCGTGCTCGGCGCGGCCGTGCTCGGCTATGGCGCGTTCGCGATCGCGTTTCCGGCCCGCACGCCGGCGGCGATCGGCGACGTCGTCGCCGACTGGACGGGCGCGAATTCGCATCCGGTCGCGCTGCAGCGCCCGGCCGCGCAGCCGCTGTCCGCCGTCGCGCAGCTCGGGCGTGCACTGTTCGTCGATCCGTCGCTGTCGGCATCCGGCAAGCAGTCGTGCGCGTCGTGCCATAGCCCCGATCATGCGTACGGGCCGCCGAACGGGCTCGACGTGCAGCCGGGCGGCCTCGCGATGACGCAGCAGGGTTACCGCCCGCCGCCGTCGCTGATGTACCTGTATCGTCAGCCGAACTTCAGCATCGGCCCCGATGCGGGCGAAAACGACGCCGCGCCGAGCGTCGCTCAGCAGGCTGCATCGGCGGCCGGCGTCGTCAAGGCGCAGAAGGTGGCCGGCACGTCGGCCGCGCCGCAGCTCGTGCCGCAGGGCGGGATGTTCTGGGACGGCCGCGCCGATACGCTGCAGCAGCAGGCGTTCGGGCCGCTGCTGAATCCGGTCGAGATGGCGAATGCGAGCATCGACGACGTCGCGCGCAAGCTCGCGCAGTCGTCGCATCGCGCGCAGTTCGAGCAACTATTCGGCGCGCGCGTGTTCTCCAGCCCGCAGCTTGTGGTGTCGGAGGCGATGTTCGCGATCGCGCGCTATCAGGTCGAGGATCCGTCGTTCCATCCGTACGACAGCAAGTACGACCGCTGGCTCGAAGGCCGTGCGCGCTTGACGCAGGCCGAATTGCGCGGGCTGCGGCTCTTCAACGATCCGGACAAGGCGAATTGCGCGGGCTGCCACCTGTCGAAGCCCGGCAAGGACGGCTTGCCGCCGATGTTTACCGATTACCAGTACGAGGCGCTCGGCGCGCCGCGCAACATGGCGCTCGCGCAGAACCGCAACCCGGCGTTCCACGATCTCGGCGTGTGCGGGCCGTTCCGCGAGGATCTGAAGGACCAGACGCAGTACTGCGCGATGTTCCTCACGCCGACGCTGCGCAACGCGGCGACGCGCCACGTGTTCTTCCACAACGGCGTGTTCCACACGCTCGATCAGGTGATGGCGTTCTACAACGAGCGCAGCATCTCGCCGCAGAAGTTCTATTCGCGCGGCGCGGACGGCAAGGTCGACGAATATGACGACATTCCGCCGAAGTACCGCGCGAACGTCGATGTGACCGATGCGCCGTTCAACCGCAAACCCGGCGACAAGCCCGCGATGACCGCGCAGGACATCAAGGATATCGAAGCGTTTCTCGGCACGCTGACCGACGAGCCGGCACGCTGAGCCTCGGCGATCCGCCGCGCTTCGTCAGCAGCGCGCGCGGATGCAGAGGAAGGCCGGGGCCAGCGACAGCTCCGCATGGAGCCGCTCCGACACGGCCTTCATCGTAGGCAGCGGCGTCGGTTCGACGAATCGCTCGAGCCGCCAGCCGGCGTCCGCGAGCGCGTTCAGGATGGCGGCAAGCGGCCGGCGCCATGCTTCGACATAGGGCTTCGGTTCGCCGAAACCCGACCAGTGAAAGCCGAAACGGCTCGTATCGAAGTACGTGCCGTCCCCGCGCGTACGCTCGTCCATCCAGTCCCGCATCGGATGCGCCATCGAGAACACCAGCGTCGCGCCTGGCCGCGCGACACGCCTGAATTCGCGCAACGTCGGCGCGAGATCGCGCACGTAGTCGAGCGCGAGCGAACACAGGATCGTGTCGAACGCGTGGTCGGGCAGCCAGTCGAGCGGCGCGGCGAGATCGCCCTCGGCGACGTCGACCGCGAGCCCCGCGCAGCGCGCTCTCGCGAGCGCGACCATCTCGGGCGTGATGTCGAACGCATGAACCGTCGCACCGTGGCGCGCGAGGTGCTCGCTGCAGATGCCGGGTCCGCAGCCGGCGTCGAGGACCATCAGCCCGTCGACGTCGCCGAGCAGCGCCATCGTCGCCGGGCGCTCGTAGAGCGCGTTGTGCGCCTTGGTCGGCGCGATGTCCGCGTACCGTTGCGCGAAGCTCGCATACGCGCAGCGGGCGGATGGTTCGTTCGGATCGGTCATGCGGCATCCGTGGGCGGGAATCGGAGGCTCGATTCTGCACGATCGGGGTGCTGCTGGCGACGTTCGAGGTGCCGTTCTTCATGAAGGGCTGCGAGCTGACCGCACCTCCGCACACGGGCGGCGATATGGAAGCGCTGCGGTCCGTGAAGCGGCATCGGCCGGGATCGGCGCCGAGCGCCTGCGCGGAAGCAGGGAAACGGGAAGGATCGCGACCGCGCGGGCTGGTTACCGGGCCGCCGTCGCCGGCGTGGCGACGGTTGCGGCGGCAACCATCCGTCGCTCCGCCAACTGCTGCGCGAACCGGTACGCGACCAGCGAGCCGGCCACGGCCAGCAGCATCGGCACCAGGCTGTCGTGATTCACGCGCGTGAACTCGAGCAGCAGCACGACGGCCGTGATCGGCATCTGCATCGACGCGGCCAGGAACGCGGTCGCGCCGATCAGCGCGCATCCGCCGATCGACGCCCCCGGCCATACGAGACTCCACACCCCACCGAGCACGACGCCCAGCAGCGCGCCGTTCGCAAGGCCCGGCGTGAGGAGCCCGCCCTCGGCACCCGCACGCAGGCTGCCCGCCTCGATCAGCACCTTCAGCACGAGCAGCGTCGCCGCGAGGCCGATCGTCAGCGTGCCGTCGAAACCCAGTGAAGCCGGCCCCTTGCCATTGCCGAGCAGTTGCGGAAACCACATCGCCAGCACGCCGATGACCGCGAAGTTGACCAGCGAGAGCACGGGAAGCAGGCGCCCCTTCGGCGCATCCGCCCGCGCGCGGGTCGTGAGCCGCACGAAGCCGTACGCGGCAAAACCGAACAGCGGCCCGCAGACGATCGACCATGCAACCAGCGGCGTGCTCAGCGCGAACGAGGGCACCGTGTACTGATGTTCGTTGCCGAGCCCGATCCATGCGACGGCCGCCGCGATCGCCGACGTGACGACGGCCACCACCAGCGCGCGCAGTTCGAACGTGCCGAGCAACACTTCGAGCACGAACACGGCACCGCCGAGCGGCACGTTGTAGACGGCCGCGAGGCCGGCGCCCGCGCCGCACGCGACCATCAGCCGGCAATCGGCGGGCGTGAGCCTCGCCCAACGCGCGAGCCGCCCGGCCAGCAGCGAGCCGATCTCGCGCGGCGCGACTTCGCGGCCGAGCGGCGAACCGAGCGCGACGGTGACGATCTGGAGCAGCGCGTGCACCGTCGTGCTGACGAACGGCATCCGCGGATCGGCTGCGCGAACGGCCCGGCGGATGCTGACGAGCGGTTGGCCGAACCGGTAAAGCGCCCACCAGCCGCCGCCCGCGACGAGCCCGCAGACGATGAGCACCGCGAGCCGGCGCAGCGGCTCGGCGTCGGTCACACCCGCGAGAAAGCTCTCGGCCCCGACCAGGTGCGCCAGGCTGTAACCGTAGGCCACATGCTGGATCGCGTGCAGCAGCAGCGCGAGCAGCATCCCGCCGACGCCCGCGCCAACGCCGGTCAGGATCGTGACGGCAGCCATCCGCGCGAACGGGCTGGCCGGCGGCGAAGAAGAAGCGGGAGCGGACGGGAGATCGAGGCGCATGAGGTCGGCGAACGAGGATCGACACGACGGCGCGCACCATGCACGCCGCCGTCAGGACCGCATCGTAGGCTTCGGCCTCTCATGAGACAAACGTATTTTTCTGATCAACTCATGCAATTTGTGAATACATGAGTGACGGCAATCCACGGCGGCACGTGCCGCCAACAACGCGATCGCACTACTCCGGATACGTGACGCGCTCCGGCTCCCGTCGCATGATCACCTTCCCGTGGCGCACCGACAGCGTGGCCTTCGCCTGCCGGCGCACGGCTTCGTAGTCGCTGTCCGCGTCGAGCACGACAAGATTCGCCGGCCGTCCGACCGCGATCCCGTAGCCGTCGCCGAGATGCATCGTCGTCGCGCCGTGATCGGTCACGAAGTCGAGGCAGCGCTGCAGGTCCTGGTAGCCCATCATGTGGCAGATGTGCAGGCCGGCATCGAGGACGCGCAGGATGTTGCCGTTGCCGAGCGGATACCACGGATCCTTGATCGAATCCTGCCCGAAGCACACGTTCAGCCCCGCGCGATCGAGTTCCGCGACGCGCGTGACGCCACGCCGCTTCGGAAACGTATCGAAGCGCCCCTGCAAATGGATGCTCTCGGTCGGGCACGACACGAAGTTCAGGCCCGCGCGCTTGAGCAGCCGGAACAGCTTCGAGCAGTATGCGTTGTCGTACGAGCCCATCGCTGTCGTGTGGCTCGCCGTCACGCGCGCGCCCATCCCGCGCACGCGCGCTTCTTCCGCGAGCACTTCCAGAAAGCGCGAATGCGGATCGTCGGTCTCGTCGCAGTGCACGTCGACGAGGCAGCCGGTGCGCTCGGCCAGTTCCATCAGGAACCGGATCGAGCTGACGCCCTGCTCGCGCGTGTTCTCGAAATGCGGAATTCCGCCGACGACGTCCGCGCCAAGCTCGATCGCCTGCTCCATCAGCGCGCGGCCGCCGTCGAACGACTCGATGCCTTCCTGCGGAAACGCGACGATCTGCAGGTCGATCAGCCCGCGCGCTTCGTCCTTCACTTCGAGCATCGCCTTCAACGCGGCCAGCGTCGGATCGGTGACGTCGACATGGGTGCGCACGTGCTGGATGCCGTGATCACGCAGCATGCCGATCGCCGCATGCGCACGCGTCTTCGTATCCGCGTGCGTGATCGTCGCCTTGCGTTCGGACCAGCGCTCGATTCCCTCGAACAGCGTGCCGCTCATGTTCCAGGCCGGCTCGCCGGCCGTGAGCACCGCGTCGAGATGGATGTGCGGTTCGACGAGCGGAGCAATCGCGAGACGGCCGCCCGCATCGACATCGCCGGCGCCGACAGCGGCGACCGGCGCGGCTTGCGCGTCGATCCGCGCGATCCTGTCGCCGTCGATGCCGATCGTAAACAGCCCGTCGCGACCGCGCAGGCGTGCATTGAAGAGGTTCATGTGGGTCCAGGCGTCATGCGGCGCGAGCGCCGCGTGGTGGGGAAAACCGGCTCCGGCGATGCGTGCCGCGCTTATTTGAAATCCTCGATCGTCAGGCCGGTGGCCGCGCGCATCTCGTCGTTCGTCACGTCTCGCACGTGCTTGCCGAACGTCCACACATGCCGGCCGGGATCGCGCGCGCGATACATGCGATCGCCGTAGAACTGGTCGGCCGGCGCCTGCAGGATCTCCGCGCCGGCCGCACGCGCGCGCTCGCAGTGCGCGTCGATGTCCGCGTCGTCGGCAAGGTGCACGTGGACGTGCTGCGTGTTGCGGTCGCCGGTGTCTTCCGGTGAGGCGATGAAGTCGGCCCACGCGCCGCCAATCATGACGAGGCTATCGCCGAACTTCATTTCGGCATGCGCGATGTCGCCTTCCGGCGTGGTGACGACGATCGAGCGCTCGAAGCCGAATGCGCGTTCGAGCCATGCCAGCGCGGCTTTCGGGTTGCGGTAGCACAGCGCGGAACTGAACGACGGACGGCGAGGCGTGGTCATCGGATGTCTCCGGATCTCGGCATTGGTCTGCTCATTCTCCACGCGCGCGGCGCGGCAATCAACTCCCGCGCCAGCGACGCGCGTGTTGTCAATGCGCGACACGGCGAACGCGGCCACACGGCATCTCGCGTCGCGCCGTCGACGAAAACGCACGCCATCCGGCCTCCGCATCGATTTGTGAACGCCGTGTGACGCACTCTTGCGCAACTCGCAACGGTGCGCTCGCGCGCCGGCGGCCGTCATCGCGCGACCCCGCCCCTACACTGGCGCCGAACTTTAGTCACTTGTCCCACACGCAGGAGCAGTTACATGAAGAAAACCCTGATTGCCGCCGCATCCGCCACCGCGCTGTTCGCCCCGCTCGCGCATGCACAGAGCTCGGTCACGCTGTATGGCCTGATCGATGCCGGCATCGCATACACGAACAACGCGGGCGGCGCCTCGCTGTGGCGCATGACCAGCGGCACCGTCAATGGCAGCCGCTTCGGCCTGCGCGGCACGGAAGATCTCGGCGGCGGTCTGAAGGCGCTGTTCGTCCTCGAAAACGGCTACAACGTGAACAACGGCGCGCTCGGCCAGGACGGCAAGCTGTTCGGCCGCCACGCGTATGTCGGCCTGACCAGCAGCGGCTACGGCACGCTGACGCTCGGCCGCCAGTACGACACGATGGTCGACTTCGTCGCGCCGCTGTCCGCGACGTCGGGCGACTTCGGTGATACCGGCTTCGCGCACCCGTTCGACAACGACAACCTGAACCACTCGGTGCGCATCAACAACGCGGTGAAGTACACGAGCGACACGATCGCGGGTTTCAAGGTCGGCGCGCTGTACGGCTTCTCGAACTCGACGAACTTCGCCGGCAACCGCGCGTACAGCGTCGCGGCGAGCTACACGAACGGCCCGCTGAAGCTGGCCGGTGCTTACCTGCAGATGAACGGCACGAAGGGCTCGACGAGCGCGAGCCCGGGTGCGACCGACGTGGCCGAAGCGAAGAGCGTGAGCCAGGGCGGCTGGTCGGTGGGCGCGGACCGCATGCGCAGCTACGGCGGCGGCGTCAGCTACGTGTTCGGTCCGGCGACGGTCGGCTTCGTCTATACGCGTTCGCAGTACGACAACTCGGGATCGTTCGGTTCCACCGGCCAGGTCGCGTTCAACAACTACGACGTGAACGTGCGCTATGCGGTGACGCCGGCCGTCAGCCTCGGCGCCGCGTACGTGTACACGGACGCCAGCGTGTCGAATCCGGACAGCAAGCACGGCACCGATCCGAAGTGGCACCAGGTCGACCTGCAGGCGGTGTACAAGCTGTCGCGCCGCACCGACCTGTATGCGGAAGCGATGTATCAGCACGCGTCGGGCCGCGGCTACCAGGCGTTCATCAACACGTCTGGCGGCGCATCGAGCACCGCGAACCAGATCGTCGGCACGATCGGCATGCGTACGCGCTTCTGAGTTCAGCGCTGCAGGATCGCACGTCGCCCGCCAGCCGCGAACCTGTCTTGACGGACAGGTTCGTGCAGCGCGGGCGACGTGCGTCAGTGTTGTTCCATCTGGAAATCTGCTTGCCTGGAATCGGGGTTTTTGTGCCGGCGCGCGCTGCATAGACTGGCATCAATGGTTCGGATCACACATCGATCGCCGGACCGGCCTCACCCCCGCCTACAGGAGAACATCGTGAAATCGCTCGTCGTCACCGCCGCCGCTGCCGTCCTGCTTGCCGCACCGGCCCTGTCGTTCGCTCAGTCCGCCAAGTCGCCCGTCACGCGCGCACAGGTGCTGCAGGAGCTCTACGACCTCGAATCGGTCGGCTACAACCCGTCGCTCGGCGACGCCGGCAACTATCCGGACGACATCATGGCCGCGCAGGAGCGCCTGGCGGCAAAACGGCTCGCCGAGCACAAGGCCGCGCATACCGCATATGGCCCGGCCGGTGCGGGCGCAACCGAATCGGGCGTCGCCGTCAAGCCCGCGCTGTAAATGCATGACGACTCGCCGCGCCCGCACGACGCATGTCCTGCGGGCGCGGCGCATATCGCGCAAACCGGTCCGTGACGATGGATGCGGCCGGACAGCGTGCCGTCCGGCACGCGGCCATCCTTTTCTTTCCGTATTCGCCCTCAGGCAGCCTGCGGTTCCCGCTCGATCGCGTTCAGCATCTCGACGTCGTGCGCGATCATCCCCGGCACCTGCGCACGCAGCATCTCGACCCAGGTGCGTACCTTCGCGTCGACGAAGCGGCGCGACGGATACAGTGCATAGACGTTCATCTTCTGCAGGATGTGACCGGGCAGCACACGCACGAGCGTGCCGTCCTGCAACGCGTCGATCGCCGAGTACAGCGGCAGCATGCCGATCCCGATGCCGTCGCGAATCGCGAGCGCGAGTGACTCGGCCGTGTTGGTCTGCACCGGCCCGGCGACATGGATCTGCTCGACGCCCTCGGCGCCTTCGAGCACCCATTCGTGGGTCGGAAACGCCGGCGTACAGAGCGTCAGGCACGCATGCGCGCCGAGATCCTGCGGGCGCGCCGGCGCGCCGTGACGCTTCACATACTCGGGTGACGCGCACAGGATGCTGAAGGTCGAGCCAAGCAGGTGCGACACGAGCTCCGAATCGGGCAGCGACGACGCGGTCACGACCGCCATGTCGCTAGTGCCGTCGAACAGGTCGGGCATGCGCTGCGACAGCGACAGCTCGATCGATACGTCCGGAAATTGCGTGTGGTAGCGCGTGAGCGCGGGCATCACGTAGTGATGGCCGACGCTCGCGAAGCTGTGCATGCGCAGCACGCCGGCCGGCCGCTCGTGCGCGCAGCTCGCCTCTTCCTCGGCGCGATCGACGTCGGCGAGGATCTGGCGGCAGCGCCGCAGATAACTTTCGCCGGCCGACGTCAGCGCGAGGCGGCGTGTCGAGCGATTCATCAGACGAGTGCGCAGGCGCGCCTCGAGTTCCGACACCGCGCGCGACATCGCGCCCGTCGTCGAATTCAGCGATTGCGCGGCCGCGGTGAAACTGCCGGTCTCGACGACGCGCGTAAACACCCGCATGTTTTGTAGGGTATCCATACCTGTGAGCCACCTGTAGCGGAGCCGCTATTTTCCTCCAGCAGATGCGACAGATTGTTACGCGCCCTGCAACTATCGTTTCCCTGCAGCTGCGTTAATGCCCGCGCGCCGCACTCCTACAATCGGCGCCTCATCAGTCGAATGGACCCGTCCGGACGCGCCGCGACACCGCACGCGCCCCCTCTTTCTTCATGAAGCCACAACCTGCGAGCGAGCGACCTTCCATCGAACCGGCACGATGGAGAACCTGGCTCGATCCGCTCGGCGGCGCCGCGCGCGACTGGGCCGCAAGCGACGGGCTGATCTGGCTGCACCTCGCCAAGACCGTGCTCGCCGCGCTGCTCGCGATGGGGATCGCGATGCGGCTCGAGATGTCGCAGCCGCGCACGGCGATGACGACCGTGTTCGTGCTGATGCAGCCGCTGTCGGGGATGGTGTTTGCGAAGAGCTTCTACCGCGTGCTCGGCACCGCGGCCGGCCTCGTCGCCGCGCTCGCGCTCGGCGGGCTGTTCGCGCAGCAGCCGGAGCTGTACATGGCCGGCATCACGCTGTGGATCGGCGGCTGCATCGCGCTCGCGGTCCGCAACCGCCATTTCCGCTGGTACGGGTTCGTACTCGCCGGCTACACGGCCGCGCTGATCGGCCTGCCCGCGGTGATGACGCCGCAGACGCTGTTCCAGTCCGCGCTCACGCGCGCCGCGGAAGTCGCGCTCGGCATCGCATGCTCCGGCGCGGTCAGCGCGCTGATTCTTCCGCTCAGTTCCGCGAAGGCACTGATGCGCTCGCTGACCGCCCGTCATGTGAAGTTCGCGGCATTCGCGGCCGGTGCGCTGTCGGGCGACCTCGCACGCGGCGATTTCGAGCGGCGCTTCGCCGATTTCGTCGACGAGATCGTCGGCTTCGAGGCCAACCGCGCGTTCGCGTCGTTCGAGGACCCGCACATTCGTGCGCGCAGCCGCCGGCTCGCGCGCCTGAACAGCGAGTTCATGAATGCGTGCACGCGCCTGCATGCGCTGCATCAGCTCGTCAAACGCTTGCGTGCAAACCGGTCCGACGCAGTGCTCGACGCGCTCGCGCCGCACATCGATGCGCTCGCGCAGCGGGTGACCGCGTTGCGCGACGAGCGGCAGCGCGGGATCGCGTCGACCACCGGCGCGCTGCTCGAACTGCGCCGCTTTCACGGCGCGCTGCCGAAGGCCGCGCGCGCGTCGCGCCGCGAGATCGAGGATCACGCGGCCGGCGGCCTGCTCGACTTCGACACCGCGATCGAGCTGATGTATCGCTTCATCGGCGAGTATCTCGGCTATGCCGACACCAACGCGTCGCTCGACCGCGACGATCACGCGTTCGAACGCTCGGTCACGCACTACGCGGTGAAGACCAATTCGTTCTTCGTCGGCTTCACGTTCCTGCGCACGCTCGTCGCCGTCGGCGCGATGAGCGCGTTCTGGATCGCGTCCGAATGGCCGAGCGGCCCGCTCGCCGTCATCGCCACCGCGATTGCATGCGCGCTGAGTTCGACGTCGCCGCGGGCGCCGAAATTCGTCGCGCAGATGGGCGTCGGCGCGGCATTCGCGACAGCCGTCGGCTATGTGTTCCTGTGCTACGTCTATCCGAACATCGACGGCTTTCCGCTGCTGTGCGCGACGCTCGCGCCGGTGCTCGGCCTCGGCGCGTTTCTCGCGATGCGCCCGGGCCTGTCCGGCTACGGGATCGGCTTCGCGGTGTTCTTCTGCCTGCTCGCGGGCCCGGACAACGCGATCGCGTATACGCCCGAGGTGCTGATCAACAACGGTTTCGCCGTCGTCGTCGCGATGCTCGCGTGCTCGATCGTGTTCGCCGTGGTGTTTCCGACCCACATGCCGTGGCTCACATCGCGTATCGCGCACGACCTGCGCCGCCAGGTCACGCTCGCGTGCGAAGGCACGCGCGACGGCCTCGCGGCACGCTTCCAGTCGAGCACGCACGACCTGATGGCGCAGTTGCGCACGCTGCTCGTCAAGCGCACGCGGCATCATCGCGACGCGCTGCGCTGGATGCTGTCGACGCTCGAAGTCGGCCATGCGGTGATCGACCTGCGCGACGAGCTGCACGGGTTCTGCGAATCGAAACCGCCGCAGACGCTGCACTGGACCGCATCGATCGATGCGGTGCTACGCGAGCTGCCGCGATTCTTCGACGATCCGACGCCGGCCCACCATGCGCGCACGCTGAAATCGGTGAATCTGGCGATCCGAGCCGCCCAGCACACGCTGCACGCGTGGTACGCGGTGCCCGACGAACGCCATCGCATGCAGCGCATCATCGGTTGCCTGCACTTCATCCGCAGCGCGCTGCTGGACAAGGACGCACCGTTCAATCGCCATCGTCATTGACCGTCGGCGGCGATCGGCGGCGATCGGCGGCGATCAATGCGCGCGCAACGTCATACTTGTTCCGATTGGAAATAAGCTCTGCACCCGCGGTGATTAATCTTTAAGCAGTGCGAGCCTATAGTTTCCTCACTGCCAGCGAGACTGGCACTGACCCAGGAGAAACCCAAATGAAGCCGCTGCACCTCGCCCTCGTTGCCCTGTCGCTCACCGCCGCTGTCGCCCATGCCCAGCCCGCGCCGGCCGACGTCGCGCAACAACCGGCGAACCGCGCCGAAGCCGTCCAGGCCGCGGGCCGCGCCGATCGTGCGCAATCGAAGCAGGAAGATCCGAACGCATGCGTCGGCCCCGTCAGCTTCTGCAACGTCTACTTCGGCAGCTGAGCATGACGCCGCGTCGCCACGGCCAGGCCCGCCGCGCACGCATCGCACGCATCGCATGCGCGCGCGCACGGCACGCCGGCCGATCGCCGCAACGACACTGTCCGCCACGCCGCTTCGATTGAAGCGGCGCATGCCGTTTCAGGCGCCGCGCCCCGGCCGCCACCCCACTTCGCGCAACGCATCCAGCAAACGCGCCTGCCCCAGCCCTTCGACCCGCGCGCCGCGCGATTCGACGTCGCTCCCCGCGACCAGCGCATTCACGATTGCCTCCTCCACCGCCTCCGCCGCCGCGACGAACAGCGCGGAGATGTGGTCGTTGTTCACCATCTTCACGGCCGTCGTCGGCGCGCCCTTGCTGCCGTAGTTCGCGGCCGGCAGCCCGTCGTTGCCCGTCGCGAACGCCAGGAAGATGTCGCCGCTCGAATCCTCGGTGCCGCCGCCGACGCGGGCCAGCCCGACGCCCGCCCGCTGCGCGAGGCGCGTGCACTGGTGCGGCAGCAGCGGCGCGTCGGTCGCGATCGTGACGACGATCGAACCCATCCCCGCCTCGCCTTGTGCATCGGGTGTGCGAAACGGCGAATGTACGTGCCGCAACACCTCGCCGACCGGATAACCTGCCACGCGCAACATCTCGCGCACGCCGTAGTTCGCCTGCACGAGCGCGCCGACGATCCAGCCGCCCGCGTCGGCCGCGACCACGCGCGACGCGGTGCCGATGCCGCCCTTGAACTCGTGGCAGATCATCCCGGTGCCGCCCCCCACGCCGCCTTCGGCGACCGGCCCCGACTGCGCGGCGGCCAGCGCGCGCAGCACGTGCGCGGCGCTCACGTGCTGCCCCCAGATGTCGTTGAGCAGGCCGTCGTAGGTTTCCATGACGACCGGCATGCACCAGTACACGCGGCCGGCCGCGGCTTCGCGCTCGTTCGCGACCAGCGCATCGCGCACGGCGCCGACGCTGTGCGTGTTCGTATAGGCGATCGGGGTCGTCAGCAGGCCGGCTTCGCGGATCCATTCGAGCCCGGTCGCGTCGCCGTTGCCGTTCAGCACATGGACGCCCGCGAAGCACGGCGAATCGTGCGCCGCGCCCGCGCGCGGCTCAATGACGGTGACGCCGGTGCGGATCGACGCGTCGCCGTTCTCGACGTTCAGCGTGCAATGTCCGACCCGCACACCCGGTACGTCCGTGATCGCGTTGAAGCGGCCCGGCGTGCCGAGTCCGACGCGGATGCCGAGATCCCTCGTGCGCATGATGCAATTCCTCCCGTCTTTCAATGGTTCGGTGTGTCGAAATGGTCAGAGCGAGCGGAACGCATCGCTGTGGCGCGCCCAGACCGCATACATCGCGAGCGCGGCTACCAGCAGCCCGCCGATGATGATCAGGTCGGTCGGCTTGGTCGCCGTCGCCAGTGTCGTGTAGAGCGTGTACGCGGCGCCCGCGACCGCGACGAGCGGCGTCACGGGCCACAGCGGCATCCGGTAGTGATGCTCGACGTCGCGGCGCACAAGGCGACTCGCCAGCGCGGCCAGCCCGACGACGAGGTAGATCAGCAGCAGCAGGTCGACCGTGAACGCGGTCAGCTCGTCGAGACTCGACACGAATACCAGCCCCGACGACGGCACCGCCAGCGCGAGCGTCGCGAGCCACGGCGACTCGAAGCGCGGATGGATCGTCGAGAACGCGCGGTTGCAGGTGCGCGACCAGAGTGCATGCCGGCCGCTGCTGTACAGCAGGCGCCCCATCGTGATCACGATCGCGATGATCGCGTTGAACACCGACAGGAAGATCCCGCCGCTGACCACGCGCGACACCGCCGGGTTGCTCAGCGAACGCACGACATAGCCGATCGGGTCCGCGCTCTTCGTCAGCTCCGTCAGCGACGGCGCGCCGAGCACGATCGCGGTGAGCGGAATCAGTTCGACGACGAGGATCACCAGCAGCGAATAGATCACCGCCTTCGCGACGTTGCGGTTGCCGCCGCGCAGGTCTTCAGCGAGATAGGCGGCGGAGCCGAAGCCGTTGTAGCAGAAGATCGCCGTGCCGATCGCGGGCACGATCGCCGCGAGCGTGGCCGGCACCAGCGCATTGCCGCTCGCGACGACCGGCGCCATCAGTGCGTCGGCGCCACGATGCGGGGAGCCGAATCCGAGCCCCGCGATCAGCATCAGCACGCCGATCTCGACGACGAGAAACGCGCCGGTGATCCACGCATTCGTCTTGATGTTCAGCATGCCGAGCACGTAGCTGAGCAGCACGATCGTGAGCGCGACCGGCTGATTGCCGAAGTGCGTGCCGAGCGCATTGTTCAGATACGGTGCGGCGCCGCTCGCGAGCACGGCCGGGATGAATACGCTGACGGACAGCACCGTGATGAACGTCAGGTAGCCGGGTAGCGTGCCGAACACACGTTTGGCCATCACATATTCGCCGCCCGCGCTGCGATGCGCGGCGCTGAGCTCCGCGTAGCAGAGCGCGAACGCGAGCGCGAGCACGCCGCCGAGCAGGAACGACAGCACCGCGCCGCTGCCGGCCTGCTGGATCGCGAATGGCGCGATCACGAAGATCGAACTTGCGGGCGTCACGCCCGACACGGTGATCATCACCGCGTCGCGCACGCTGAGCGTCTGCGACAACGCGCGCGGCGCGTCTTCCGTGGCAGGCGTCGCTTGCAGCGTGCCCGTCGATTCCGACATCATCGCCATTTCGTTCTCCTGTTGCTCCTACCCTGCTCTTTTTTGAACACCCATACTCGGGCCCGATTGATTGCGTGGCAGTCTAGGAAGCCAAATTCAGGACCGCTATTCCCCCTTCGTGTTACACCCTTCGGTGGTGGTATGGATCGACTTTTCTCCGAATTCGCGATGCACCAGGCGCTTGGCCGCGCGATCGATCATCTGGGCGAGCCGCGCTTCTGGCGCTTCCTGGTGCTGCTGCTCAACGAAATGGTGCCGTTCGACAACGCGCTCGCGACCGCGATCGGCCGCGACGGCGTGCCGCTCGTGCTCGACGAATACGACACGGGCGGCTCCGACAGCGCGTCGCCGGTGCCGCTTTACCTCAATGGGTTATATCTGCTCGATCCATTCCTGCAAGCCGCGCACGACGGGCTCGCCGACGGCTGCTACCGGCTCGAGGAAGTCGCGCCCGACCTGTTCCGGCAGAGCGAGTATTTCCTGAGCTACTTCCGCGACGCGGTGGGCGACGACGAGATCCAGATCCTCGTGCGGCCCAACGCCGACACGCTGCTGTCGTTGTCGCTCGGCGCGTCCGCGCGCTTCGACGTCGAGCCGCTCGGCAAGCTGACGGCCGCGATGCCGTGGGTGCTCGCGACGATCCGGCAGCACTGGCGGCTGGTGGGCGATGCCGCGCGCACGACGCCCGACGACGATCTCGGAGCGCGCGTCGAGCAGGCGCTCGCGCGCTTCGGCGCGGGCGTGCTGACCGATCGCGAGATGTCGATCGCAAGAATGGTGCTGCGCGGCAATTCGTCAAAGGCGATCGCGGAGCGGCTGGCGATTTCACCCGAGACGGTGAAGGTGCATCGGCGCCATCTTTACGCGAAGCTCGGGATCTCGTCGCAGCCGGAGCTGTTTTCGCGGTTCATTCAGGCACTCGGGGAGGATGCGGCGGGCTGAGCGCGACTCCGCCGCGTCACGACGATGCGACGTTCGCCGCCAACCGCGTCGGCGCGATCGCCAGATGCAGCGCGCGCGTCGGCCGCAGCGTCACGTTCAGCGTCGCGCGCGGTGCCGCCATGCCGGGCGGCACTGATAATTCATGGCGCTGCAGGATCATGGCCGCCACCACCGTCATTTCCGTCATCGCCAGATGCTGGCCGAGGCACACGCGCGGCCCCGTGCCGAACGGCATGTACGCGCCGCGCGGAATCGGCGGCGCGTCGTCGGCGACGAATCGTTCTGGATGTACCGGCTCTGGGTATGACGGGCCGCTGCCCGTCACGCATCAGCCGCCCGATTCGATGAACCCGCCCTCAGGCGCCTGGTGCGGCACATACCAGCCGAAATACACCTCGGCCTCGACGATCCGGCCATCGCGGACACGCAACCGCTCCGCATTCCGGAACCGCCTGCCCGCAATCGTGTCGGCTTCGTACACGACGAACACGTATTCGCCGTGCACGGCGACGTCGACAAACGCGAAGCTGGCGAGCATCGCGCTGTTCGGCCAGCAGCGCGCCAGATACGTGTCGCGGTCGAGCCGGTTGTCGAGCGGGCTCGTGAAATGGAAGTCTGGTGCGATCAGCGCTTCGATCGCGTCGCGGTCCTTGTCGACATACGCGCGATAGCTGGCTCGCGCAACGTCACCGGGGTCGTCTGTCATCGTCGTTACTCCGCGAAGGGCGGGGCCGACGCGACAGCCCGCGTCGCCCCGAGGCATCGATCAAACGCATGCGGGCGGCACGAACGACCACGACCGCCCGCGCATGCAGCTATGCGCGCACGCCCGACTCGATGCCATTCACGAAAACCCGCACCGGGCGATCGCCGCGGCCGCCTGCACGCGCCGTGCCACGCCACGCTTTCCGCCGCGGGCACCGATGCCGCGGCTGCCCGTTGCCCGTTTCCGCACGCACGGGCATGATGTCCGCCAGCGTGCCGGCCGGGCCGCCCGGCTTCGGCGGTCATCGGCGCCGCGACCGGCATGTCTTCCATGCGCCGCCGGCATCATCGAGCAATCCGCGTGCCGGCCCCGGCCGCCCACCTCATCGAGTCCATGTCACTACGCGCATTCAGAACGCTGGTCGCGATCGCCCGATACCGAACCTTCGCACGCGCCGGCGAAGCGATCGGGCTCACACAATCGGCCGTGAGCCTGCAGATCAAGACGCTCGAAAGCGAATACAACGTCCGGCTGTTCGACCGTTCGCGCCGCCAGCCGGTGCTCACCGAAGCCGGCAACATCCTCGTCGCGCAGGCCGAGCAGGTGCTCGCGATGGTCGACCGGATTCCCGATGCGCTCAGCGACGAGAAGAAGCTCGTCGGCCGCCTGCGGATCGGCGCGATCCAGACCGCGCTGTCCGGCCCGCTGCCCGATGCGCTGCTCGCGCTGCGCGCGGCGCACCCGTCGTTGCGCGTGCACGTATCGGCCGGCATGTCGGCCGAACTGGCGAACCGCGTCGCCGCCGGCGAACTCGACGCCGCGATCACGACGCGCCCGGTGCGCCCGCATCCGGCGGAACTGACATGGACCACGCTGTACGAAGACCGCTTCTGGCTGCTCGCGCCGCCGCAGTATGCGGAGCGCGACGCGGGCACGCTGCTCGAGGAATTGCCGTTCATCCGCTTCGACGCGCAGGCGTGGGCCGGCCGGATGATCGCCGCCGAGTTGCGCCGCATCGGCGTGCGCGTGCGCGAGGAGATGGTGCTCGACAGCGCGGAGACGATCGCGCGGATGGTCGCGCGCGGGCTCGGCGCGGCGATCGTCGCGCTCCCCGACTCGACGCTCGCGCGACTGCCGCCCGTCACGCGCTTGCCGTTCGGCCAGCCGCAGATGGGCCGTGCGGTCGTGCTGCTCGAACACCAGTCGCGGCCGGCGGCGCGTTTCGCGCGTGCGCTGGCCGCCGAAGTCACCGCGTCATCGATGAGAATTTCTCATTGAACACCCGATAATTAACCATTATTCCTGCTGCATCCGCGTGTTAACTTGGCGGCATCGTCACTCTTTCGATTGCGTGCCGCCATGTTGCCCGCCGGATGGATTCCCGCTTCGTTCCGCTGCTCCGCGTGCCTGCCGTCCCGCCCGTGTCGCCTGAAGGCGCGTCGATGATCGGCCCGATCCTGCTCGCGCTCGCGCCGGTCGCGCTGCTGGTCGCGCTCGGCCACGGCCTCCGGCGCACGGGCTTCATCGGCGATGCGTTCTGGCCGCACGCCGAGCGGCTGTGCTACTACGTGCTGCTGCCTGCGCTGTTCGCGAACGGTCTCGCGAATGCCCGGCTGCAAGCGCTGCCCGTCCTGCCGCTCACGGCGGCGCTGGTCGGCTCGACCGTGTTCGTCTCGATCCTTCTTCTGCTGGTCCGCCGTTTCGTGTCGGTCGACGGCGCCGGGTTCACGTCGGTATTCCAGGGCGCGGTGCGCTTCAACAACTATGTCGGCACCGCACTCGCCGCCGGACTCTTCGGCGCGCACGGAATCGCGCTCGCGGCCGTGTGCGTCGCGGCGATCGTGCCGACCGTGAACCTGATGTGCGTGCTGGTATTCGCGCGCTACGGCGACACGCGGCTCGGCGCGTGGGCGCTCGTGCGTCAGATCCTGTCGAATCCGCTCGTCGTCGGGTGCGCGCTGGGGATCGCGATGCAGGTTGCCGGCATCGCGTTTCCGGCCGCCGTCGAACCGGCCGTGCGCGCGCTCGGCGCCGCCTCGATGCCGCTCGGCCTGTTGTGCGTGGGCGCCGCGCTGAAGTTCGACGCGGCGCGCGAATGGATGCAGCCGACGTGCATCGCGTCGGCGTTCAAGTTCATGGCGATGCCGCTCGCCACGCTCGCGGCCGGCCGCCTGTTCGGGCTCGGCGATGCCGCACTGACCATCGCGCTGCTGTTCCAGGCGCTGCCGACGTCGTCCTCGTCGTACATCATGGCCCGCCAGCTCGGCGGTGACGCGCCGCTGATGGCCGGCATCACCGCGTTCCAGACGATCGCCGCCGCGCTCGCGATGCCGGCCGTGCTGACGGCGCTTGGGTCGGCGCCGGTGTTTCGCTGACGGCCCGGCACCGCGGCGTGTCGCTTTCCGTCGTGGACGCGCGGCCGCAGGGGCCAGTTCAACTCGCGAAGGTTCGGGGACGGATGGCGAATCCCGCCGCACGCGCGTAACCGCCGCGTCGTTGCGCGAGACACACGCATCGCCGATGTGCCCCCGGTTCTTCTCGCAGCCCCGCCAAAAACCGCCTATGGTGAATGAAGCGCGTCCGTGCCTCCGCCATTCGACTTCACGTCGCTCGCACCGGCGGCCACGGCGCCGCGTTCCGGCACCATTCCCCGCAGTCGCGTGCACGCCCGGCCATGCGTGCGGCTGCGCCGCCCACCGGACTACAAGGAGGTAATCATGAAAGCCGTGCTGCTCGTCAGCTCCGCCGTGCTCGCCATGGCGTCCGTTTCCGCCTCGGCTCAAGGCTCGATCACCAAGGTCGAAAACGGCGCGCTCGTCGCCGCGAACGGCATGACCGTCTATGTATTCGACAAGGACAAGCCCAACGCCGGCACCAGCGCATGCACGGGCCAATGCGAATCGTTCTGGCCGCCGTACAAGGCCAGCGCGACCGACGTCCCGGTCGGCCCCTACACGATCGTCAAGCGCGACGACGGTAGCCCGCAATGGGCCTACAAGGGCAAGCCGCTGTATTTCTTCTCGAAGGACATGAAACAGGGCGATCGCAACGGCGACAACTTCAAGAACATCTGGCACGTGGTCGCGCCGTAAGCGCGCCTTCGCCGTCTTCCGAGGCGGCACGGCCGCCGCACGTGTGAAAAGGCCCGCCCCGGTCATCGACCGGGCGGGCCTGTGCGTCTTTACGCCGGCCGGCGCGTGTCGCGTTGCGGCCGGATCGCGCGTCAGCGGTTCGACGGAAAGCTGAACACCGTCCCTTCGCGTACGCCGGCCGAGGGCCAGCGCTGCGTGATCGTCTTGCGTTTCGTGTAGAACCGCACCGCATCCGGGCCGTACGCGTGCAGGTCGCCGAACAGCGAGCGCTTCCAGCCGCCGAACGAGTGGTACGCGACGGGCACCGGCAGCGGCACGTTGATGCCGACCATGCCGATCTGGATGTTGTCGCTGAAGTAGCGCGCCGCTTCGCCGTCGCGCGTGAACAGGCACGTGCCGTTGCCGTATTCGTGCGCGTCGATCAGCGCCATCGCTTCGTCGAGCGACTTCAGGCGGATCACGCCGAGCACCGGCCCGAAGATCTCGTGCTGGTAGATCGGCATGCCGGGCTTCACGTTGTCGAACAGGCACGGGCCGAGGTAGTAGCCGCCGTCGTGGCCGTCGACCTTCACGCCGCGGCCGTCGACGACGAGCGTCGCGCCCGCTTCCACGCCCGCGTCGACGAAACCCGTCACCTTCTCGAAATGCTGCTGCGTGACGAGCGGGCCCATGTCGACGCCCGCGCCGTTGCCCGGGCCGACCTTCATCTTCTCGATCTCGGCCTTCAGGCCCGCGACGACCTTGTCGCCCGTTTCATCGCCGATCGCGACGACCAACGGGATCGCCATGCAGCGCTCGCCGCACGAGCCGTACGCGGCGCCCATCAGCGCATTCACCGCGTTGCCGATGTCGGCGTCGGGCATCACGACCGCGAAATTCTTCGCGCCGCCGAGCGCCTGCACGCGCTTGCCGTGCGCGCAGCCGGTCGAGTAGATGTATTCGGCGATCGGCGTCGAGCCGACGAAGCTCACGGCCTTCACGCGCGGGTCGGTCAGGATCGTGTCGACCGCTTCCTTGTCGCCGTTCACGACGTTCAGCACGCCCGGCGGCAGGCCAGCCTCGAGCGCGAGCTCGGCCATGCGCAGCGTCGACGACGGCGTGCGCTCCGACGGCTTCAGCACGAACGTGTTGCCGCACGCGACGGCCATCGGCCACATCCACAGCGGCACCATCACCGGGAAGTTGAACGGCGTAATGCCGGCCGCGACGCCGAGCGCCTGGAACTCGCTCCACGAATCGATCGCGGGGCCGACGTTCTTGCTGTGCTCGCCCTTCAGCAGCTCGGGCACGTAGGTCGCGTATTCGACGTTCTCGATCCCGCGCTGCAGTTCGCCCATCGCGTCGGCGAGCACCTTGCCGTGCTCGGCGGTAATCAGCGCGCACAGCTCGTCCGCGTGTTCCTCGAGCAGCGTCTTGAAGCGGCTCATCACACGCGCGCGCTTCAGCGGCGGCGTGTTGCGCCACGCCGGGAACGCGGCCTGCGCGGACGCGATCGCGGCTTCGACGGTCAGCTTGTCGGCAAGCGCGACGCTCTTGTGCGATTCGCCGGTGGCCGGGTCGAACACCGGCTGGACGCGGCTGCCGCCGTCGACGCGCTTGCCGTCGATCAGGTGGCCGACGGTGGAGGTCACATTGCTGTCGTGTTTCATGTTTCTGGCTCTGTCGTGAATTCGGTTGTCGCAGGGAACGGGCCGCGGCTCAGTCCACTTCGTTCAGCGCGTCGGACAGCGCGTTGACCAGGTTGTCGATCTCGCGCTTCTCCGAGATGAACGGCGGCGCGAGCTGGATCGTGTCGCCGCCGTAGCGCACGTAGAAGCCCTTCGCCCAGCAGCGCATCGCGATCTCGTACGGGCGCCGTGCCGGCTCACCCGGCAGTGCCGCGATCGTCAGGCCGGCCGCGAGGCCGTAGTTGCGGATGTCCGTGATATGGCGCTGGCCCTTCAGCCCGTGCACGGCCGCCTCGAAATGCGGCGCGAGATCGCGCACGCGGGCCACCGCGTCTTCCTTCACGAGCAGGTCGAGCGCCGCGACGCCGGCCGCGCACGCGACCGGGTGCGCCGAGTACGTGTAGCCGTGCGGGAACTCGAGCATGTACTCGGGGCCGCCCGCAGCCATGAACGTGTCGTAGATTTCCTTCGTCGCGATCACGCCGCCGAGCGGCTGCACGCCGTTGGTCACCTGTTTCGCGAAGTTCATGATGTCCGGCACCACGCCGAACGCGTCGGCGCCCGTCATCGCGCCGGCCCGGCCGAAGCCCGTGATGACTTCGTCGAAGATCAGCAGGATGTCGTGCGCAGTGCAGATATCGCGCAGGCGCTTCAGATAGCCCTTCGGCGGCACGACCACGCCCGCCGAACCCGAGAACGGCTCGACGATCACGGCCGCGATGTTCGATGCGTCGTGCAGCGCGATCAGGTCGAGCAGGCGGTCGGCCAGCTCCGCGCCGTGCTCGGGCATCCCGCGCGAGAATTTGTTTTCGGCGAGCTGCGTGTGCGGCAGGAAGTCGGCGTCGATCCCCTGGCCGAACAGCTTGCGGTTCGGCCCGATCCCGCCGACCGAAATGCCGCCGAAGTTCACGCCGTGATAGCCCTTCTCGCGGCCGATCAGGCGCGTCTTCGTGCCCTTGCCCTTGGCGCGCCAGTACGCGCGGGCCATCTTCAGCGACGTGTCGGCCGCTTCCGAGCCCGAGCCCGTGAAGAATACGTAGTCGAGGCCGGCCGGCGTCAGGTCCTTGATCTTGTTCGCGAGCTCGAACGACTTGGGGTGGCCGAACTGGAACGCCGGCGCGTAGTCGAGCTGCGCGACCTGGCGGCTCACGGCTTCCGTGATTTCCGTGCGGCCGTGACCGAGGCCCGTGCACCACAGGCCCGACAGGCCGTCGAAGATCTTGCGGCCTTCGCCATCCGTGAAATACGCGCCCTTGGCCGACACGATCATGCGCGGGTCGGACTTGAACTGGCGGTTCGCCGTGAACGGCATCCAGTGGGCGTCGAGCCAGGCGGCGTCGGTGCGGATGTTCGTCTCGTCCTGCTGGCTGGCGGTGATCGTATCGGTCATGTCGGTCGGCGCGGCGCGCCCCTCCTTCTTGTGATGATGTTGCGCATTGTCGGGAGGCCAATTAGTCTCTTCAATATCGCAATATCAATGTTCACTTGCGCAACTATGCAAGCAAAGAAACCGAAGAGCCGCGCGCTGCTCGGGCAACTCAGCGACATGGATCTGCGGCTGCTGCGGGTCTTCAAGGGCGTCGTGCAGTGCGGCGGGATGGCGGCGGCCGAACTCGAGCTGAATATCGGCATCTCGACGATCAGCCGGCACGTGAAGGACCTGGAAACGCGCCTCGGCCTCGTGCTGTGCCGGCGCGGCCGCGCGGGCTTCACGCTGACCGCCGAGGGGCAGACCGTCTACGAGGAAACGCTGCGACTGCTCGCGTCGATGGAAGCATTTAGAAGCAGAATAGACGGCATTCACGACAAGATGGGCGGAGAATTGCACGTCGCCGTATTCGACAAGACGGCCACCAACCCGAACGCGCGGCTCGGCGACGCGATCCGCCAGTTCACGGACGAAGCGCCCGACGTCGCGCTGAACCTGCATGTCGCGTCGATCAACGAGGTCGAGCGCGGGATCATCGACGGCAGCTATCAGGTCGGGATCATCCCCGCGCATCGCAGCTCGGGCAGCCTCGTGTATTCGGAACTGTTCGACGAGCGGATGCTGCTGTACTGCGGCCGCCAGCACCTGCTCTTTGACGCACCGCACGGCAAGCTCACGTGGACGACGATCCGCAACCACGCGTTCGCCGGGCTCGGCTTCCATTCGCCGAACATGGAGCTGAGCCATCGCGCGAAGCTCACGCGCAGCGCGACGGCATCGGACCAGGAGTCGATCGCGACGCTGATCCTGTCCGGCCGCTACCTCGGCTTCCTGCCCGACCATTACGCGGAGAGCTTCGAAAACAAGGGGCTGATGCAGCCGATCGCGCCGCACCGCTTCAACTACCGGTGCCGGTTCGTGAGCCTGCTGCGCCGCTCGCCGCGGCCGTCGCGGGCCGCGCTGCTGTTCCAGTCGTGCCTCGAAGCCGCGCATGCGGCGGCGCGGCCGGGCGCAGACGTGTAGCCGCGGACGTGCAGCCGCGTTCAGGCTTCGCTGGCGCCGCCGTCCGACGAGGGGCTGCGGCCCGATCCGGCTCTGCGATAATGCGCACTTCCCGTTTCCGCTCCGCCTCCCGCCATGACGCAGCCGTCCGCCCCGCTCCCCAACGACCTGCCGCCGATTTCGTGCCTGCCCGGCGATGCGCTGCCGTGGCTGCCGATGAGCGCCGACCTGCCGGGGCTCGCGATCAAGTATTTGCATATCAATGCGGCGGAAGACACGCTGACCGCGCTGCTGAAAATGCCGGCCGGCGGCACGCTGCCGCGCCATCGCCACGACGGCGAGGTCTTCGTCCATACGCTGCAGGGTGCGTGGCGCTACCGCGAGTACGAATGGATCGCGCAGGCCGGCTCGACGGTGCTCGAACCGGCCGGGTCGGTGCATACGCCGGAAACGCTCGGCGCGCCCGGCGACGACGTGATCACGCTCAACGTGATGCGCGGCGATCTGGTTCTGCTCGACGACGACGGCCGCGAGACCGCGCGCGAGAATTGCCGCGTCGCGCTGCTGCGCCAGCGCAAGCATGCGCGCACCGCGCCGCACGATGCGGCGCCGTTCGTCACGCGGTAAGACCGGCGACATCGTCGCGTCAGGATCCGCACGGTGCCGGCACTCGCCAACGCGCGCATCGCCGCTGGCGCACTGCGCCAGCCAGCCAGGCCGCCCCCGGGCGGCGTTACCGGAAACGCCGGAAGAATCGCCGAATATCGTCGGCCAGCAGTTCCGGCTCTTCCATCGCGGCAAAATGGCCGCCGCTCGGCATGTCGGTCCACTGCACGACGTCGAACACCCGTTCGAGCCAGCTGCGCGGCGGACGACTGATTTCCTTCGGAAAGCGCGCAAACGCGACGGGCGCCGCCACTCGTTGCCCGGCCGCGAAGCGCATCGGCTGCAGCCGGTTTTCCCAATACATCTGCATTGACGAGCCGATGCAGCCGGCAAACCAGTAGAGCGAGATTCCGGTCAGCAGCGTGTCGTGCGAAAACCGTTTTGCGACGTCACCATCGCAATCGCTCCACGCGCGAAATTTCTCGGCGATCCACGCGGCCAGCCCGGCCGGCGAATCGTTGAGCGCGACGGCCAGCGTCTGCGGCTTCGTCATGTGCACATGCGCGTATCCGCCCTCCAGCGCACCCCACTCTCCACGCTGCGTCACAAAGGCCCTTTCGTCCTCGGTCAGCGGCGAAGCCGCGTCGGCCAGAGGCTCGTAGCTGCCGGGCAGGTAGTTCAGATGGATACCGTCCACCGCATCGGGATGTCGCGCGCCGAGCGCAATCGACACGCCTGCGCCCAGATCGCCGCCTTGCGCGCCGAAACGGCGATATCCGAGCCCGGACATCAACGTCGCCCAGCAGTCGGCGACCTGAAATGCCGACATGCCGGGTGCCGCGGGCGCTGGTGAGAACGCGAAGCCGGGAAGCGACGGCGCGACAACGTCGAACGCGTCGTGCGGATCGCCGCCGAAAGCGGCCGGATCGCACAGGCGATCGATCAGCGCGTCGAATTCGAATACGGAGCCCGGCCAGCCGTGCGTGATGACGAGCGGATACGGCTTCGGCCCCGCCCCACGCCGATGGATGAAATGCACGCGTTGCCCGCCTGCGTCCGCGACGAACTGCGGCTGCCGGTTCAGCGCCCGCTCCGCCGCACGCCAGTCGAAGCGCTCGCCCCAGTACCCAACCAGTTCGCGCAGCCACGCGCCATCCACACCCTGCTGCCACGGCCCGGCGGGTGTCAGTACCGGTGCGCGCATGTCGCGCAGGCGCCGACGCAGGTCATCAAGCGCGTGATCGGGAATCGCAATGTTGAACGGGGCCGCGTGCATGGTGTCTCCTGGCGAGGAATGCCGGAGATTCTGCGCGATTTTTCAGACCCGCGCTGGCGGCGCCCGCCCGCGAGCGTCAGCCCGTTTCGCGCGCGTCCGCCCGCGCGTCGCGCCGCACGGCCTGCGGCGGCACGCCGAAGCCGCGCACGAACGCATCGCGCAGGTGGCGCCGGTCGCGGAAACCGTTCTCCTTCGCGATCACATCGAGCGAATGCCGGCTCTGCTCGATCATCAGCCGCGCGGCCTCGAGCCGCAGCCGCTCGATCGCCTTCGCTGGCGACTGCCCGGTTTCGAGCGTGAACACCCGGCTGAACTGGCGCGGGCTCAGGTGGACGGCGTCGGCCAGTTCCTCGACGGTCAGCGCGCGCCCGAGGTTCTGCCGCGCATAGTTCAGCGCATTCTGGATCCGGTCCGATTTCGGCGCGAGCTCCAGCATTTCCGAATGCTGCGACTGCCCGCCCGCGCGACGCTGGTGCATCACGAGCTTGCGCGCGACCGAGCGCGCGACGTCCGGGCCGAGATCCTTCTCCACCATCGCGAGCGCCAGGTCGAGGCCGGCCGTCATCCCGGCGGACGTCCAGACCGGGCCGTCGACGATGTAGATCCGGTCCTCCTCGACACGAATGTCCGGAAACAGCTTCTGCATGTCGCGTCCGTACGCCCAATGCGTCGTCGCGCGGCGCTGCGCGAGCAGCCCGGCCTCGGCGAGCACGAACGCGCCCGTGCAAATGCCGGCGATCCGCCGCGCGCGCGCGTTCGCGCGCCGCAGGAACGCGACGACGCCGGCCGGCGCCGGCGACGCGAGCGGATCGTTGACGCCCGCGACGATCCACGTATCGACGTCGATCCGCCCGCGCAGCGCGCGCGTCGCGACCGGCAATCCGAGCGACGAACGCACGTCGCCGCCGTCGACGGAATAGTTGTCCATCACGTAGAAAGGCTCGCCCACGCCGAGGTTCGCGTACTCGAACACCGACTGCGCGGCGAGCGCCATGATCTGGAAGCCGTCGCTGATCAAAAAGCCGATGCGGTGCATGCGTATCTCCAGTGTCGGGACATGATCGTCACGACCCACCCGATGTCCGAAATCATACCCATCTACGTCATTTGTGTCGCCGCGATTCGAGGCCAGAATGCCTTCACGCACTCACCCTTTCCTCGACATGGAGCGACATCATGACTGAAGCACATCGCGGTACCGCCGTCATTACCGGCGCATCGTCCGGCATCGGCGCGATCTATGCGGACCGCCTCGCGCGCCGCGGCTACGACCTGATCCTGATCGCGCGCAACCGCGACCGGCTGGCCACGCTTGCCGAGCGCATCACGAACGACACGCAGCGCAGCGTCGAGATCGTCGGCGCGAACCTCGACGACCGCGCGGCGCTCGCCACCGTCGAGGCGAAGCTGAAGCAGGACGCGAGCATCACGCTGCTCGTCAACAACGCGGGCGTCGGCACGCACGCGTCGCTGCTCGACAGCGACGTCGACGCGATGACGCGGATGATCGACCTGAACGTGACCGCGCTCATGCGCCTGACCTATGCCGCCGTACCCGGCTTCGTGGCGCGCGGGCGCGGCGCCGTGATCAACATCTCGTCGATCGTCGCGCTGTCACCGGAAACGCTCAACGGCGTCTACGGCGGCAGCAAGGCATTCGTGCTCGCGTTCAGCCAGTCGCTGCACCACGAACTCGCGGACCACGGCGTGCAGGTGCAGGCCGTGCTGCCCGGCGCGACGGCCACCGACTTCTGGCAGACCGGCGGCCTGCCGCTAGAACACCTGCCGAAGGAGATCGTGATGTCGGCCTCCGATCTGGTCGACGCAGCGCTGGTCGGCTTCGATCGCGGCGAACTCGTGACGATCCCGTCGCTGCACGCGGCCGACGAATGGGATGCGTACGAGGCCGCGCGCCGCACGATGGCGCCGCACCTGTCGACGGATTCGCCGGCGCCGCGCTACGCGGTTGCGCGCTAGTCGGGCAGTGCCCGCGTCGCGCCCGTGCTGTCCGGGCGCGACGCTCCCGAATCGACGCGCGTCGACGGCGCTTGCGCCACCGCAGCCGTCGACGCCGCGACGCATTCCGGACCCTGCGTTGCGTTCCCGCCAAAGCCGGTTGCGCCCCGCTTGCCACGCATTTCCCGCGACGATAAGCTTCGCGATTGCAACTCCCGAAGCAGCGCCACGCGGCATTCGTCCGATCATCGGCGCAATCGACCGTCGCGGAATTCAACCATGCGGTTCCGAATGTTCACCTCCGGGGCCGGCGACACACCCGCCTCCTCTCGCGTTCCCGCCGACGATCGCCCGGCGCTCGCGCCGTTGCCCGAACTCGAGACCGTGTGCCGTCTCGCCCGCGCGCACGTCGGCACGGCCGGCGCGTTCGTCACTTACGCCGAAGCCGGCACACAGCATGTGGTCGCGTCCGACGGGACGCTGCCCGCCACGCTTTCTTCCGTGCACTTTCCGCCGCGTGTCGAGCGCACCTCGGCGCCCGACCGGCGATTCATCACACCCGATGCGGGCGGCCTGCCGCTCGACGCACCGAATGTCGTCGCGGCCTGCGAACTGATTGCGGCCGACGGCACCACGCGTGGCGCACTGTGTATCGTCGGCGACGCGGGCCTGATGCTCGACGCCGCGCAACGCGCTTTCCTGCATGACCTTGCCACGCTCGCGGAACGCGCGATCGCCCGCGCGAACGCGCAGGCCGCGCTGCACGAACGGCTCGGCATCGTCGAGGAACGCAGCGCGCTGACCACGCTCGCACTGACCGAAAGCGGCACCGGCGTGTGGGATCGCAACGTGGAAACCGGCGAGATCCATTATTCGATGGCCTGGAAGGCGCTGCTCGGCTACGCGCCCCACGAACTGACGAGCCGGATCGAGGATGCGTACGAACGGCTGCACCCGGACGATGTCGCCGACGTGAAGGCCGCGATGATTGCGCATTTCGAAAACCGCACCGACAGCTATGCGGTCGAGCACCGCATTCGCTGCAAGAACGGCACGTACAAATGGATCTGCAGCCGCGGCAAGGTCATCTCCCGCGACGGCAACGGGCGGGCGTTGCGCATGGTCGGCACGACCACGGACATCACCGAGCTGCGCGAACTCGCCGGCCGGCTGAGCGACTCCGTCACGCTCGTGACGAACCTGACCGATCAGGTTCCCGGTCTCGTGTTCCAGCTGCGGCAGACCGCCGACGGTCGCCGGTTCTTTTCGTACGCGAGCGCGGGTGTGCGCGACATCTACGAACTGACGCCCGAGCAGATCGCCCACGACGCGGATGCGGTCGAGACCCGGATTCATCCGGCCGACCTGGTCGCCTACCGCCAGTCGCTGCTGACGTCGGCCGAGCGACTGGCACCGTGGCGGCTCGAATACCGCGTGCTGCTGCCGGACCAGGGGATGCGCTGGCGCGAAGGCGACGCACGGCCGCAACGCATGCCGGACGGCGGCACGGTCTGGCACGGCTTCATCACGGATGCGACCGAGCGCAAGCACATCGAGACCGAGCTGCACCGGATGGCGACGACCGATCACCTGACCGAACTGTCGAACCGCCACGCGTTCATGCGGCAAGGCGAAGCCGCGTTGCGCCGCGTGCGCGCGACCGGCCAGGACGCAGCGGTGCTGATGCTCGACCTCGACCACTTCAAGGCGCTGAACGACCGCTGGGGACATCCGTTCGGCGATCGCGCGCTCCGGCATTTCGCGCGACTGCTGCTCACGGAAATCGGGCCGGACGGCATCGTCGGGCGCATCGGCGGCGAGGAATTCGCGATCGTGCTGCCGCACGCCGGGATCGATGCGGCGTGCGCGCTCGCGCGGCGCGTGCAGCAGCGCGCGGCCGATTCCCGGCTCGTGCACGAGGATCAGGTGCTTGCGCTGACCGTCAGCATCGGCATCGACGCGATGCGGACGTCCGACTTGGGCGCGTACCAGGCGCTATCGCGCGCGGACAAGGCGCTGTATGTCGCGAAGGAACTCGGCCGCAACCGGATCGAGGTGTATCGACCCTAGCCGCGCACCGCGCCGGTGCACACCCGTCAACGCGACGCGAGCGCCGCGTCACGCGAGGTCGCGCGCACGCCCAGCAGCATCGCGACCGCGCATGCGGCCAGCAACGCCGCAATCATCAGCATCGCCGAGTCCATGCTGCCGGTGCGGGTGCGAATCACCCCGACGATCCACGGCGTGATCATCCCGCTCGATACGCCGATGCTGCTGATCAGCGCGATCCCGCCCGCCGCGCCGGCGCCGGAGAAGCAGATGAACAGGAACGGCACGATCCGCACGCCGATGCGGCGGTACAGCGCGTCGTTGTCCGACGGGCGCGACGCGGATGCGACGGGATGCGCGGCGTCCGCTTGAAGATGGGCTGACATCGATCGTCTCCTCGATGGATGCGAATACGGGGCCTGCAGGACACGCAACGCCGGTCGCCGCCGGCCCGCATGCAGCGCCCGGCCGTGGTTCAGGCCCGCCGCGCGGGTTCGCCCTTCACGCCGAGCATCAGCGCCGCGCCGCTCAGCGCGAGCAGCGCGGCCAGCAGGTACACGGCGAGATCCATGCTGCCGGTGCGGGTGCGGATCAGCCCGATCACCCACGGGCTGACGATGCCGCTCGTGATCCCGATGCTGCTGATCAGCGCTATCCCGGCCGCGGCCGCATTTCCCGACAGATAGCGGGTCGGCACGGCCCAGAAGATCGGCAGCGCGGCGAAGATCAGCGTCGCCGCGATCGACAGGCACGCAAGCATCGCCGCGAAGCTGTGCAGGTGCAGCGTCAGCGCCGCGAGTGCGAGCCCGCCGCCGATCGTGCAGCATGCGAAGTGCTTGCGGCGCTCGCCGGTGCGGTCCGAGCGGCGCGCGATGAGGATCAGCCCCACCGCGCCGACCGCGTTCGGCACGACCGTGTAGAGGCTCACGGCCACGACGTCGGTCACGCCGAAGTCGCGGATCATCAGCGGCATCCAGAAATTGAGCGTCAGCGACGCACAGGTCAGCGAGAAGTAGACGAACGCGAACAGGTAGACGCGCGGGTTCGCGAGCGCGGCCATCAGGCTGCGTGTGTCGTGCGCGCCGTGCGCACGGCCGTCGCCGCACAGCGCGGCGACGCGCGCCTTTTCGTCGGACGTGAGCCACGCGGCGTCCTGCGGCCGGTCGACGAGATAGGCAAACGCGAAGCACGCGAGCACGATCGCCGGCGCCCCTTCGATCGCGAACATCCACTGCCAGCCGTAAAGCCCGAGCACGCCGCTCATGTCGCGCATGATCCAGCCCGACATCAGGCCGCCGAGCACGCCGGCCACCGCGACGCCCGCGAAGAACACCGAGATCGCCGCCGCGCGGCGGTTCGCGGGGAACCAGTAGGTCAGGTACAGAACGATGCCCGGAAAGAAGCCGGCCTCGAACACGCCGAGCAGGAAGCGCAGCACGTAGAAATGCGACGGCTGCGACACGAACATCATCCCGGTCGACGCGATGCCCCACAGCAGCATGATCCGCGTGAACGTGCGGCGCGCGCCGAAGCGCGCGAGCAGCAAGTTGCTCGGCACCTCGCAGAACACGTAGCCGACGTAGAACACCGCGGCGCCGAGGCCGTACATCGCATCGCTGAAGCCGAGGTCGTGCTTCATCTGCAACTGCGCGAAGCCGATGTTGATACGGTCGAGGAACGATACGACGTAGCAGAGGAACAGGAACGGCACGATCCGCCATGCAATCTTGCGGAACAGCAGCGCGTCGCCGGCGTCCGACGCCGGTGTGGATTCATATGTGGAAGCCGACGCCGCAACACTCGCGTGCGCGATCGTCGCTTCGGCGGGAAGCGATTGGGGCATGTCTCTCTCCAAACGGGCCGCGCGATTCGAGCGCGCAGCAGTCTCCGAGGGCGTACGTGCGCCCTGCATTCTTGTGAGACCGGAAGCCGGCGCCCTGAACCGCGGCCCAATGCCGCCGTCGTTCAGGCGCCTTCAGTAAAACGGCACGACGCCCGCCTGGACGCCGCGCCGCGGTGAGCCGCTCAGTCCTGCAGCGCGTCCCACATTTCCTTGTCGCGCTGCGCGGTCCAGATGCGCGGATGCGTGATGCCGCTCGCCTCGTCGAACGCGCGAGACACGTCGAACGGCAAACAGTGCTCGTAGATGAACACGTGGCCGAACTTCGGATCCATCGCTTCGCGCGTGAGCGCCATCGACGCCTTCAGGTCGAGCTTGCGCTCGACGGCTTTGCGGCCCTGCGCGAGCAGCGTCGTCACGAAGTCCTTCGTGTAGTCGAGGCCCTTGTCGACCTCGGCCGGATTCAGCAACGCGGGGCCGCGGCCGGGCACGAGCTTTTCCGCGCCGAGCGCGCGCAGCGCCTCGAGCGTGGCCGGCCATTGTTCGAGCTGCGCGTCGCCGCAATAGCAGGCCGCGTCGTATTCGACCAGGTCGCCGGAGAACAGCACCTTCTGCGACGGCAGCCAGACGATCGTGTCGCCCTTCGTGTGGCCCGAGCCGACGTGCATGATCTTCACTTCGAGCTTGCCGAGGAACAGCGTGATCTCGCGCTCGAACACGAGCGTCGGCCAGGTCAGGCCCGGCACCGTCTCGACGCCCGCGAACAGGCGCGGAAAGCGTTCGATCTCCGACTTCATGTCGGCCTCGCCGCGCTCGACGATCATCTCGTACGTGCCGCGGCTCGCGATCACGTGCTGCGCGCCTTCGTCGAAATACGCGGACGCGCCGAGCACGCGCACCGCATGGTAATGCGACAGCACGACGTGCTTGATCGGCTTGTCGGTCACGCTGCGGATCTTCGCGATCAGGTCTTGCGCCATCGCCGGCGTCGCGGTCGTGTCGACGATCAGCACGCTGTCGTCGCCGATGATCACGCCCGAGTTCGGATCGCCTTCGGCGGTGTATGCGTACGCGTTCTCGGACAGCTGCGTCCAGGTGACTTTCTTCTCTTCCAGATCGGCTTGGGAGGCGAATGCTTTGGCCATGTTGCGTTCCGTGGCTGCGAGCCATGTGTTGAGGGGAGTGAGCGGATCATCTGCCCGCGACGATTATTTGTCAATGACAAGATGGCTTGCTATTGTCTAATTCGGGTAAACCTGTGGGCTGGCGCGTCAAATGGCGTCGGATACCATGCGGGGTTTCGTCAACGGAAGAATCATCGCGTGCAGAACCATGAAGTCAGCGCGGACGACGCGCCGCCCAAGGCGCAGCGCGGGATCCAGAGCGTCGAGGTCGGCGGCCGGCTGCTCGACGCGCTCGCGCGCCGGCGCAAGCCGCTCGGGCTGTCGGAGCTGGCGGCCGCGGCCGACCTGTCGACCGCGCAGGCGCACACCTATCTCGTCAGCCTGACGCGGCTCGCGCTCGTGAAACGCGACGCGCTCACGGGCAACTACGAGCCAGGGCCGCTGTCGCTGCGGCTCGGGCTGATGTCGATCGAGCGCCAGCCGGCCTATCGCGCGGCGCTGCCGCATGCGGCGCGGCTCGCGGAAGCGGTCGGCCTGAGCGTCGCGCTGTCGGTGCCGGGCGTGCTCGGGCCCACGATCGTGCGCATCGAGCACGGCGGTTATCCGCTGCACGTGAACCTGCACGTCGGATCGGTGATGTCGCTTGACACGACGGCGACCGGCCGAGTGTTCCGCGCGTTCGGCGACCCCGCGCAGCTCGACGCGATGGCGGCCAGCCAGGCCGGCGCCGGCGACACGCTCGCGGGCGCGGAAGGCGTCCAGCCCACGTCCGACGCCGGCGCGTGGCAGGCCGAACTCGACGCGATCCGCGCGCGCGGGATCGAGCGCGGCGTGGACCGGCCGAGCCCCGGCGTCAGCGCGATGTGCGTGCCGGTGCTGGACGCAGACGGACGCCTGCAACTCGCGTTGACGGTGATCGGCTCGACCGGATCGATCGATGTCGGATGGGACGGCCCGATCGCGACGGCGCTGCGCGACGCGGCACGGCAAGCCACTGCGTCGCTCGGCGCGGGACGCGATGCACCGCCGATCGCGCCGGGCATGCTCCCGGCCACGCAGCGCATGCCGCCCGCGCTCGCCGACGATACGAAAGCGCAACGCGGCATCAACGCGCTCGACAGCACGGGCGAGCTGCTGCTGGCGCTCGTCTCGGCGGGTCGTGCACTGCCGCTGCGCGACCTCGCGGCGGCGGCCGGCATGCCGGCCGCGAAGGCATTTCCGCATCTGGTGAGCCTGCAGAAGATCGGCCTGCTGAGCCGCGACGACGTCGGCTGCTTCGGCGGCGGGCCGCTCGCCCAGGCGCTCGGCCTGATCGCGATGCAGCGCGTGTCGCCGACGCGCGATGCGGAAGCCGAGATCGTCGCGCTGGCGGCCGCGACCGACATGAGCGTGGCTGCCGCGACGCTCGGGCCGCTCGGGCCGACCGTGATCCGCCTGGAGGAATCCGCGCGGCCGCAACACGTGAGCCTGCAGGTCGGCACGGTGATGTCGCTCGTGAATACCGCGATAGGGCGGATCTTCGCGGCCGGCATGTCCGACGACGTGCTGGCCGGCCTGCTGACCGACGAGCCGGTGCGTCTCGCCGGCCGCGCGACGCAGATCGACGACGCATTCCGCGCGCGGCTCGCGACGATCCGCGCGGACGAGCTCGATTTCGCGTTCGATGCGCCGGTGCCGGGCATCGGGACGATCGCCGCGCCCGTGTTCGATCACACCGGCAGCATCCGGCTCGTGATCGCGATCATCGGTTCGTCGCGCGGCTTCCCGCGCGGGCCGGAAAGCGAACTCGCGCATGCGCTGCTCGCCGCGACGCGCCGCCTGTCGTGGCGCTTCGGATGGATCGGCGGGTAAGCGCCGCACTGCTGCCGCCCCCTTTCTCCCCGCCTGACATCCCTTTGCGTCCCTCAATGCGCGGCCGTGCTCGCCACGGCCTCGTTACGCCTGTCCGCCACGCGGAAGCAGGCGCAATTCATGTTGCGCAGCAGCAACAGAAATTGTCAGTAATTCTCATATAACGAAATCGCATTTCACAACGCGGCGACACTTCTCTATCATTAGGGTTATCCCTAACTCACCACCTACATGGGGCTTCGTCATGCAAACGTCTAATGTCTCCGATCGTTCCACCCAATCCGCTGGCTGGCTCGCACGTGTTGGCGAGCTGCTTGCAGAAGCATGGGCACTGCACCTCGAGAACTGCGAAGTCATCGCTGAAGCGCACGCACGCCTGCCGCGCTGAGCGCAGCGTCACGCCGCCGGCCGGCGGCACGCCATCCGTCCGACCGCCTGCCGGGAAGCGCACCGCAAGGCCGCCGCGCCCGGCATCGGCGTGACGGATGAAGGCCGCAAAAGCCAGCAGAAGATTCATCCGTTTTACCGCCCCGCAGGCATTGCTCGCCTGTTTCCGGCTCCGGGCCGCGCCCACTGGACGCGACAGCCCGATTACCGCTCTGCTTCGGCACAACCGCGCATCTCGTCGTCACGACGATCCACGGCCCATCTCCCCTGTCGTCACACCTGAATCGACGGCACGTCTTTCATGCACCGCAGCGCGAACATCGAGCGGCTATGGCGGATGCTCGAAATCCGGTACAGCTTCTCGCGCAGGAAGCGCTCATAGCCGGCCGTGCCGTCCACCGCGACCTTGATCCAGTAGTCGTATTCGCCCGACACGAGGTAGGCCTCGAGCACTTCGGGCAGCGCCGCGAGTTCGGCGCCGAAACGCGCGAGTGCGTCGTCCTCGTGGCGATCGAGCGTGACTTCGAGGATCACGATGTCCGCGTAGCCGAGCATGCGCTGGTTGACCAGCGCGACGTAGCCGTCGATGTAACCGTCGAGCTCGAGCTGCCGCGTGCGGTTCCAGCATGCGGTGGTCGACATGCCGATCTGTTCGGCCAGTTCGGCGTTCGACAGACGCGCGTTCTTTTGCAGTGCACCGAGGATCTTGCGGTCCTGGTTGTCGAGGGTTTTCGGCGTGCGTTCGCGGGTAGCCATGACGTAAAGAATTTTCTACTGGAAATCGGCATTCTATCTGAACAGGATTCCAGTTTCGGGCGTGCTTTACTGGAAAACAGGAAGCCTTTTAACCGGCTCGCTTGATACATTTTCTCCATGCCTGTTGTCCGGCACGCTCCCCGCGACAACCCCTTCGCACCGGGACGCACGACCGCAATCACGAGTTGCGGCGCCGGACACGCAGGCATGCAATGTCCCGCCTCCCGCGCGCCTATCCGGCTGCACGGGCCGGCGCCTGATCCTTCGTTTTCCGCACCTCCCGTCATGTCGTTCAGGCTCTATCTGTCGTTCCTCGCTGCGTCCGCCGTCCTCATCTACGCCCCTGGCCCCGTCAACCTCCTCACGATGAACCAGGCATTGCGCACCGGCTGGCGCCGCGCGCTGCCGTGCGTATGGGGCGGCACGCTCGCCGTGCTGCTGCAGCTCGCGCTGACCGCGCTGTGCCTGAATTCGCTGGTCCATCTCGACGAGCACGCGCTGAACGTGCTGCGCTGGGCCGGCGCCGCCTACCTCGTGTGGCTCGGCGGCAAGCAATGGCTAGGCCGCGCGCAGCTCACCGCGCCCGCCGCGTCGACCCAGCCCGGCAGCGCCGCACCCGACGACACCGACAGCGGACGCGCGCTGTTCTGGCGCGGCCTCGCCACCTCCGGCCTGAATCCGAAGACGCTGCTGTTCTTTCCGTCGTTCTTTCCGCAGTTCATCGTTCCGAGCGCAGACTGGAGCCTGAACGCGCAGTTCCTGCTGCTCGCGACGTCCTTCGCGCTGCTGTTCGCCGGTGGCATTGCGTCGATGGCGCTCTTCTCGCACCGGCTGAGCCATGCGCTGCAGCGTCCGGCGCGGATGCGCGCGATGAACCGGGTGACCGGCGGGCTGCTGGTCGGCATGGGCGCGATCATGGTCGGCTGGAACTGAGACCGCGCGGCCGCACGCGCAGGTGCCGGGTCACCCGCGCGCCCCGCGAAAAAGCAGCCGATCGCCGAATGCTTTAGGGTAGCGCCTGGTTCGTTGGACATGCCCGGCTCGCCCGGGTGATTGCATGAAGCACGTCACTACCCGCCTGCGGCGGCTGTTCGCGCCGATCGGCATGCACTGGTATCTCGCTCTCCTCCTCGCGCTCGATGCACTGATGGTGCTGCGCCCCGTCGTCGCCCATGCGAAGCTCGGCGTGCATCGTGCGTGGCTCACCGATGCGCTGAATCTCGTCGATAACGCCGGCCTCGTCGTGCTGCCGCAGGTCGTCGTCGCGACCGGCCTCGCGACGATGGCCATCGGCATCGTGCTGCGTGCGCGCGTCGCGTGGGTGCTGTCGATCCTGCTGCTGGTCGCGGCCGCCGCGATCAGCATCCTCGGCGGCTACCGCAGCAACGCGGTGTTCGTGTACACGGCCGTGCTGGCCGTCACGCTGATCTACTACTGGCGCCATTTCGACCGCGCGAGCGTCGCCGCGAGCAGCCTGTTCGCGCTGCTCAGCATCGTGTCGCTGTTGATCTACGCGACCTTCGGCGTGCTGTATCTCGGCGACGAATTCACGCCGCCGGTCCACGACCTCGCCACTGCCGTCTACTTCTCGATCGTGTCGATGTCGACGGTCGGCTACGGCGACATCGTGCCGCACGCGCCCACCGCGCGCCTCTTCACCGCATCGGTGATCGTGCTCGGCATCACGGTGTTCGCGACGTCGATCAGCGCGGTTGTCGGGCCGGTGATCGGCGGCAACCTGAAACGGATCGTCAAGGGAGGCATTTCGAACGTGATCCGCAAGCATCATTTCCTGATCGTCGGCGCGACGCCCGTCGCGCATGCAGTGCACGAGGGGCTGCGCAAGCGCGGCTACGCCGTGACCGTCATCGTGCCGGCCGGCGTCGAGCACAACTATGCGGTCGGGACCGACCTGATCGTCGGCGACGCCACCGACCACGCGGTGCTGGAAAGCGCTGGCGCGGCAACGGCCCGCGCGGTGCTCGCGCTGCGTTCCGACGATGCCGAGAATGCGTTCATCATCCTCGCGATCCGCGAGATCGCGTCGACGGTGCGTACCGTCGCGCTCGTGAACCAGCAACGCAACCTCGAGCGGCTGCGCCTGCTGAAGCCGGACATGGTGTTCTCGCCGCAGCAGCTCGCGGGCGAACTGCTCGCCAGCACGCTCAACGACGAACCGGTCGACAAGTCGGTGATCTCGCACCTGCTGTTCGGCACCGACGCCGCCGCGTGACCGGTGCCGGCCGACGCGCGGCCGGTACAATCGCGCGATGTCCGAATTGCTCACTTACGGCGGCCTGTTCGCCGTGTCGATGGTCGCCGCGACCCTGCTTCCGCTCCAGTCCGAAGCCGTGCTCGCCGGCCTGCTGCTCGCCGGACGCGAGCCCATGTGGGCGCTGCTGCTGGTCGCGAGCGTCGGCAACGTCGCGGGCTCGGTGGTCAACTGGGCGCTCGGCCGCGGCATCGAGCACTTCCGCGACCGCCGCTGGTTCCCGGTCAAGCCGGCCGCGCTCGCGCGCGCCGAGCGCTGGTATGCGCGCTACGGCCGCTGGTCGCTGCTGCTGAGCTGGGCGCCGGTGGTCGGCGATCCGCTGACGATGGTCGCCGGCGTGCTCCGCGAACCGCTGCCGACCTTCCTCGCGATCGTCACGATCGCGAAGGTCGGGCGGTATCTGGCCGTCGCGTGGCTCGTGATGCACTGACGCTGCCCGCCTGCGTCGGGCGAGCCTGCCCACCCCCTCCGGCTTCGCACCGCTAAAGAATTCACCGAAGCTGCCGTATTCCTTACGGTATGCGGTGGCGCGTGCGTTCCGCCTCTCTCCCTCTCGACTCAGGATTCCTATGAGATTGACCCAATTGGGCCGGGCGAGCGTCGGCGCGCGCCTCGCCGCGCTGGCGTGCGTGCTCGTCGCGCTGCTGTTTACCGCCTTCGCATGGGCGCTCGCCCATTTCGCCGGCCAGCAACTCGCCGACGAGGCCCATGCGCGCATCGCGGACAAGGAGCAGTCGATCCGTGCGATGGTCGAAATGTTCGACAAGGCGCTGTCCGCCGAAGCCACCCGCGCGATGGCGCTGTTCGCCAGTTACCTGCCGGCCGATTTCGCGCTCGACCCGGCCCGCACCGTCGACATCGGCGGCGTCGCCGCGCCGACACTGTCCGCGGGCGGCCAGCCGCTCGACCTCGATTACGCGATTCCCGACCAGTTCCTGAAGAAAAGCGGCGCGATCGCGACGATCTTCGCGCGCGACGGCGACGATTTCGTCCGCATCACGACGTCGCTGAAGAAGCAGGACGGCTCGCGCGCGGTCGGCACGCGCCTCGATCGCGCGGGCCCCGCCTACGCGCCGCTCGTCGCCGGACGCAGCTATACGGGCCTCGCGAAACTGTTCGGCCGGCCGTACATCACGCAGTACAAGCCCGTCACCGACGCGACGGGTCGCGTGATCGGCGCGCTGTTCGTCGGCCTCGACGTCGGTGCCGAACTGCAAGTCGTGCAGGACGGCATCCGGGCGTTGAAGATCGGAGAAAACGGCTATTACTTCGTGCTCGATGCGTCGCCGGGTACATCGCGCGGCACCTTCGTCGTCCATCCCGACGCGGCCGGCCAGCGCGCGGACGACGCGCGCGCGCCGTACACGCAGATGCTCGCCGCCGGCCAGGGCCGGCTCGCTTACACGTCGGCCGATCCGGCCGCGCACGACGCCGCGCCCAGCGCCAAATTCGTGTCGTTCACGACGATTCCGCAATGGCAGTGGCTGGTCGGCGGCATCGCGCTCGACGACGAACTGCTGGCGGGCATGCGCACCGTCCGCAACCGTTTCCTGATGATCGCGGCCGTGCTCGTCGCGGCGTTCGCGGCGTTGTTCCTCGTCGTCGTGCGACGCGTGGTGAGCCGACCGCTCGATGCGGCGGCGCGTGCATCGGAACGCTTCGCGTCCGGCGACCTCAGCATCCGCATCCGCGACGGCGCCGCCGCGCGCGGCGCGGCGGGCAACGACGAGATCGGCCGGCTCGTGCAGGCGGTCGACGGAATCGGCGACGGCCTCGCGCGGATCGTCGCGCAGGTGCGCAGCAGCTCGTCCGACATCGCGCGCGGCACGGTCGGCATCGCGGCCGGCAGCGGCGACATCGCGGCGCGGATCGCGACGCAGGCAAGCAGCGTCGAACAGACGGCAGCCAGCATGGAGCAGATCACGGCCGCCGTGCAGCAGAACGCGGAACACGCGGCGCAGGCGAACGCGCTGGTCGCCGACGCATCGGCCGCCGCGACCGACGGCGACACGGCGGTGCAACGCGTGGTCGCGACGATGGACGACATCGGCCGTGCGACGCGCCGGATCGCCGACATCACCGGCACGATCGAAGGCATCGCGTTCCAGACCAATATCCTGGCGCTGAACGCTGCCGTCGAGGCCGCGCGCGCGGGCGAGCATGGCAAGGGCTTCGCGGTGGTCGCGGCCGAAGTGCGCACACTCGCGCAGCGCAGCGCGGCCGCGGTCAAGGAAATCGACGCGCTGAGCGCCGAATCGTCGACGACCGTCGAACAGGGCTATCGGATCGCGGACGCCGCGCGCGGCACGATGCGCGACATCGTCCAGCGCGTCGATCAGGTCAGCACGCTGATCGGCGAGATCAGCGCCGCGTCGCGCGAGCAATCGACCGGCATCGAGCAGGTGAATCAGGCCATCACGCAGATCGGCGAGGCGACGCAGCAGAACGCGACGCTGATCTCGGATGCCGAACGCGCGGCCGTCGCGTTGCGCGACCAGGCCGCGCAACTGTCGGAAGCCGTCAGCGTGTTCCGGCTGGCCCGCGACGCGTGACGCACGACGAACGGCCGGGCAACTGCCCGGTCGCGTCGATTACTTCTTGTCCCCGGCCAGGTCGATCGCCTTGTCCGACCCGACCGCGTTGCGCAGCTGGAATTTCTGGATCTTGCCGGTCGACGTCTTCGGCAACTCACCGAAGCGCACGACCTTCGGCACCTTGAAACCCGCGAGCAACTGCCGGCAGTGCGCGACGATTTCCTCCTCGGTCGCGCTCATGCCGTGGCGCAGCTCGACGAACGCGCACGGCACCTCGCCCCATTTCGGGTCAGGCATCGCGACCACCGCCGCGACCTCGACGGCCGGATGCCGGTACAGCGCGTCCTCGACCTCGATGCTCGAGATGTTCTCGCCGCCGGAAATGATGATGTCCTTGCGGCGATCCTTGATGCGGATATAGCCGTCCGGCGTCAGCACGCCGAGATCGCCCGTATGGAACCAGCCACCGTGGAATGCCTCGTCCGTCGCGTGCGGGTTCTTCAGGTAACCCTTCATGCAGATGTTGCCGCGGAACATGATCTCGCCGAGCGTCTCGCCGTCGGCCGGCACCGGCGCCATCGTGTCCGGGTCGAGCACCGTCGCGCCCGCTTCCAGGTGATAGCGCACGCCCTGCCGCGCATTGAGCCGCGCGCGCTCGTCGTCGGGCAGTTCGTCCCAGTGCGCCTGCTTCGCGCACACGGTCGCCGGGCCGTAGACCTCGGTCAGTCCGTACACGTGCAGCAGGTCGAAGCCGATCTCCTTCATCTTCGCGATCACGGCCGGCGCGGGCGCGGCACCGGCGACCATCGCGTGCACCGTGTGATCGATGCCCGCGCGGAACTCGGCCGGTGCATTCGCCATCGCGCTCTGCACGATCGGCGCGCCGCAGTAATGCGTGATGCGTTCGCGGCGGATCAGGTCGAACACCGTCTTCGCGTCGAACTTGCGCAGGCAGACGTTCACGCCCGCGCGCGCCGCGACCGCCCACGGGAAGCACCAGCCGTTGCAATGGAACATCGGCAGCGTCCAGAGATACACCGCGTGCTTCGGCATGTCCCATTCGAGGATGTTGCTGATCGCCGCGAGATACGCGCCGCGATGGTGATAGACGACGCCCTTCGGGTCGCCGGTCGTGCCGGACGTGTAGTTCAGCGCGATCGCCTCCCACTCGTCGGCGGGGGGCGTCCATGCGTAGTCCGGGTCGCCGCCCGCGACGAACGCTTCGTAGTCGGTCGCGCCCGCGAAGCGCGCGGGGTCGGCAGGCATCGCGTCGGCGACGCTGACGATCTTCAGGCCCGGCACTTCGAGCGCCGCGCGATGCGCGAGCTCCGCGTATTCGGTGTCGACGATCAGCACCTTCGCTTCGCCGTGACGCAGCATGAACAGCACCGACGAAATGTCGAGCCGCGTGTTGATCGTGTTCAGCACGGCGCCGGCCATCGGTACGCCGAAGTGGGCCTCGACCATCGCCGGGATGTTCGGCAGCAGCGCCGCGACCGTCTCGCCGCGCGCGACGCCGGCCCGCGCGAGCGCGCTCGCGAGCTGCTTCGCGCGCTTGTAGGTCTCGCCCCACGTGCGCCGCACGTCGCCGTGCACGATCGCGAGGCGCTCGCCGTAGACTTCGGCCGCGCGGACCAGAAAGTCGATCGGCGTGAGCGGCACGTAGTTGGCCTCGCGGCGGCCGAGTCCGGCCTCGAACATCTGCGTCATGATCCTGTCTCCCGTTTTCTGCCGGCCGGCGTGCATGCACCCCGATCGGTTTTGATGTGGTTCAATTGCCGATAGCCTAACGGGCGCTATTGTGAGCCGTCTGTCATCGAAACGACAGAGTGCCCGATGAACGCTGCGCGTTATCCCTATCCTCGCAAACCCGCACCCATGCACGATCACTCCGTTGCGCCGCCCGACGCGGCCGCTCCGCCGGACCACTCGCCGGCCAACCCGCCGGCCGACCCGGGCCCGTTGCCCGCCCTGTCCGCGCTGTTCAGCCAGTGCGCGTGGTTCCGCGCGCTGGCGCCGGAACACCAGGCGCTGGTGCTCGCGCAGTCCCATGCGGAACGGCACGAAGCCGGCGACGTGATCGCGCAGCGGCTCGCGCCGTCCGAATACTGGATCGGCGTGCATCGCGGACTGCTCAAGCTGGCGATCTTCAACGCGTCGGGGCGCGGCTGCACGTTTTCCGGCGTGCCGTCGGGTGGCTGGTTCGGCGAAGGCAGCGTGATCAAGCGCGAGCTGCGCAAGTATGAAGTCGTCGCCGTCCAGCGCTCGATCGTGCTGTTCGTCCCGGTCGACACGTTCCATGCGCTGCTCGACACCAGCCTGCCGTTCACGCGCTTCGTGATCCATCAATTGAACAACCGGATGGGCGAGTTCATCGCGTCGATCCAGAACAGCCGGCTGCTCGACGTCGACGCGCGCGTCGCGCAGGCGCTCGCGCAGTTGTTCAACCCCGCGCTGTACCCGGACACCGGTCCGTCCCTCGCGATCTCGCAGGAGGAACTGGGGATGCTCGTCGGCGTGTCGCGGCAGCGGATCAACCAGGCGTTGCAGCAGCTCGAGAAACTCGGCGTGCTGCGGCTCGCGTACAACCAGATCGAGGTCGTCGATCTGGCCGCGCTGGCGCGGGTCGGGATGGAACAGATCTGAGCGACGCCGGATGAGTGGAACCGTCGTCGATGCGGCATCCGCATGCGGTACGGCGGCGGTTTCCGGGTGCCTGCGCCCGCGCGCCTTTCATCCGATGAATCGGCCTTTCGTCACCCCGCCCCAACCTGACAATTCCGCCAGTTTCGCGCCAGTGACCCGTTCCGCCCCGACGCCTATCATTCGGGTTCCCTTCACCGACGCCTGATCACCGCCTGTCCCGCTGCCTCCATGTGGATCGTCAATCTCGCGCTCAGGCGCCCCTACACGTTCATCGTGATGGCCATCATGATCGTGCTGGCCACCCCGCTTGCGCTGATGCGCACGCCTGTCGACGTCCTGCCGGCGGTCAACATTCCCGTCATCAGCGTGATCTGGAATTACAACGGCTTCTCCGCGAAGGAGATGACCAACCGGATCACGGCCGTCCATGAACGGATCCTGACGACGACCGTCAACAACATCCAGCACATCGAGTCGACCTCGCTGCCCGGCATCGCGGTGGTGAAAGTGTTCCTGCAGCCCGGCGCGAACGTTCAGACGGCGATCGCGCAGACGGTCTCGTCCGCGCAGGCGATCGTGCGGCAGATGCCGCAGGGCGCGACGCCGCCGCTCGTGATCACCTATTCCGCGTCGAGCATCCCGGTGATTCAGCTCGGGTTATCCAGCAAGACACTCAGCGAACAGTCGCTCGCCGACATCGCGCTCAACTTCCTGCGCCCGCAACTGATCACGATCCCGGGCGCGCAGATCCCGTTTCCGTACGGCGGCCGCACGCGCGTGGTCGCGATCGACCTCGACCCGCAGGCGCTGCTCGCGAAGGGCCTCACGCCCGCCGACATCGTCAACGCGGTCAACGCGCAGAACCTCGTGCTGCCGACCGGCACCGCGAAGATGGGCCAGACCGAATACCGGATCGACACGAACGCGTCGGCCGACACGGTCGCCGACATCAACGGCCTGCCGGTGCAAACCGTCAACGGCGCGACGACCTACCTGCGCGAAGTCGCGTCGGTGCGCGACGGCTTCGCGCCGCAGACCAACGTCGTGCGCCAGAACGGCCAGCGCGGCGTGCTGATGTCGATCCTGAAGACCGGCGACGCGTCGACGCTGAAGGTCGTGTCGGACCTGAAGGCGTTGCTGCCGAAGGTGATTCCGACGCTGCCCGAAGGGCTCACGATCACGCCGCTGTTCGACCAGTCGGTGTTCGTCAACGCCGCCGTGCAGGGTGTGATCCGCGAGGCGCTGATCGCGGCCGTGCTGACCGCGATGATGATCCTGCTGTTCCTCGGCAACTGGCGCAGCACGCTGATCATCGCGATCTCGATTCCGCTGTCGATCTTCACGTCGCTGATCGCGCTCTCCGCGCTCGGCGAGACCATCAACATCATGACGCTCGGCGGGCTCGCGCTCGCGGTGGGGATCCTGGTCGACGACGCGACCGTCACGATCGAGAACATCGAGCGGCACCTGCATCTCGGCACGCGCCGGACCGACCCTGGCGAGCCGGGCAGCCCCCTCGGGGGGCAGCGACCGGAGGGCGCGCCGGGGTCCTCGTCGAGCACCAACCTGCACGATGCGATTCTCGAAGGCGCGGGCGAGATCGCGGTGCCCGCGTTCGTATCGACGCTGTGCATCTGCATCGTGTTCGTGCCGATGTTCTTCCTGACGGGCGTTGCGCGCTTCCTGTTCGTGCCGCTCGCCGAAGCCGTGGTGTTCGCGATGCTCGCGTCCTACGTGCTGTCGCGCACGCTCGTGCCGACGCTCGCGATGCTGCTGTTCCGCCCGCAGCAGGCCACCACCGGCCCCGACCACTCGACGTCGCGTTTCGCGCGCCTCCATCACGCGTTCAATGCCGCGTTCGAGCGGCTGCGCACGTGGTACATCGTGCTGCTCAGCATCCTGCTGGTGCGCCGCCGCTTCTACGCGACGTGCTTCCTCGGCTTCTGCGTGCTGTCGACCGGCCTCGTGTTCGTGCTCGGCCGCGACTTCTTCCCGAACGCCGATTCCGGCAACATCCGGCTGCACATGCGCGCACCGACCGGCTACCGGATCGAGGAAACCGCGCGCCTCGCCGACCAGGTCGAGCGCGTGATCCGCGAAGCCGTGCCGCCAGACGAACTCGGCGCGATCGTCGACAACCTCGGGCTGCCGGTGAGCGGCATCAACCTGTCGTACAGCAACAGCGGCACGATCGGCACGCTCGACGGCGAACTGATGATCGCGCTGAAGCCCGGCCATCGCTCGACCCAGCACTACGTGCAGACGCTGCGCACGCTGCTGCCGCAGCGCTTCCCCGGCGTCGAGTTCTTCTTCCAGCCGTCGGACATCATCACGCAGATCCTCAACTTCGGTCAGCCGGCCGCGATCGACGTGCAGGTGCTCGGCAACGATCTCGCGAGTAACATGGCTATCGCGAGCAGCCTGATGAAAAAGATCAGGCAAATCCCCGGCACCGTCGACGTGCACGTGCTGCAGCGCAACGACGAACCGACCCTGGTGGCCGACATGGACCGTACGCGCATGCAGCAGCTCAGCCTCTCCGCGCAAAACGTCGCGCAGAACATGCTGATCTCGCTGTCCGGCAGTTCCCAGACGACCCCGTCGTTCTGGATCAACCCGCGCACCGGCGTCCAGTACCCGCTGCAGATCCAGACCCCGCAATACAACATCGCGTCGATCGACGACCTGCTCGGCACGCCGATTTCCGCGAGCGGGCGCACGGGCATGCCGCTGCAGTTGCTCGGCAACCTCGTGCAGATCCACCCCGTCTCGAACCCGGCCGTGATCACGCATTACAACATCCGCCCGGCGATCGACCTGTACGTGAGCGTCGAGGGCCGTGACCTCGGCTCGGTCGCGGGCGCGATCGACCGGATCGTGTCCGACGCGCGCGCGACGCTGCCGCGCGGCACCGACCTCACGGTGCGCGGCCAGGTCGAGACGATGCGCACGTCGTACATCGGTCTCGGCGCGGGCGTCGCGATGGCGATCGTGCTCGTCTACCTGCTGATCGTCGTGAATTTCCAGTCGTGGCTCGATCCGCTGATCATCATCAGCGCGATGCCTGCCGCGCTCGCCGGCATCGCGTGGATGCTGTTCATCACCGGCACGCACCTGAGCGTGCCCGCGCTGACGGGCGCGATCATGACGGTGGGCGTCGCGACCGCGAACAGCATCCTGGTCGTGTCGTTCGCGCGCCAACGCCTCGCCGCCGGCGCACCGCCGCTCACGGCCGCGCTCGAGGCCGGCGCGACGCGGATCCGCCCGGTGCTGATGACGGCGCTCGCGATGATCATCGGGATGGTGCCGATGGCGCTCGGTCTCGGCGAAGGCGCCGAGCAGAACGCGCCGCTCGGCCGCGCGGTGATCGGCGGCCTGCTGTTCGCCACCGTTTCGACGCTGCTGTTCGTGCCGCTCGTGTTCGGCGGCGTGCATTCGCGACTGGCCCACCGGCGCGTGCGCCAGGCCGGACGCTGACTTTCGCCCCTAGCCTCTAGACCTGGTCAATTCATGGAAGAGAAACATCACAGCTCCGTCGGCATCCAGGTGGACGAACACGGCATGCACCTGCCGACGCGCACGTCGGTGTCGCGGCGCGGGCGGATCGTGCTGATCGTGGTCGGCGTGCTGCTGGCCGCGGGCGCCGCGCGCACGATCGTCGTCAACGTGCTGAACCGCAACCGGCTCGACGCAGTGGCCGAGCAGAACACGCGCCAGTACGTGAACGTCGTGCATCCGGTCGATGCGGCCACCGGCGGCAAGCTCACGCTGCCCGGCACGCTGCGCGGCTTCGTCGAAGCGCCGATCTATGCGCGCGCGAGCGGCTACGTGCTGCGCTGGCAGGCCGACATCGGCGCGCACGTGAAGCAGGGGCAACTGCTCGCCGAGCTCGACACGCCCGAGCTCAACCAGGAACTCGCGCAGGCCACCGCGCAGCGTCAGCAGGCGCAGGCCGCGCTCGCGCTCGCGAAGACGTCGTTCGACCGCGCGCAGCAACTGCGCCAGCGCGATGCGGTGTCGCAGCAGGAACTCGACGACCGGCAAGGCGCGTTCAACCAGGGCAGCGCGAACCTCGCGGCGGCCGATGCGAACATGCGCCGGCTCACCGAACTGAAGGGCTTCCAGCGCATCGTCGCGCCGATCGACGGGATCGTCACGCAGCGCAACGTCGACGTCGGCGACCTCGTCAGTTCCGGCAACGCGGGCCGCTCGCTGTTCACGGTCGTGCAGGCCGACCGGCTGCGCCTGTATGTGCAGGTGCCGCAGGCGTATGCGCAGCAAATCAAGGTCGGCCAGCACGTAAGCGTCGCGCAGGCCGAGCTGCCTGGCCAGACCTTCGACGGCACGATCACGCGCACGTCCCAGGCAATCGACGTCGCGACGCGCTCGCTGCAGATCGAGATCACGCTGCCGAACCCGGACGGACGGCTGCTGCCCGGCGCATACGTGCAGGCGACGCTGCCGATGACGCCGGTCGGCCGCCTGCAGATTCCGGCCAACACGCTGCTGTTCCGCGCCGAAGGGCCGACCGTCGCGACCGTCGACGCGAACGGCCAGGTGCGCCTGAAGGCGGTGACGATCGCGCGCACGATCGGGCAGACGCTCGAAGTGGACGGCCCGCTCACGCCGAATGACCGCCTCGTCGCGAACCCGAGCGATGCGCTCGCGAACGGCGACACCGTCATCGTGCAAGCGCCGCCGGTCGTGAAGCCGGCGTCCGCCGCCGCGGGAGCGAAGTCGTGAGCGCGATGCGCGCCCGCCTGCGCCCCGCCGCGCTCCTGGCCGCCGTCGCGGTCGCGGCCCTTGCCGGCTGCACGGTCGGCCCCGACTACCGGCGCCCCGCCGTCGAGACGCCGGCCGCCTGGCGGCTCGACCCGGCAGACGCGTACTGGCACCCGGCCGCGCCGGCCCGTGCGCCGCTCGATCCGGCCTGGTGGACCGCCTTCGGCGACGCGCAGCTGGACGCGCTCGAAGCCGACGCATTGCGCAACAACCAGAACCTGAAGGCCGTCGCCGCACGCTACGACCAGGCAAAGGCGACGCTCGCGTCGGTCGCGTCCGCGCAGTATCCGGCCGTCGGCCTGAACGCAAGCGGCCAGCGCTTCAAGATCTCCGCCGACCGGCCGCAGACCAACTACGCGACGCGGAGCACGTCGACCGTGCAGAACGACATCCAGGTCGGTGCGAGCGCCAGCTATGAACTCGACCTGTTCGGCCGCGTGCGGCGCAGCGTCGAATCCGCGCAGGCCAGCTCCGAGCAGGCGCGCGACGATTTCGCGAACGCGCGCCTCGTGCTGACCGCCGATCTCGCGTCGAGCTACTTCGCGCTGCGCGAGCTCGACACCGAGATCGACGTCGTCAAGCGCTCGATCGACCTGCAGCAGAAGGCGCTCGACTACGTGAGCGCGCGCCACGACCTCGGTGCGGTGTCCGGCCTCGATCTGCTGCAGCAACGCGCGCAGCTCGACGCGACGCGCACCCAGGCACAGCTGCTGATCCAGCAGCGCGCGCAGGTCGAAACCGCGATCGCGACGCTGGTCGGCACGCCGGCCCCCGAATTCTCGCTGCCGCCGCGCGTGGTGGCGATCAACGCGCCTGCGCTGCCGACCGGGATGCCCAGCGACCTGCTGCAGCGGCGCCCCGACGTCGCGTCGGCCGAACGCGCGATGGCGGCCGCGAACGCGCAGATCGGCGTCGCGCGCGCCGCGTATTTCCCGCGCATCACGCTGTCGCCGGACATCGGCTGGGATGCGACGCGCTTCGCGGGCCTGTTCACCGTGCCGGCGCTGCTGTGGTCAGTCGGCGCGTCGGTCAGCCAGCCGCTGTTCGAAGGTGGCAAGCTGAAGGCCGGCGTCGATTTCGCGCAGGCCGGCTACGTGGCCGCGCAGGCCAGCTACCGGCAGACCGTGCTCACCGCGTTCCAGGAGGTGCAAAATGCGGTGACGGGCCTGGCGGTGCTGGCCGAAGCCGCGCAGCAGGCGTCAGCGGCCGTCGACGACGCGCGCAAGCTCGTGTCGCTCGCACAGGACCGCTACGCGGGCGGTCTCACGCCGTTCATCGACGTGCTGACCGCCCAGCAGCAGTTGCTGACGAGCGAGCGCCAGGCCGTGCAGATTCAGGGCCAGCGCGCGGCGCTCGTCGTGTTTCTCGCGAAGGCGCTCGGCGGCGGCTGGGACGGCGGCGCGACTGGCGGCGCCACGCCGACCGACGTCGCGACGGCAAACCTCCCGCGCGCCGCGAGCGTCGGCCCCTAACCCGGTTACAAGGACAAACCCATGAAAGTCCTGATCGTCGAAGACGAACCGAAAGTCGTCGAATACCTGAAGAGCGGCCTCACCGAGGAAGGCTGGGTCGTCGACACCGCGCTCGACGGCGAGGACGGCGCGTGGAAGGCCGTCGAATTCGAATACGACGTGGTCGTGCTCGACGTGATGCTGCCGAAGCTCGACGGCTTCGGCGTGCTGCGCGCGTTGCGCGCGCAGAAGCAGACGCCCGTGATCATGCTGACCGCGCGCGACCGCGTCGATGATCGCGTGCGCGGACTGCGCGGCGGCGCCGACGACTACCTGACCAAGCCCTTCTCGTTCCTCGAGCTGATCGAGCGGCTGCGCGCGCTGACGCGCCGCGCGCGTGTGCAGGAATCGACGCTGATCTCGATCGGCGACCTGCGCGTCGACCTGATCGGCCGGCGCGCGTCCCGCGACGGCACGCGCCTCGACCTGACCGCGCAGGAATTCCAGCTGCTCGGCGTGCTCGCGCGGCGCAGCGGCGAGGTGCTGTCGAAGACGACGATCGCCGAACTCGTATGGGACGTGAACTTCGACAGCAACGCGAACGTCGTCGAGACTGCGATCAAGCGCCTGCGCGCGAAGCTCGACGGCCCGTTCGCGGAGAAGCTGCTGCACACGATCCGCGGCATGGGCTACGTGCTCGAGGCGCGCGAGGACGCCGACAACGAGAGGCACGCATGAAACGCTCGATCACCCTGCGTCTGTCGGCGATGTTCGGCATCGTGTCGCTGCTCGTGTTCACGCTGGTCGGCTGCGGGCTGTTCGTGATGATGGAGCGCCAGCTGTTTGCCGAGCTGCGCGCGACGATCGACACGCGCGCGAAGGTCGCGCAGATGATCGTGTCGCACGCGACCACGGCCGCGCGCGGCCGCCTGATGCAGGAAAAGCTCGCCGATCTCGAGCCGCCCGACGGGTCGACGCGTTACCAGATCGACAGCCCCGACGCCGCCTTCCGCTTCGGTCATCCGGTCGACGGCATGCCCGTCGGCAAGCCGTTCGGTGCGTTCCAGCAGTACGCGCTCAACCACAGCAGCTACGACGTGATGACGAAGACCGTCCCGATCGCAGGCAGCGGCGAGCGCCCCGATCTGAAGCTGATCGTCGCGTCGTCGTGCGAGCGTACGCAGCGGATGCTGCGCCGTTTCGTATGGACGCTCGCGGCGCTGATCGCGATCGCCACCGTCATCACGCTGCTGCTGGGCCGCGCGGTCGCGCGCTTCGGGCTCGCGCCGCTCGAACGGCTGTCGCAGGACGCGGCGGCGATCAACGCCACCAACCGCCGCCAGCGGTTGCACACCGACGCGCTGCCGACCGAGCTGCGCGATCTGGCCGCATCGTTCAACGGCGCCCTCGAGCGCATCCAGCAGACCTACGCGCGGCTCGAGGCGTTCAACGCGGACGTCGCGCACGAGTTGCGCACGCCGATCAGCATCCTGATCGGCCAGACCCAGGTCGCGCTGACGAGCCGCGACCGCTCGGTCGACCGGATGCGCCAGACGCTGCAGTCGAACCTCGAGGAATTCGAACGGCTGCGCGTCATCATCAACGACATGCTGTTCCTGTCGCGCAGCGATCGCGGCGAGCGCGCGACCGACCTGAAGCACGTGTCGCTCGCCGACGAAGTGCGGCGCATGCTCGACTTCCTCGAGATTCCGCTGGACGAAGCGCAGTTGCGCGCCGAACTGCACGGCGATGCGCACGCAGCCGTCGACCCGTCGCTGTTCCGCCGCGCGATGACCAACCTGCTGATCAACGCGATCCAGCATTCGGCGCCCGGCGCGACGCTGAACGTGACGATCACGCCGCGCGACACGCTCGTCGACGTGTCGGTTGCCAACCCCGGCGAACCGATCGACCCCGTGCAGCGCTCGCACGTGTTCGAGCGCTTCTACCGGCTCGAGGAAGCGCGCGCGAACAGCAAGGAGAACCACGGGCTCGGACTGTCGATCGTCAAGGCCGTCGCGGAGATGCACGGCGGCAGCGTGTTCGTCGCGTGCTCCGGCGGCGTCAATACGTTCGGCTTCTCGGTGTCGACGCAGCTGTGCAGCGTCGGCCCGCTGCGCGCGGCCGACGCGGGCGACCGGCCCGCGCTGCGGCCGGCGCCCGCGCCGCGCGCGGTGCACTGACGGCGCCCGCGCCTGTCGGATGCCCCAAACGCGCCTGAGCGGCGCCTGCCTGCCGCGAACGCGGCCCGGGACGCGTCACACGCGTGGCTTGCTGCCCTGCTCGCGCCACGCCCGCGGCGACATCGCAAACCGCTCGCGGAACACGCGGCTGAAATGCGACATGTCGTTGAATCCCCAGCGCAACGCGATGTCGGACACGCGCAGCATCGCGCATTGCGGATTCACGAGATCCTGCGCGCACCGCTCGAGCCGCAGGTTCCATACGTAACGCATCAGCGACGTGTTCTCCGCCTCGAACAGCTTGTTGATGTAGTGCGACGAAATGCCGATCGACCGCTCGATCATCATCGGGTTCAGCTCCGGGTCGCGCAGGTGCTCGAGCAGATGCCGCTTCACCCGCGTCAGCGTCAACGCCTTCATCCTTGATTGCGCGAGGTCGTTGCGCTGCAAGCCCCCGACCGTCATCGCGATCAGCGAGATCGCGGTATCCGACAACTGCCGCATCTCGTCCTCGGACACGTTACGGATCTGCGACGACATCTGCTCGAGAAACGCGCGCATGACGCTGCCGACACCCTCCCCGGTTTGCGTCGGGCACGCCGTACGGTGCTCCATTCCGACGACGAGCTGGTTCAGGGTCGTGCGGGGAATGCTGACGACGATCTCGCGCCACGACTGGCCGAACGTCAGGTGGTGAGGCCGTGTCGCGTCGTAGATCGCGAAATCCCCGGGGTGCAGCGTGACGATCTTGCCGTCCTGCTCGACCGATTGGCTGCCCTCGAGCATCAATACTCCGAAATACTTGTCCTCGTACTCGCTCCGCGCCTGGCGATAACGCCGGATCACGGCCTGCTCGCTTGCGTAGATCTCAGAGATGCGCATCTTTTCGCATCTACGCTGCCGAACCTGGCCGAAGAAATCGGCTTTCTGCACGGCCGCGATCTGCACGTCCGCGAACAAGCGCAGAATCGTCTCGCGCCAGAATTCGATACGCTGGCTGATCGAGCCGTTGGTCGCCACCTCGATTGCCGAATTCGTTCGTTCGCCCGGCGGGCTGTCGGAGTCCAAGCCGGGCGCGTCGCCGCTTGCGGCGCGCGGGAAAGGACGCATCGTCATGGTCGTGCCCCACATGGGTTGGCAAATACGCAGCCGGTAGCGTGCCCGTTCAAAAGCACATTGTCCAATCGATTCCGCCGTGCCCGCCGCGTTGCCGGCCGGACCGACACGCAGCGCGGCGGCGAGGCTCCGGGCACGTTATGCGAATGTCGCCTGACGCCAGTCGGAAGATTGTTCATACGCATACGCACAGCGATAGATCGTCGCCTCGTCGAAGCGGCGCCCGACCAGTTGCAGCCCGATCGGCAGATCGTCGGCGACGCCGCACGGGAGCGACATGGCCGGATGCCCGGACACGTCGAACGGCGCGGTATTCGCAATCATCTCGAACGCCCGCGTCAGCGACTCGGACATCGCACAACCCGGCTCCGGCAGTTTCGACGCACGCATCGGCACGGTCGGCATCAACAACACGTCGCAAGACTGCAGCGCCGCGTCGTAATCCGCCCGCAAGCGCCGCGCGATGTTCTGGCACTTCGCGTAGTAGCGGCCGCGATACCGGCTCGTGAAATACTCGCCGAGCAACATCGTCACCTTCACGGTATCCGGCAGCTCATCGGCGCGCTCGCGCCAGCCCGCATGGTGATCGACCATGCCGGTCACGTACAGGCCACCCCAGTTGAAACCGTGGCTGTTGCCCTTCATCATCTGCTGCGTCGCGCCCTCGGCCGCGATCGGCAACCAGATCGCGGTGCCGGCCGCATGCAACGGTACCGACACTTCGGCGACGCTCGCACCCAGCTTGCGCAACCGGTGCGCGGCAACCAGCACGGCCTCGTCGACGACTTTCTCCGAATTCGCGAGCCCGAACGCTTCGCGCAGAATGCCGATCCGCAGGCCGGCGATGCCGTCGCGGATCGCGCCGAGATAATCGGCGCGCGGCGGCAGCGCCCGCTGGCGCGGATCGAGTCCGTCGTCGCCCGCGATGACATCGAGCAGCAACGCATTGTCGAGCACGCTGCCCGTCATCGGCCCGAGATGATCGACCGTCGCCTCGATCGGCATCGCGCCGGTGTACGGCACGAGCCCGTGCGTCGGCTTCATCCCGTAGATGCCGCAGTAGGCGGACGGGATCCGCACCGAGCCGCCCTGATCGCCGCCGAGCGCCATGTCGACCTCGCCGCTCGCGACCAGCGCACCGCTGCCGGACGACGAGCCGCCGGACGAGTGCCCGGCCTTGCGCGGATTGTGCACCGGCCCCGACGCGCTCGTGTGCGAGCCGCCGGAAAAGCAGTAGTACTCGCAGGTCGACTTGCCGACGATCGTTCCGCCGGCGTCCAGCACCCGTGTGACGACGGTCGCATCGACGTCGGGCACGTAGCCCTCGAACGTGCTCGAGCCATTGCGCATCGGCACGCCGGCGACGCAGATGTTGTCTTTCACGACCACCGTCCTGCCGCGCAGCTTGCCGTCGGCGGCGCCGTGGATCGTGCTCTTGCGCGCCCATGCGCCGTAACGGTTCTCGTCGCCTTCCGGGCGGTAGCCCGGCGTGCGCGGATACGCGACGACGGGCAGATAGTCGGGCAGCGCGTCGATCGCATCGTAGGCGTCGAAATTCGCCTGCAGTACGTCGTCGTATTCGGCGAGTTGGCGGGAATCGAGATGAAAGCCGAAGCCGGCTGCAATATCGGACAGTTGTTCGCGGGTCGGGCGTTTGATGGCCATCGACGTTCTCCAGTTCGGTAAGCGGCACCGCCGGCCCCGGCGGTGCCGGCGGGATTCAGCGGGCGACGGCGTCGCGCATCATCCCGGTGCGCGGATGGCAGTTCACGTATTCGTAGACCTGATGCTTTGCGTCGAAGACGGAAACCTCGTGATACAGCCGCAGTTTCGACAGCCCGGTGACGACGCGGAAGAAGGTGACGAAGATCCGCAGGTGCGTCGGATGGGATTCGGCCCACCGTTCGAGGCGGTCGAGCGAGCGCCAGTGGCCGATGTTGTAGCTCTCGTCGAGCACGTTGCCGTCGAGATCGATCGAGCGCACGTAGCGATTGCTGTAGCAGCCGACGTCCGTGCCGTTGTCGCGCAGGAAGTCCATCCCGCTGCGCAGCGTCGGCTCGATCTCCTCGAGATACAGTCGGCGCTCGTCGCGCTCGGCCGCGCGCCAGTCCTGACCGGAGCGAATCAGCGCGATGTTGTCGTGCGCCAGCACGACCACGCGACCGCCGCGGGCCGGATCGCCCTCGACGACGCGCAACTCGCCGTCCGCGCTCATCCAGTCCGTCTGCGAAATCGGGAACCGGTCGCGCATCGATCCCCAGTAGCCGTGCTCCTCGATCTCGCCGCTGACGCCGTCCATGATCGCGCCGACGCCGGGGAAATCGCTCGTAAATGCGTAAAGCGTCTCGAACTGCTCGGCGCGCGGCGCGACGATTTCCCGGAAGTAGCCGATGCCGTCCGCGAGGCGTGCGTCGGAGGTCCACCATTCGACGAGCGCCGGCGACGTAATCCAGCGCGCATACGCGGCCGGATCGCGCCAATAGCCGACGGCAATCAGGTTCTCGTAACCCTGGTCGTCGGTGTGTTGCGTCAGATCGTAGTTTTTCGGCCCGTCCTGCGCACCGAAATCGGCGACGATCCGGCGCAACGCGGCCAGTGCCGCCGCGCGCTTGTCGGCGCCGCTGTATTGCACGCCGAAATAGCCCATCACGACCTGGCTCAGGTCTTCGGCGGCCCGGGCGACGTACATCGGGAACGGCGGCTGGTAGTCATCCGCGACGCGGCGCGACAGCGTCCGCGGGCAGACCAGGTGTTTGTCGATGGCGGATTCCATGCATGACCTCTCTGGAAAGGGAATCGGATGTCGAGGTATCGACGTTGGGAACACGGAGCCACATGCACCGGACGTATCCCGGCGCATGCGGGTGGTCAGAAGATGTGCGCGTAACGCAGGCCCGCGAGCACGCTGTTCTTCGGGCCGTTGCGCACGCTCAGGTCGGTGCCGAGCTGGATTTGCACCTGATCGGCCTTCGTCACGAATTTCGCCGCGGTGATCCGCATGCGCGTCGTGCGAAGCGCGTCGTTGTTGTCCGCGCCGTCGACGCTCGTTTCACCGCCCCAGAGCTGGGTGATGCCGATCGCGAGCGACGTGCCCGGATCGGGCATGTAACGCACCATCGCCTGTGCGCTGTAGCTCATCCGCTGATGCAGCGTCGTGCCGCTCGCGCCGTACGACCTGTTGTTGCCGTACCAGATCGCGTCGCCGACGAGATCGAGTGCCCACTGTGGCGAAAAGTGCTTGATGTAGGCCGCCTGGAAATCGAGCGACCAGCGATTGGCACCGAGATTGAGACCGCGGTTCTGGTCGTAACTCCCAGTCGGCGCGTAAACGTAGATGGTCGCGGCGGCGACGTCCTTCGCGTCGTTCAGGCGAAATTTCAATGGAGCTGTCAGGATCACGTCGCCGACACCATTCGTACTGCCAAGCGAACTTGCGTTGCCGAAGCTGCTGACGTGACCGAACGGCAGCAACACCTGCGGATCGATCGTGAGCCTGTCGGTGAGCTGGAACACATGCAGCAGGCGGGCGATGCCGACATTGGACTGCAGATCGAAATCCGACGTCCGGTGGCCGTTCGCGTAGTACGCGTTCGTCGCTGAATAGTTGTAGTACAGCACGCCGATCGTCGCGCCGATCGGATACTGCTCATAGTCGCCGGGATCGACCTCGACCGCGCCCGCGTAATGCGATGCGACGGCGATCAGCGACAAGCCGATCCAGCGCGCGATTCGCTTCAGTTTCATTCTGTTGACGTTGTCCATCATGCTCCTCACCTGGTTGCGCAGACACCGCCACGCCCGCCGCATGACGAACGGGAACCGTCGCCGGACGGTGGAATCGCGGGGTGCTGGCTGACTGTTGTTCCGCCGGTACATCGGGGATGCCGGCGATTCGCGACATCGAACGGCCATCGCTTGAGGATGAGAATAGAAAGGCAAAATCCGCAGTTCTGTTTTCCGGCGGAACAAGAAATTGGCTGTGACGGATCTGCGCTTCCGATGCCATGAAGCGGTCGAAAAACGTGCGCCGGCCGCCACGGTTTTCGTGCCGGGCGCCCCGTCGATTGCCGCCAATCGCCGTGCATCCGTTGCGTGTCGGCCCCATGCCGCGCAACGGGGCCGTCTCAGCATAGTTTCCGATCCGTGCCGGCAAAGAACCGCGCTTTTTCTCTTCTTACCCTGCTCGTCGAGCGTGGCCGACACCACGCGGCCGCACCCCGCCAGGGCAGTCCCGACCCCGTGGCGGCGGTCAATCCGAACCACCACAAGGAGCCCCAACGATGAGTACGACCCCTTCCGCGGAAACGGTCTCGACGCCCGGCGAACGTGCCTGGGCGCTGTTTCGCGTGATGAAAGAGAAGAACCTGATCCCCGACGGCTATATCGCAGGCCTGACCGAGCTGATGTCCACGACCTGGGATCCGGCCAACGGCGCGCGCATCGTCGCGCGTGCGTGGGTCGACCCGGCGTTTCGCGAACTGCTGCTCAAGGACGGCACGACCGCGTGCGCGCAGTTCGGCTACACCGGCCCGCAGGGCGAATACATCGTCGCGCTCGAAGACACGCCCACGCTGAAGAACGTGATCGTCTGCAGCCTGTGCTCATGCACGAACTGGCCTGTGCTCGGGCTGCCGCCCGAGTGGTACAAGGGCTTCGAATATCGTGCGCGGCTCGTCCGCGAGGGGCGCACGGTGCTGCGGGAGCTCGGCACCGACCTGCCCGACGACGTCGTCGTGAAGGTCTGGGATACGACCGCCGAAAGCCGCTATCTCGTGCTGCCCGTGCGGCCGGCCGGCAGCGAGCACATGACCGAAGAACAACTGCGCACGCTCGTCACGAAGGACGTGCTGATCGGCGTTGCGCTGCCGCGCGCGCGCTGACGCCCACCACGTTTCGCTCTCGACCTTCATCTCGGAGATCACATATGGACGGCTTTCACGACCTCGGCGGATTCCAGGGTTTCGGCCCGGTGCCGCATACGATCAACAGTCTCGGCTACAAGCCGGTCTTCAAGGAAGACTGGGAACATCTCGCGTACAGTCTGATGTTCGTCGGCGTGGACCAACTGAAAAAATTCAGCGTCGACGAGGTACGTCACGCGGTCGAACGCATCGACGTGCGCCAGCACGTCGGCACGCGCTACTACGAGCGCTACGTGATCGCGACGGCGACATTGCTCGTCGAAACCGGCGTACTCACGCAGGATGAACTCGACCGCGCGCTCGGTTCGCATTTCCGGCTCGCGAACCCGCCGAAATCCGGGGGCCGGGCGGCCCCGCCCGAATCAACGCGGTTCGAGGTCGGCGATCGCGTCGTCGTTCGCGACGAATACGTCAGCGGACACATCCGCGCGCCGGGCTACGTTCGCGGCAAGGAAGGTGTCGTGCTGCACCGGACGACCGAATCGTGGCCATTCCCGGACGCGATCGGCCACGGCGACACCGGCGCCGCGCATCAGCCGACCTACCATGTCGAGTTCCGCGTGAAGGATCTGTGGGGCGACGCCGCCGACGACGGCTACGTCGTGGTCGACCTGTTCGAAGGCTACCTGGATCGCGCGTCCGGGCAGAGCGCATGACGGCGCCGGGGAATCAGGGAACGCCGGCCGCCCCGGCGCCGAGGATTCCGGTCACCGTGTTGTCCGGCTTCCTCGGCGCCGGGAAGACGACGTTGCTGAACCACATCCTGCGCAATCGCGCAGGACTGAAGGTCGCCGTGATCGTCAACGACATGAGCGAAGTGAACGTCGACGCCGACGACGTGCGGCGCAACGTCGAGCTGCATCGAGGCGAGGACGAACTGGTCGAGATGAGCAACGGCTGCATCTGCTGCACGCTGCGCGCCGATCTGCTCGAGCAGATCAGCACGCTGGCGCGGCAGCGCCGCTTCGATTATCTGCTGATCGAATCGACCGGCATCTCGGAGCCGATGCCGGTCGCGGAGACGTTTGCGTTTCTCGATCGAGACGGTTTCAGCCTGAGCGAACTGGCGCGGCTGGACACGCTCGTCACGGTGGTCGACGGCGAGACGTTCGAGGACATGATCGCGTCGGCTGAACCGGTCGCGCACGACACGACGCTCGCGAACGACGGCAATTCCGGCCCGCCGCGCAAGCTGTCGGACCTGCTGCTCGAGCAAGTCGAATACGCGAACGTGATCCTCGTGAGCCGTCTCGACCGGATCGGCCACGCGGGTTTTGACCGGCTGCGCGCAATTCTTGCATCGCTGAATCCATCAGCGCGAATCCTGCCGATGCAGCACGGCAAGGTCGATCCGTCAGACGTGCTGGATACCCGGCGCTTCGATCTGCCGGCGCTCGTCGAATCGCCGGGATGGATGCAGCGCATGCAGATCGACGAACGCCCCTCGGAGTCGGATGCGTACGGGATCGCGTCGTGGACCTATCGCGAACGTACGCCGTTTCATCCGGCGCGCCTGCTCGCATGGCTGCGTCGTCCGTGGGACAACGGCCGACTGCTTCGCTGCAAGGGCTATGTCTGGGCTGCGCACCGCTATGCCGAGATCGCCATGCTCGTGCAGACGGGCGGAGCGTTCCAGTGGGGTTACGTTGGGCGATGGTGGCGATTTATCCCGCAGTCGGACTGGCCGCACGACGACTATCGTCGCGATGGCGTGCTGAAAAAATGGGAGGAGCCGGCCGGGGATTGTCGGCAGGAAATCGTGTTCATCGGGCAGTCGATCGACCACGCCACGTTGCGTCGCGAACTCGATGCGTGCCTGCTGACGGTCGACGAAATCGACGCAGGCCCGGAGTCGTGGCTGCAGCTTCCGGAAGCCGACGCGTTCGACGCGCTCGCGACGGCCGCTCATCCGTGATGTAAGACTCGATGCCTTCGGCTGCAACGCCTGCGTCCAACGACTTTCGAGCGCCGGTGAGCGCTGTGCCCGGTTCGGCGTTCCGTGAATCCCGGCAGCGCCGCCGAGGGCAGTTTTCTTCAATACGGACACGCGCGGCTTCTTTAGTCTCGATGCGGCTTTCACATTCGCATGGAGACACATGATGAGCATGCTGGTTTCGATGGCCGCGTTCGCGCTGGCGTCGTCGATCACGCCCGGTCCCGTCAACCTCGTCGCGCTCGGCGCGGGCGCGCGCCACGGTCTCGGCGCGAGCCTGCGCTATGCGGCCGGCGCGACGCTCGGCTTCGTCGCGCTGTTCCTGCTGATCGGCCTCGGGCTGCACGCGGCGCTCGCGCGCTGGCCGATGCTGACCACGGCCACCCAATGGTCCGGGATCGCGTTCCTGCTTTACCTCGCGCTGCGGCTGGCGCTCGACGACGGCCAGCTGTCGGCCGATCCGGACGCGCCACACGTCGCCGGCCCGTCGGCGGCGGCCGGCGCGGCGATGCAATGGCTGAATCCGAAGGCGTGGCTTGCGTGCGTGGCCGCGATGGGCGCGTATGCGGCCGATGGCGATCGCGCGCAGGTGTGGCAATTCGCGGCGCTGTATCTGGTGATCTGCTTCGCGTCGATCGCCTGCTGGGGGTATGCGGGTGCGTCGCTGCGGCACTGGCTCGCGAATGCGCGGCGGATGCGGCTGTTCAACCGCGCGATGGCGCTGCTGCTCGCGGGCAGCGCGCTTTATCTGCTCGATGTTTAGTGCCGTTGCTTCGGTGCGTTGTCGCCGTGCCGGTGCCGCCGGCGACCGATGACACGGGCCGTCGCCGGTGTGCGGTGTGCGGTCTGCGGTCTGCGGTCTGCGGTCTGCGGTCTGCGGTCTGCGGTCTGCGGTCTGCGGTCTGCGGTCTGCGACGCCGGCACCGCCCCACGGTTCGCCGGTCAACTCGCGGCGCTTCGATACTGCCCCGGCGTGGCGGCCGCGATGCGCCGGAATGCGCGCTGGAAATGCGCCTGGTCCGCAAAGCCCGCATCGAGCGCGACCTCGGCGATCGGCCGGCCGCGGCGCAGTTCCGCGCGGCCGTACTGCACGCGACGGTCGACCAGGAACGCATGCGGCGTCATCCCGTAGCGGGCGTTGAACGCGCGGATCAGGTAGGACGGCGACAGGTCGGCGGCCGCGCAGATCGCATCGAGCGTGACGGCCTGACGGCAATGCGCAGCGATGTAGTCGGCCGCGCGGGCGAGCTTCGCGTTGTCGGCCCCGCGCCGCGTATCGACGGGCAACTCGCGATCGAGCGCGCCGTGCAGCCGCGTGAAGAATTCGACCGCCGCGCTTTCCTTGCCAAGCGGATCGATGCCGGATGCCACGAGCGTGCGGTAAAAGCCGCCGAACTGCGCGAACAGGTCGCGTCGTTCCGTCAACTTCGGCGAAAAACCGTGAAAATCGCTGTTCGGGTCGCGCCCGAGCGCATGCTGCAGCCGTGCGAGCCACGGCACGTCGACATAGACCATCCGGTACGCCCATGCGTCGGGGCCATACGGATTGCACGCATGCACCTGCTCCGGATCGATGATCACGAGCACGCCGCGCCCGATGCGTTCCTTCGTCGCACCGTTCAGGTAGGTGCTCGTGCCGCCGACGATCGCGCCGAGCGAAAACGTGTCGTGCGTGTGCTTCGCGTAGCAGAACGTCCGGCCGTCGTCGACGGTGCGCACCTCGATGAACGGCAGCGCGGCGTCGCGCCAGAACGGCGACGGCACAGCGAGGGGGTTGGCGGAACGGCTCACGCGACGGGCTCCCGGATCGGACGGCGAACGCACACCGTACAAGACTGCGCTGCGCGATGCAACCGCGACACGACACTTCGCGGCCGGATCGCCTAAGCTATGAATTCGGCCGCCGCGGCCCCTGCGGCGGTTCCCGTTCCCTCTTCCAACCGGTACATTCATGCACATCGATCTGACAGGCAAGACTGCGGTCGTCACCGCTTCCACCGCCGGCATCGGGCTGGCGATCGCCAAAGGGCTCGCGCAGGCCGGCGCACGTGTCGTCGTCAACGGACGCAGCGAAAAGTCGGTCGATGCCGCGCTCGCACTGCTGCGCAGCGCGGTACCCGGTGCAGACATCGACGGCGTCGCCGCCGACCTGGCCGACGCATCCGGCGTCGCGCGCGTCACGCAGCACACGCCGGAGGCCGACATCCTCGTCAACAACGCGGGCATCTACGGGCTGAAGGCGTTCTTCGACATCGACGACGACGAATGGGCACATTACTTCCAGATGAACGTGATGTCCGGCGTGCGTCTCGCGCGGCACTATCTGAAGGGGATGCTCGCGCGCAACACGGGCCGCGTCGTGTTCATTTCGTCGGAATCCGGCCTGAACATCCCGGTCGACATGATTCACTACGGGTTCACGAAAACCGCGCAGCTCGCGATCGCGCGCGGCCTCGCGAAACTCGCGGCCGGAACCAACGTGACCGTCAATTCCGTGCTGCCAGGGCCGACGATGTCGGAAGGCGTGCGCGCGCTGCTGAAGGAAACGGCCGACGCAACGGGCCGCAGCATCGACGACGTCGCGGTGGATTTCGTGCGCAGCGAGCGCGCGAGCTCGATCATCCAGCGCCCGGCTACGACGGAGGAAGTCGCGAATATGGTCGTGTATGTCTGCTCGCCGCAGGCCTCGGCCACGACGGGCGCGGCGTTGCGCGTAGACGGCGGCGTGGTCGACACGATAGCGTGACGACTGCGTGACACGCTCGCTCGGCGCATGGCGGCCGCGCTATCGCGAAGCCGCCTTGTCCGACTGAAGCGTGCCCTTGCGGTCGGCGTCCATGCAGGTATCGAAGCCGTGTTGCGTGACGGCGCCGGCCTTGTCGAACACGACGAAGTACGCCCGGTGATCGTTGCCGTGCTCGATGAAGTAGTTGTAACAGACGCCGCTGCCGTTACGAACCATCCACACGCTGCGCGGGTTGCCGCCCGCGCGGACGACGTCGGCGCGCGTCGCGCCGTGCCGCGACGCGGCCCGCGCCAGCGGCGTGCGCGAATACGAGAACGGCAGCCACGAGTCGAACCACGCGCAACCGTGCAGCATCAGGCAACTGGCGGCCAGCGACAATGTCGCTGCGCGACGGGACATCGGAATCAATCGCATGCTTGGAAAATCTGCTGCGCCGTGCCGGCGTGATCGAAAGCCCCATGCTACTAGACCTTTGGGTCCGGATCGAAAAGAAATGTAGAGACTTGTGTCCGACGCCACGCTCGGCGCGGCCCGGCGCACGCCCGATCGTCGCGAAACATGAGGCGCCGCGCGGACCCGCACGCGCATCAATGCCGTTGCGCCGATGGCCCGGATCTGCGCAACGAGGCTCGTCGTCAGGCGACCCACTCGGCCCACAGCATCGTCAGCACCGTCATCAGCGCCGGGCCGACGAACAGTCCGATCAGGCCGAACGACTCGGCGCCGCCGAGGATGCCGAACAGCACGAGCAGGAACGGCAGGCGGGTCGAGCTGCCGATCAGCACCGGCCGCACGAAATGCTCGGCGACGAACACGACCACGAAACCGAGCACCAGCACCACGACGGCCCACGCGGTCGCACCCTGCACGAACAGCCAGAGCGCCGCGCCGCAGAACACGATCGGCGCGCAGAACGGCAGCATCGCGGCGACGGCCGTGACGAGGCCGAGCAGCGCCGCGTGCGGAACGCCCGCGAGCGCATACGCGACGCCGAGAATGGCGCCCTCGCCCAGCCCGACGACGACCAGCCCCGTCACCGTGCCGTACACGGCCGCGACCATCCGTTCGATCAGGTCCGCCCCGCCGCGGCCGAACGCACGCCGCGCGCCCTGCAGCAACGCGCCCGACAACTTGTGGCCGGCCCTGATGATCACGAACAGCGTGACCAGCATGAAGCCGAACTCGAACAGCGCATGCGCGAGCTTCGTGCCGAACTGCCGGCCGAACGCGATGAACCGCTCGCCGCTCGCGCCATGCATCGCGGTGCCCGCGTGCAGCGGATGACCGAGATTGGCCTGCCACCACTCGGTGATCTGTGCGGCGCCGTACGGCAACCGGCCGACGACGTCCGGCAGTGGAATACCGTTGTCCTGGATCGAATGCAGCCAGATGCGCAGGTCGTGCGCCTGCGAGATCGCCTGGCCGAGCGCAATGGCGATCGGCAGCACGACCAGCAGCGACACGCCCGCGGTGATCACGGTCGCGATCAGGGTCGGCCGATCGCGAAACCAGCTGCCCGATTCGAAGCGTTCCAGCAACGGCCACAACGCGATCGCGATCACGCATGCCCACGCGATAGCGGGAAGAAAATCGCGGATCACCCACAGCGCGAGCACCAACAGCACCGCATAGAGCACGGCGCGGGCGATCTGCTGGGCACGCGGCCGCGCGGCGGAATCGGGGGAAGGCGAGACATGTGCGCGCATGGCACCTCTGTCGAAATGAAAAAATGGCGGTTCGCATGGGCCAAAGGCCGGTGCGAACCGCCATTCTATCCATCGATACCGCCACTGCACGCGGACGCGATGCCAAGCATTGTCAAATGCGTGCCGCGCACGTCGCGCGCGCCGTGCTGTGCGACGTGCGCTCAGGCCACCTTGTCGGCGACGCGATAGCGTTCGAGCCAGTGCGCGTACGGCGCAGGCAGCGTCCACGACGGACGCTCGACGCCGAGCTGTTTGGCCGCGTAGTACGGCCAGTGCGGATCGGCCAGATGCGCGCGGCCGACCATCACGAGGTCGAGCTGCTGTTCGGCGACGACGCGCTCGGCCAGTTGAGGCGTGTCGATCCCCCATGCGGACGACACCGGCATGCCGGCCTCGCGGCGCACGCGTTCCGCGATCGGCGCGAGGAACGCCGGGCCCCATGGAATGCGCGCGTCGGGCACCGAAAAGCCGACCGACACGCTCAGCATGTCGAGGCCTTCCTGCTTCATCCGCTGCGTGAGCGCGATGGATTCGGCGAGCGTCTCTTCATCGCGGCCGTCGTATTCGATCACGCCGAGACGCGCGGTCAGCGGCAGGTGCTCCGGCCAGACCTTGCGGACGGCCTTCAGCGTGTCGACGAGGAAACGGCCGCGGTTTTCGGCCGAGCCGCCGTACTCGTCGTCGCGCTGGTTCGAATGCACGGAGAAGAAGCTCTGGCCGAGATAGCCGTGCGCGAAGTGCAGTTCGAGCCATTCGAAGCCGAGGTCGCGGGCACGCTTGGCCGACGCGACGAAGTCGGCCTGCACGCGTGCGATGTCGTCGTGCGTCATCGCGCGCGGCATCTTCGGCAAGTGCGCGCCGAACGGTACGGCCGACGGTGCGATGGTCTGCCAGCCGCGCGGATCGCCGTCGGCGATGTGGTCATCGCCTTCCCATGGACGGTTCGCGCTCGCCTTGCGGCCCGCATGCGCGATCTGGATGCCCGGCACCGCGCCGGCCGCCTTGATCGCCGCGACCGACGGCGCGAACGCCTCGGCCTGCGCATCGGTCCACAGGCCGGCGCAGCCCGGCGTGATACGGCCTTCCGGCGACACGGCCGTCGCCTCCGCGATCACGAGGCCCGCGCCGCCGCGCGCGATGCCCCCCAGATGCACGTGATGCCAGTCGTTGACGACGCCGTCTTCGGCGACGTACTGGCACATCGGCGGCACCGCAATGCGGTTGCGCAGCGTGACATCCTTGAGTTTGAACGGTTCGAACAAGGCAGACATCCACCACTCCTTTGCTTGGTTCTACGAAACGACTGGATGAGCCGTCGTGCGGTGCGCACGACGGAACGGTTCGGGTCGTCGCCGGGCCGGATGCGCCCGACGACGGCACGGCCAGGTGCCGGTCATGCCGGCACCGCGCCGGCTTACTGACGGCCAAGCTTCGCGAGCAGCGCCTCGGCAGCGGGCTCCGACGACGCGGGGTTCTGCCCCGTGATCAGCAGCCCGTCGGTGACGACATGCGGCGCCCAGTCGGCGCTGCGCTCGAACTGGGCGCCGTTGGTCTTCAGCATGTCCTCGACGAGGAACGGCACCACTTCCGTCAGCTCGACGGCCGCTTCCTCGCTGTTGGTGAAGCCCGTCGCACGCTTGCCGCGCACGACGGACTCGCCGGTCTTCGGATCCTTCACGTGGCGCAACACACCCGGCGCGTGGCACACGGCCGCGACAGGCTTGCCCGCCGCCAGCGCGCGCTCGATCAGGCCGATAGAGTGCAGGTCCTCGGCGAGATCCCACAGCGGGCCGTGCCCGCCCGGATAGAACACCGCGTCGTAATCGTCGATCGACACGTCGGCCAGCTTGCGCGTGGCCGCGAGCTCGGCCTTGGCCGCCGGATCGGCGTCGAAGCGGCGCGTGGCGTCGGTCTGCGCGGCCGGATCGCTGCTTTTCGGGTCGAGCGGCGGCTGGCCGCCCTTCGGCGACGCGAGCGTCAGCTCGACGCCCGCATCCTTGAATGCGTAGTACGGCGCGGCCAGCTCCTCGAGCCAGAAGCCGGTCTTCTTGCCGGTGTCGCCGAGCGTGTCGTGCGAGGTCAGGACAACCAGAATCTTCATGATCGACACTCCTTCGAAATGGGGGAACGGGGCCGCGTCACGGCGGCGGCCAACGCAACGCACGCCACGTGCCGGCAACGACGGCACGCCTGCCGGTTAGGCCGCAGGCACGCGTCAACGTGCCAGCTCCGCACAAAAAATATTGCCCGATTCTATTAGACCAGTCGTCTATAACTGGCTCGAAAAAAATCGGCGACCACGCCTGCGCGACCAGCATCGCAGCGCGATATGGCATTTTCGCGTCCGTTGGCAGGCACGACGTCGCATTCATGAGGCCGGATGATAGCCCTCCATTAGACCGGTCGTCTAGAGATCTGGCATTCAGCCCTGCCGCCGTCATGGCTTTTGCGACGGAGCGCGTCCCGCAACGCTCGTTGCCGATCACCCCGCCGCTGCGTGCCGCCGTCGTGGCTAGCCGTGCAACGGCCCGTCCGTATCGCCTGCCTCGATCATCGGCATTTCGAGCCGATGCTCGCGAACGCCGTCGGCGAGCAAGCCCAGCATCAGGTCCGCCAGCGCACGCCCCGTCGCATGTCCGGTCGGCTGCACCACCGCCGTCACCCGATGCGGATACGCGACCTCCGGGGGCACCCCGTCATAGACGATGAGCGACATGTCCCGCCCCAGCCGCAAGCCGCTGTCGACCAGCGCCCGGAACGCGCCGCCGCCCGAGATGTTGTTGTCGACGAGCAGCGCAGTCGGTCGTTCGGCCTGCGCGAGTAGCGCCTGTGCGCCCTGCTGCCCGCCGTCGCGCGTAAACGGACCCTCGACGAGCAGCGCCGGATCGGGTTCGATCCCGGCTTCGCGCAGCGCCGCGAGGTAGCCGGCGCGGCGCTGCATCGCGAAATTCAGCGACAGCGGCGCACTGATCATTGCAATGCGGCGATGGCCGAAGCCGATCAGGCGCCGCACCGCATCGCGCGCGCCCGCTTCGTTGTCGAAATCGAACCATGCGTAAGGCTCCGCGGTTTGCGTACGGCCGTACGCGACATACGGAAACGCATTCGAGCGCAGGTACGCGAGGCGCGGATCGTCAACCAGCGTGCGCGCGACGATCAGCCCGTCCACGAGCCTGCCGTCGACGAGCCGGCGATACGTGTCGAGTTCGGCGTTCGGCCGCGCGGCCGCGATGATGAAGTCGAGATTGCGCTCGCCGAGCCGCTCGGTAATGCCCGAGACGACTTCACCGAAGCGCGGGTCCCCCAGATCGCCGGCTCCGAACGGATACACGATGCCGATCGTATCGGCACGCCCCGTCGCCAGCCGCCGTGCGGTCGGATCCGCGACATAACCGAGTTCGCGCGCAGCCTTCATCACGCGCTCGCGGGTCGCCTCGCTCACATCGTCGTAGCCGTTCAGCGCCCGACTGACCGTCGTGCGCGACAGTCCGAGCGCATCCGACAGCGCCTTCAGATTCACCTTCACGTCGCTCCTCGCGTTGTGCGTGCCATTCGTTCAACCCGCTCGCGGCGGCAATTATTTCCGAATGGTAGTTATTACCGTCAAATATTTATCTTTTGACGTCCAAACCGGTTTGAAATAGCATCCAAACCGGTTTGGATATCGATACCACCTCAGCAGTTCCTTTTCACCGCAAACGGAAACAACGCCGACATGACTTACTTTCCTTTTTGCCGCGCGACCGCGGCCAAACGTTTGCTGTTCGCTGGCGCAGCACTGGCCGCCTTCGCGTCCGCGTCGTCAGTCGCGCACGCGCAGAGCACCGGCGCCCCCGCCCCCACGCCGCATACGCAGCAGGCCTACGATCCCGAAGGCAACTTCACGATGCGCTGGACCCGCGCGGACATCCGCCAGATCGTCGCGCAGTCGCACACGGCCGGCGCCGACAAGAACTCGCTGCCGCAGTCGCTGACGATGCCGGACATCCCGCAGGATTTCCCGCTGATCAACTCGAACGTGTGGGTCTGGGATACCTGGCCGCTGGCCGACCTGCGCGCGAACCAGCTCAGCTACAAGGGCTGGGAGGTGATCTTCTCGCTCACCGCCGATCCGCACGCCGGTTACACGTTCGATGACCGCCACGTCCATGCGCGCATCGGCTTCTTCTATCGCCGTGCCGGCATTCCCGCGTCGCAGCGTCCCGCGAACGGCGGCTGGACCTGGGGCGGCCATCTGTTCCCGGACGGCGCGAGCGCCAAGGTGTTCGGCACGTCGCCGATGACCAACAACGCCGAATGGTCGGGTTCCGCGCGCCTCACGCATGGCGACAACGTCAGCCTCTACTACACCGCGACCTCGTTCAACCGCTCGGCCCCCGGCGGCGCCGACATCACGCCGCCGCAGGCGATCATCACGCGCGCCGACGGCCACATCCATGCCGACGACAAGCACGTGTGGTTCAGCGGCTTCGACGATCACAAGGCGCTGCTGCAACCGGACGGCAACTACTACCAGACCGGCCAGCAGAACACCTATTTCTCGTTCCGCGATCCGTTCGTGTTCACCGACCCCGCGCATCCGGGCAAGACCTACATGGTGTTCGAAGGCAACACCGGCGGCCAGCGCGGCGCCCGGACCTGCACCGAGGCCGACCTCGGCTACGCGCCGAACGATCCGCAGCGGGAAGACCTCAACGCCGTCATGAACTCGGGCGCAGTGTATCAAAAGGCCAACGTCGGCCTGGCGGTCGCGACGAATCCGCAACTGACCGAATGGAAGTTCCTGCCGCCGATCCTGTCGGCGAACTGCGTCGACGACCAGACCGAGCGCCCGCAGATCTATCTGAAGGATGGCAAGTACTACCTGTTCACGATCAGCCACCGCACGACGATGGCCGCGGGCGTCGACGGGCCGGATGGTGTCTACGGCTTCGTCGGCAACGGCATCCGCAGCGACTTCCTGCCGTTGAACGGCGGCAGCGGCCTCGTGCTCGGCAACCCGACCGACTTCTCCGCACCGGCCGGCGCGCCGTATTCGCAGGACCCGAACCAGAATCCGCGCGAATTCCAGTCGTACTCGCACTACGTGATGCCGGGCGGGCTCGTCGAGTCGTTCATCGATGCGATCGGCCCGCGTCGCGGCGGCACGCTCGCGCCGACGGTGAAGGTGAACATCAACGGCACGTCGACGGCGGTCGACCGCGCGTACGGACGTAGCGGCCTCGGCGGCTACGGCGACATCCCGGCAAACCTGCCGGCGACGGGCGCCGACCACAACGGCGGCCCCGGCACCCGTCCGTAACGGGTCCGCTACGGACGCGGCGGGCACCGCCCGCCAGCGTCGAGGCGGCGCACATCGCGCGTGTCGCGTGTGTGCCGCCTCCCTCCTTCGCAGAATCGCGCATGCTGCCGTTGCAAGCGGCATGCACCCTCCTTTCCCGCTTCGCGCGCCGAAGCACGGAACCCCGCATGAGATCGACGTTTTTTCGCTTTTCACTCCGGATTGCCCGGCTGCTGCTCGCGTGTACGGCAAGCGCGGCCTGCACGCACGCCAGCGCCGCGCTCTGCGACGCACCGCCCGAACCCGGCACGCCGCAATGGCGGCCGGCCGTGCACTACACGCCGCAACGCAACTGGATGAACGATCCGAACGGCCTCGTCTACGAGAACGGCCGCTATCACCTGTTCTATCAGTACAACCCGCTCGGCCATGACTGGGGCAACATGTCGTGGGGCCATGCGACCAGCACCGACCTCGTCCACTGGCGCGAGCAGCCGGTCGCGATGCGCGCGAACGCGACGGAGGAAATTTTCTCGGGCTCGATCGTCGCCGACACGCGCAACACGTCCGGCCTCGGCGCGCCGGGCGACACGCCGCTGGTTGCGCTTTACACGAGCGTCTATAAAGAAGGCTCCGGTCACGCACCGGGCACGCAGGCACAATCGCTCGCGTACAGCCTCGATCACGGCGCGACGTGGCGGCCCTACGCGCACAACCCCGTGCTCACGCTCGATCCCGAGTCGAAGCAGTTCCGCGACCCGAAAGTGTCGTGGTACGCGCCGGGACGCTACTGGCTGATGACGACCGTCGTCGCGGACGCGCAGGTCGTGAAGCTCTATCGGTCCGATGACCTGATCCACTGGTCGTTCCTGAGCGACTTCACGCTGCCGGACGTGCCGCATGCTGGCGTGCTGTGGGAAATGCCCGACCTCGTGCCGCTGCCCGTCGACGACGATCCGCGACACATCAAGTGGGTGATGATCGTCAACGTCAACCCGTGGTCGATCGCCGGCGGCTCCGGCGCGATGTATTTCGTCGGCGACTTCGACGGTCGCACGTTCACGCCTGACCACGTCGCGCCGGCCGGTTCCGATCCCGCGCGATTCCGCTGGGTCGATCACGGCGCCGACTTTTACGCCGCCGGCACGTTCTCCGGCACGCCGGGCGCGCGGCCTGTCGCGATCGCATGGATGAGCAACTGGGATTACGCGGCGAAAGCGCCGACGGCGCCCTGGCGCGGCGCGGCGACGTTGCCGCGCGAGTTCGCGCTGAAGACGATCGGCGGCGAACCGACGCTCGTCGTGACGCCGGCCGCCGCGTTCGATGCGTGGGCCGACGGGCGGCCCGCCGTGCATGAAGGCAACCTGAACGTCGAGTCCGCCACCCGCGCGCTGTCGGACGCCACGCGCGGCATCGTCCAGCGCATCACGGTGACGATCGCGCCGCAGCGCGCGGCCCGCGCGGGTCTGATCGTCCGGGGATCGGCGGATGGCTCGATCGGCACCCGGATCGTGTACGACACGGCGAAGCGCACGCTGACGCTCGACCGCTCGCGCTCCGGCACGACGGATTTCGCCGGCACCTTCAGCCGCGAGCACATCGTCGATCTGCCGCTCGAGCACGGGCAACTGCGGCTCGAAATCGTCGTCGATCGCGGGTCGGTCGAGGTATTCGCGAACGGCGGCCGCGTCGCGCTGACGGACCTGATCTTTCCGCCGCTCGATGCGGACCGCGTGGCCGTGTTCGCCGAGCACGGCCGCGCGGCGTTCTCGGGGCTGACGGTGACGCAGCTCCACAGACGCGATCGGACCGACGAAGTCCGTGACGCCTGTGCATCGCGCTAGCGATGCGATCGAACGGCGGGGCTGCACCGCCCGACGTCGCGTCGGGTCGCGCAACCCCGCCGGTGACGCGCTCAGAGCAAACCCATCCCGCCCGACGCGATGATTTCCGCGCCGACGATGAACGCGGACTCCGGCGCGCTCAGGTGCAGCACCGTCGACGCGATTTCGTCCGGCGTGCCGAACCGGCCGATCGGGACGAGCCCCTTGATCTTCTCGGCCGTCTCGTCGAGCGTCGCCGCGTCGAGCCCGAGCTTGCCGTACAGCGGCGTCTGGACCGGGCCGGGGCTCACCACGTTCACCCGCACGCCGTGCGGCAGCAGCTCCGTCGACAACGTCTTCGCGAACGAATTGACGGCCGCCTTGCTCGCCGCGTACACCGACGAGCCGGGCATCCCGATATGCGCGTTGATCGAGCCGTTGATCACGATCGACGCGCCGCGGTTCAGCAGCGGCACCAGCGACTGGATCTGGAAATACGCGCCCTTCACGTTGGTGTTGAACACGAGGTCCCACATGGCCTCGTCGCTGTCGGCGAACGGCGCGAGTTTCGCCACGCCCGCGTTGATGAACACGGCGTCGAGCCGCGCGCCTGCGGCCGAGATCGCGTCCGCCAGGGCGCGGGCCGACGCGACGCTGCCGGCCTCGTTGCGGATCGCGAGCGCGCCGTCGCCGAGCGACTCGCGCGCGGCGGCGAGCGTCTGCTCGTCGCGACCGGTGATGATGACCCGCGCGCCTTCGGCCGCGAATGCCCGTGCGGCCGCCAGGCCGATGCCGCTGTTGCCGCCCGTGACGAGTACCGTTTTTCCTTCGAAGCGTTGCATGATGTTCTCCTTTGAACCGGTGAGTTGACCGTGAACACAGGATGCGCGCGCCGCGCGGCCTTGCCGTACGACCGGCGCGGCAGACATGTTCGAAATCTTCGAACGTGTTTGTCGGGACCTTTCCGTGCGTTGCGCGGCTGACGCACTCAGCCCGACACGTCGATCCCGTCGAGCAGGCGCTGCGCGAGCCGCGGCTCACGCAGTTGCTCCAGCCACCATTGCAGCGCCCGGCCCTCGCGGTCGCCGCGCCACGCGACGTACAGCACGTTCGGTTCGCGCGGATCGGCCGTTTCCTTCTCGACGAGCTCGCCGCGCGCGAGCAGCGACGCAACCCGCCGGCGCGGCACCCAGCCGACGCCGAGCCCGTCGCGCTGCGCGAGGATCTTCGCGCGCATCGACGGCACCGCGAGCACCGCCTGCCCGCCGAGCAGCCCGTATGCGCGGCCGACGACCCGCCGCGACGAATCGGCGACGACGACCGCGCGATACGCGCAGATCGCGTCGCGGGTCAGTCGCTCGCTTGCCGCGGCCAGCGGATGGCGCGGCGATACGGCGAACACCCATTCCATCGCGCCGAGTTCGAACCATTTGAAACCCGGAATCGCCGGCGGCTCGTTGGTCGCGCCGACGACCAGATCCGCGCGACCGTCGCGCAGCGCTTCCCAGGTGCCGCCGAGCACTTCGTACGTGAAGCGCAGCGACACGCCCGAATCGAGCGCATCGAACGCGCGGACGACCGGCAGCAGCGTATCGAACTCCAGCACCTCGTCGCTGACGATCCACAGCCGGTCCTCCCAGCCGCTCGCGACCTGCCGCACGCGCTGCGTGAGCCGCGCGACGTCCAGCGCGAGGCGCGACGCCTCGTCGGTCAGCAGCTGGCCGGCCGGCGTGAGCTGCAGCCGGTAGCCGCGCCGGTCGAACAGCAGCGCGTCGAAACGCGTTTCGAGCTGTCGCGCGGCGTGCGACACCGTCGACGGCGCCTTGCCGAGCCGCGCGGCCGCCCGCGACAGGCTGCCGGTGGCGCGGATCGCATCGAGCAGCGCGAGTTCGTCTTCGGACAGCATGGGGGCACTCCGGTCGTGGATTGTGATGGATCGTAAGGCACCGGCGGGCGGCGGTCCAATCGAATGGCGCCGCGCCCCTGTGTTCGGCGGATGCCGGGCCGGCCACGAACTTCCGGTATGCTCATCGGCATCAAATTGCCTTATTCGGAGTAACCACTGCGATGGACATCGCGATCCGCATCGAAGGCCGTCACGACCTGACCGGGCAAATCTTTCGGCAACTGCGCACCGCGATCGTCGACGGGCGGCTCGAAGGCGGCGCCCGGCTGCCGTCGACGCGCGATCTCGCGAAGCAGCTCGGCGTGTCGCGCAAGACGACGCTCGACGCGTTCGAGCGTCTCGTCGCCGAGGGCTTCCTGAACACGCGCGCGGGCGACGGCACGTTCGTCGCCGACGGCCTCGCGCGGGTTCCGCATGCGGCGGCCTCGACGCCGTCGCTCGTCGAGGCCACGCCGCCCGTCCATGCCGTCGACGCACGCGCGCTGTGGAACGACCTGCCCGACGCGCTCGCGATGCCCGCGCCGCAGGACACGCCCGCGTTCGACTTCCGCGGCGGCGTGACCGACAAGACGCTGTTCCCCTTCGACGCGTGGCGCCGCTGCCTGCATCACGCGTTGCGCCAGCAGGCGCGCGGCCCCGGCCAGTACCACGACCCGGCCGGCGATCCGCAGTTGCGCGGCGCGATCGCGCGCTACGTCGCGTTCAGCCGCGCGGTCGCGTGCGGCTGGGACGACGTGCTCGTCACGCAGGGCGCGCAACAGGCGCTCGACCTGATCGCGCGCGTGGTCGTGCGGCCGGGCGACGTCGTCGCGGTCGAGAATCCCGGCTATCCGCCGGCGCGCGCGGCGTTCGCGTCGCTCGGCGCGACGGTGATCGGCGTGCCGGTCGATGCGCACGGCCTGATCATCGAGCGGCTGCCCGACGACGCACGCCTCGTCTATGTGACGCCGTCGCACCAGTTCCCGCTCGGGATGCCGATGACGCTGGACCGGCGCGTCGCGCTGCTCGAATGGGCGCAGCGCCGCCGCGCGGTGATCATCGAGGACGACTACGACGGCGAATTCCGCTTCGAAGGCCGGCCGGTGGAGTCGCTCAAGAGCCTCGACCGCACGGGCCTCGTCGCGTACGTCGGCACGTTCTCGAAGACGATCTTTCCCGAACTGCGCATCGGCTACGCGATTCCGCCGCGCGCGCTGCGCGGCGCGCTCGCCAAGGCGAAGCAGATCGTCGACTGGCATACCTGCACACTCACGCAGGCGGCGCTCGCGCGCTTCATGCACGAAGGCGATTTCGCGCGGCATCTGCGGCGCGTGCAGAAGCACTACGACGCGCGCCGCAAGATGCTGCTCGCGCATTTGCGCGGCAGCCTCGCGCCGTGGTTCGACCCGATCGTGCCGACCGCCGGCATCCACCTCGCCGCGCACTTGAAACCGGGGCTCGATGAAGCCGCGCTGGTCCGTGCCGCCCGCGAGCACGACATCGGCCTGTACGGAATCGCGGCGTTCCACGTCGGCTCGGCGGCGCGCGCGGGGCTGCTGTTCGGTTATGGCGGGATCGACGCGCTGCGCATCGACACCGCGCTCGCGAAACTGGCCGCGCTGCTGGACTCGGGCAGCATCGGCGGAGCGACACTGGTTACCTGAATTTTCCCGGAATTGGCCATTCAAGCAGGCCAGTGGCACGCTTAAAGTGGGTCCTGTCGCGCCACCGTGCGCATCAACCGAAAAAGGACCTGCCATGCAACCGCGCCTGAACTTCTATACCGCCAGCCCGAACGCAATCAAGGTGATGCGCAACGCCGAGGAATTCATCGCGAAAAGCTCGATCGAGAAGCCGCTCGCCGAACTGGTCCGGCTGCGCGCGTCGCAGATCAACGGCTGTGCGTTCTGCGTCGACATGCACACCACCGATGCGCGCAAAGGAGGCGAGACCGATCGCCGCCTCGCGACGGTCGTCGTGTGGCGCGAAACGCCGTTCTTCACCGAGCGCGAACGCGCGGCGCTGGAGTGGACCGAAGCGCTGACGCTGGTCGCCGACAACCATGTGCCGGATGCCGTCTGGGAAGCCGTGAAGCCGCACTTCAGCGACACCGAGCTGTTCGAGCTGTCGATGCTGATTGCGACGATCAACACGTGGAACCGCTTCGCGATCGCGTTTCGCAAGATGCCCGAGTAAGGAGACGACGATCATGCGCTCCAGCTCCACGCTCCGCCGCGCGATGCTGTGCACGTCGCTCGCGCTCGTCGCCGCGCTGCCGGCGGCCGCCCGTGCACACGATGCCGGCGACAACGTGCACGCGATCATGCAGCAGGCCGTGCCCGAAGCACCCGGCAAGCTCGCCGTCGTCGCGACCGTCGACTATGCGCCTGGTCAGGCATCCGAAGCACACAGGCACCTCGGCTCGGTGTTCGCGGTCGTGTCGAAAGGCGAAGTGCTGTCGCAGGTGAACGGCGGCCCGGTGCGCCGCTATCGCGCCGGCGAAGGCTGGTATGAGCCGCCCGGTTCGCGCCATCAGGTGTCGCGCAATGCGAGCGCGACCGAGCCCGCGCAACTCGTCGTGTTCGGGCTGACGGGCGAGCACCAGCCGTTGAAGTCGCCGATTGATCAGTAACGACGTTTCCGGGGTGCGTGCCGTGTCGGGCGCGCACCCCTGCCGTGCTGCCGGCTTCCCTGCCCGCGACACGCGGCTTCCTCGCCAGCCTTTGGCGCGGCCGCCCCACCCATTCCTCCACCGGTTCCCCGCGCTTCCCCAGTAGCCGCTCCCTACACTCCGCCGCCGGCACACGGCGTGCCGCCGCGCCATGTCCCCGTTCGTCCGCACCGCCATTCGGCGCACGCCTGATCTCGATCAACGCGGGCAAAAACCCTTCCTTGAAATTAACTAACCCGTCAATTAGCGTCGTCTGCATGAACGCGAAATCCACCGTCGCCAGGCCGCGCGGGCGCCGCCCGTCGGCGGACGACTTCGACCTGCGCGACCACATGCTCGACGTCGCGATGCAGTTGTTCGCCGAGCGTGGCATCGCGGCGACGACGGTCGCGCAGATCGCCGCGGCCGCAGGCGTCACGTCGGCGATGGTCCATTACTACTTCACGAATCGCGAGCAGTTGCTCGATGCGATCGTCGAGGAGCGGCTCGCGCAGGTCATCGCGTTCGTGTGGCGGCCGACCGAGCCGCAGATCGAAAACGATCCGCTCGCGCTCGTCGCCGAACTCGTCGACCGCTTCTTCGACGTCACGCATCGCATGCCGTGGCTGCCGTCGATCTGGCTGCGCGAGATCGTCCATGAAGGCGGGCTGCTGCGCGAGCGGATGCTGCGGCGCATTCCGCTCGAGCACGTCGGGCGCTTTGCCGAGCGCATCTGCGCCGCGCAGCAGGCCGGCACGCTGAACCCCGCGCTCGAACCCGCGTTCCTGTTCCATTCGATCATCGCGCTCGTGATGCTGCCGCTCGCCACCGCGAAGCTGTGGCAAAGCGCACGCGGCCTGCCGCCGGTCGATCGCGACGTGCTGCATCGCCACGTCCGCGCGCTGCTCGGTTCCGGCCTGCAGCCGCCCGCCGCCACACTGGATGCGGGCGCGCATTCGCCGCGGAGGCCGTCGTGAACGTGTCCCGCCCGCTGCCGCTCGCCCTGGCCGCCGCCGTCGCGCTGCTCGCCGGTTGCGGACGGCCGGCGAACGACGTCGCGACCTACCAGGGCTATGTCGAAGGCGAATTCGTGTACCTGTCGTCGTCGCAAGCGGGCACGCTGACGCAGTTGTCGGTCGAACGCGGCCAGGCCATCGCGGCCGGCATGCCGGTGTTCTCGCTCGAAGCCGTCAACGAAACGGCCGCATTGCTGCAGGCGCAGCATCAGCTCGCTGCCGCACGCGCGCAACTTGCCGACCTTCAGACCGGCAAGCGGCCGCCGGAAGTCGCGGTCACGCGTGCCCAGCTCGCGCAGGCCATCGCACAGGCCGCGCGGGCCGCCGCGCAACGCGCGCGCGACGAACGCCAGTACGCGGCCGGCGGCCTGTCGAAGCAGCAGCTCGACGATTCGCGCACGTCCGCGCAGACCACCGCCGCGCAGGTCCGCGAGTTGCAGAACCAGGTCGACGTCGCGCGCCTACCGGGACGCGCGCAGCAGGTGGCCGCCCAGGCCGCGCAAGTCGATGCCGCGCAGGCGGCGGTTGCCGAAGCGCAATGGAAGCTCGACCAGAAGCGCGTCGCCGCGCCCGCCGCCGGGCGCGTGTACGACACGCTGTACCGCGTCGGCGAATGGGTGCAGGCCGGCAATCCGGTCGTGCAGATGCTGCCGCCGCAGAACCTGAAGGTGCGCTTCTTCGTGCCGGAAGCCGTCATCGCATCGATCGCCCCGGGGCGCACCGTCGCGATCCGCTGCGACGGCTGCGCGGCCGACGTGCCCGCGCGCGTCACCTATGTGTCGCGCGAGGCCGAATACACGCCGCCCGTGATCTACAGCAACGAGAGCCGGACCAAGCTCGTGTTCATGGTCGAAGCGCGCCCCGCCGTCGCCGACGCGCCGAAGCTGCACCCGGGCCAGCCCGTCGCCGTGAGGATGCGTTGAACGCGCCGGCCGCTCCGTACGCGATCGACGTCGATCGCCTGAACAAGCGCTTTGGCGACAAGCACGTCGTGAAGGACGTCTCGCTGCGCGTCGCGCGCGGCGAGATTTTCGGCTTTCTCGGGCCGAACGGCAGCGGCAAGACGACGTCGATCCGCATGATGTGCGGCCTGCTCACGCCCGACTCGGGCAGCGGCACCTGCCTCGGCTACGACATCGTGCGCGACAGCGCGCAGATCAAGCGGCGTGTCGGCTACATGACGCAGCGCTTCTCGTACTGGGAAGACCTGTCGATCCGCGAAAATCTCGATTTCGTCGCACGCGTGTACGGGATGCCCAACCGCCGGGCGGCGGTCGCCCGCGCGCTCGACGGGCTCGGCCTCGCGAGCCGTGCGGACCAGCTCACGGGCGCGCTGTCCGGCGGCTGGAAGCAGCGCCTCGCGCTCGCCGCGTGCATGCTGCACGAGCCGGAATTGCTGCTGCTCGACGAGCCGACCGCCGGCGTCGATCCGGCCGCGCGCCGCGACTTCTGGGAAGAACTGCACCGGCTGGCCGCACAAGGCATCTCGGTACTCGTCAGCACGCACTACATGGACGAAGCCGAACGCTGCCACAAGCTCGCGTACATCGCGGCCGGCGAACTGCTCGCGCAGGGCACGTCGGCGGAGATCGTCGCATCGCAGCACCTGTCGACGCGTACGATCACCGGCGGGCACCTGACCGAACTGTCCGCGCGGTTGCGGGCGATGCCGGGCGTCGATCAAACCGTCGTGTTCGGTTCCGCGCTGCACGTGAGCGGCCGCGATCGCGCGCTGCTCGACGCGACGCTCGCGCAGGTCGCGGCGCAGGCCGACGGGCGCGCACCGCTGCAGGTCGCGCCGATCGACACCGGGCTCGAAGACGTCTTCATCTACATGATGGGCCGCGCATCCGCGCCGCCCGGCGGAGCATCGCCATGAACGCGTGGGCTGGCCTGCGCGAATCGTTCTCGGTCGCGCGCTGGTGGAGCATCGTGCTGAAGGAATTCCTGCAGCTGCGCCGCGACCGCGTGACGTTCGCGATGATCGTCGGCGTGCCGATCATTCAGCTCGCGCTATTCGGCTTCGCGATCAACACCGACCCGAAGCACCTGCCGACCGCGGTGATCGTCGCCGACTCGAGCCCGTTCGCGCGCAGCTTCATCGCCGCGATGCGCAATTCCGCGTACTTCGACATCGTCGCGACGCTGCCCGACGAGACGGCCGGCCGGCATGCTCTCGCCCGCGGCGACGTGCAGTTCGTGCTGAGTGTGCCGGCCGATTTCTCGAAGCGGCTGCTACGCGGCGAGCGCCCGACGCTGCTCGTCGAGGCGGACGCAACCGATCCCGTCGCGACCGCGTCGGCGATCGGCGCGCTGCCGGGCCTCGTGCAGCCCGTCGCGGACAAGGATCTGACGGGGCCGCTCGCGCACCTGAACGGCCGCCCGGCCGCGTTCGACGTCGTGCTGCACCGGCTGTACAACCCCGAAGGCATCACGCAGTACAACGTCGTGCCGGGCCTGATGGGCGTGATCCTGACGATGACGATGGTGATGATGACGGGCCTCGCGATCACGCGCGAACGCGAGCGCGGCACGATGGAGAATCTGCTGGCGACGCCCGTGCGGCCGCTGGAGGTGATGACCGGCAAGATCGTCCCGTACGTGTTCATCGGGCTGATCCAGGTGTCGATCATCCTCGCGGCCGCGCGCTACGTTTTCGACGTGCCGTTCGTCGGCGGCCTGTTCGCGATCTACCTGTCCGCGCTGCTGTTCATCGCGGCGAACCTCACGGTCGGCATCACGCTGTCGTCGCTCGCGCAGAACCAGCTGCAGGCGATGCAGCTCGCGGTGTTCTACTTCCTGCCGAACATCCTGCTGTCGGGCTTCATGTTCCCGTTCGCCGGGATGCCGAAGTGGGCACAGTTCATCGGCAACCTGCTGCCGCTCACCTACTTCAACCGCCTCGTGCGCGGCATCCTGCTCAAAGGCAACGGCTGGGCCGACCTGTGGCCGTCCGTGTGGCCCGTCGCGCTCTTCACGCTCGTGGTGATGGGCATCGCGCTGCGCTTCTACCGGCGCACGCTCGACTAGGGGCCGCGCGATGAAACCGGCTTCGCGTCGCGCCACCCACACCGCCCGCTGCTTGACGTTGGCCGCTGCTGCGCTGCTCGTCGCCGGTTGCGCGGTCGGGCCGGATTTCCGCATACCCGATGCGCCGGCCACGCAGCGGTACACGCGCGATGAACCGCCCGTCGCGACGGTAGCCGCCGGTGGCCCGACCGGCGCCGCGCAGACGTTCGCATCAGCCGCGCACACGCCGCGACACTGGTGGACCGAGTTCGGCTCGGAACCGCTGAACCGGCTCGTCGATACCGCATGGCAAAACAGCCCGACGCTCGCCGAGACCCGCGCACGGCTCGACGAAGCACGGCAGAACCATGCGGCGGAAGCCGGCGCGACGATGCTGCCGAGCGTCGACGCGAACGTGTCCGCCACGCGCCAGAAAGTCGACATCGCTGCGTTCGGGCTGCCCGCCAACGTGCCGAATCCGGGGCCATTCACGCTGTACGACGCGTCGGTGAGCGTGTCGTACGTCCTCGACGTGTTCGGCGGCAACCGGCGCGCGCTCGAAGCGCTGCGCGCCCAGGTCGACTATCAGTCATACACGCTCGACGCCGCGCGCCTGACGCTCGCGGGCAACGTCGTCGCGACCGCGATCCTGCGCGCGTCGCTCGCGCAGCAGATCGCGCTCACGCGTGAGCTCATCGACGCGCAAGCGCGGCAGTTGCGCATCGTCGAAGCGCGCTTCGCGGCGGGCGGCGTATCGCAGGCCGATGTGCATGCGCAGCGCACGCTGCTCGCGCAGACGCAGGCCTCGCTACCGCCGCTCGCGGCCCGCTTCGCGCAGGCCGGCCACCGGCTCGCGATCCTGCTGGGCGCGCCGCCATCCGACGCCACACTGCCCGACCTCACGCTCGATGCGCTCGCGCTGCCGCACACGCTGCCGGTCGCGCTGCCGTCGACGCTCGCGCGCGAACGGCCCGACATCCGCGCGGCGGAGGCCGTCCTGCACCAGGCGAGCGCGAACGTCGGCGTGGCGACCGCGAACCTGTATCCGCGTTTTTCGATTTCGGCGGGAATCGGTTCGGAACGCACGCGCATCGCGGATATCGTGAGCGGGCTCAATGTCTGGAATGTCGGTCTCGGCCTGACGCAGCCGCTCTTTCATGGCGGCGAACTGCGCGCGAAAAAACGCGCGGCGGAAGCCGCATACGATGCCGCGTTCGCAAGCTATCGGGAAACCGTGCTGCTGGCGCTCCAGCAGGTCGCCGACGCAATGCGCGCGGTCGAACACGATGCGGCGGAGCTGGAGGCACGAGACACGGCCGCTCGGGAAGCGGCGGCCGGCAACGCGATTGCCGGCGACCGTTACGCGGCAGGCGGGATCAGCACGTTCGCGCTGCTCGATGCGCAGCGGCAGGCACTGCAGACCGCGCTCGATCGCACGCGCGCGCAGGCCGACCGGCTTGCCGATACGGCGGCGCTGTTTCAGTCGCTGGCGGGGAACTGGTCGGAGGACGATTCGACCCGGTGACGATCAGGACGACGTGTGCCCGCGCGATGCGCGCGGCGCGCACCCGCGAAAAAAAACCGGCCCGAAGGCCGGTTTTTTCATACCGCATGCCGTGAGCGGCGCTTGCGCGCCGCGCGACATCAGAAGCGGTGGATCAGGCCGACGCCGGCAGCGATCTGGTTCTGCTTCGAACCCGCGCCCACGCCGTCGCCGATCGACGTCGTTGCATTGACGATGCCGCCGGTCAGGCCGCTGATCGTGTTGCCGCTGGCGTGCTGGTACGCTTCAACCGCGTACAGGCCCGTGCGCTTCGACAGGCTGTAGTACTGCGACAGCGTGACCTGATGGTACTTGGCCGAGCTCGAGACGCCGTTCGATTCGGTCGCACGCGTGTACGAGTAGCCTGCCGCGAAGTCCCACTGCGGCGCTGCCTTCCAGTGCAGCACGGCGCCTGCCGTGTTGAAGATCGCCGTATTGCGGAATGCCGACTGCGTGCCCGGGATGTACTGGACGTTCGAGTACGACACCGAGATGTCCCACGCCGGCGTGAACTGGTAACCGGCCGTCACGGCGACGCGTTGCTGCGACTGTGCCGTCTTGTAGCCACCGTTGATCGACGACACGGCCTGTTCCGCACCGTTGCCGCTCGAATCCAGACCGTTTTGCGCGGTCGAGTTCGCGCCCCACACGCCGCCGCCGAGCGTCGCGTTGTTGATGCGCTGATAGCCGACGGCGATGCCTGCCGGGCCGTTCAGGTACTGGATCGCCGCGCTCCAGGTCGAGCCGCGGTTGAAGCTGCCCGCCACGCCGCCGAGCGAGTACGAACCGCCGACCGTGAAGCCGTAGAACTTCGGCGACATGTAGACGAGCGAGTTGTTCGCGCGGTAGCTGGTGTCCAGCGAGTCGATATCGCCCGGGTGCGCGCCGTAGTAACCGGTCAGCCAGGTCGTCGGGCTATACGGCGACAGCAGCGTGTAGTACGCGGTGTACTGGCGGCCAGCCGTCAGCGTACCGTACGTCGCGTTGGTCAGACCCACCCATGCCTGACGCGTGAAGATGCCGTTCGTCCATTGCGACGAGCCGTTGTTCGCGTTGAAGCCGGCTTCCAACTGGAAAATCGCCTTCGTGCCGCCGCCGAGATCTTCGCTGCCCTTCAGGCCGAAGCGGCTGCCTGCCCAAATGCCGGTGGCCATCTGCACCTTCGAGTGACCACCCGAAACCGCGCTGGTAGCCGACGAGTTGTTCTGCCAAGCGATAGCGTTATCGACGATACCGTACAGGGTAACGCTGCTCTGGGCGTGGGCGGCGGTAGCGGCTGCGAGACCCACTGCCGTCATGGCGAAAGCGACGCGCTTTTTCATTGATTCTCCGTCCTCAAAGAATGATTTCTTTTCTGGTGTGGTTTTATGACTGACACATGTGCGAGTACATGCCGGTGCGATTCTGACGGATTACCAATCGTTTCCCAACATGTGCAGTCGGTCATCGTATGATCGACGCAACGCAGGGGTTCACCAAACGGTTACATAACACCTGAAAACGCTTACGCGGTGGGCCTCTCCGGCATTTCCCGGTGAAAACCCTAGCTTTACATTTTTACTGGTGCATCGCGACCGTCCAATGTCGTCAGACGCCTTCGGCAACAACCTTCTTACAAAAGCGCGACCTCGGCTGGTGCCGCGATTCACGCCGCCGCGCAGGATCGCTGACATTCATGACACCCACGTTTCGGGAAGCGAAATCGTGTAAACGTTTCAGTCCGTGTGGGGAGAATCAGACGGGAGTGGCCCGGCGAACGCGGGCCGAGGGCGATGCCCGCGCCTGTCGCGCCGGCATCGTGCAGCACAACTCAGCGCGCGGACGCCTGCCCGATCCGCGTGTTCACCGCGTCGACGAGCGCGTTCATGCGCGCACGGATCGCCGCGTTCGAGCCGACGAGCGCGAGCGACGACGCCATGATCCGGTAGATCCGCTTGCGCGGCACCTTCGCCGGCCTCGCCGGATCGAGCCACGCGTCATGGCCGGCCAGCAGTTCGAGCGTTTCGAGGCCGATCATGATGGGCCACAGGCACGCGAGCCGCAGACGCACGAAGCGGCGCGGAATCGCCAGCGTGTACCGGCACGCGTCGCGATACTGATCGAGCGCCACGCGCAGCAGGTCGACCAGCACGCCGCGCGCGCGCGCCGACGCGTCGGGCGACATCAGGTCGGCGACGCCCAGGCGGTGCGCGGCCAGCACGTCGTCCGGCAGGTAGCAGCGGCCAATCCGCAGGTCCTTCGCGCAGTCGCGCAGGATGTTGGTCATCTGCAGCGCCTTGCCGAAACGAATGCCCTTCTCACGCATGTCCGCCAGGTCCCAACCGCGCGCGGCGCGCGTGTGCGCACCGGTCATGTCGGTCCAGAATTCGCCGACGCAGCCGGCGACCAGATAGGTGTAGCGATCGAGCATGTCGCGGTCCGGCAGCGACGCGACCTCCCCCGACTGTTCGTCGGGGAACGTGCGCAGGTCGAACTCCATCCCCGACGTCAGCGTCGCGACGACCTTGCGGATCGATGCGCGATCCGCCTCCGGCTGCGCGCGCAGCAGCGCGAGCATCGGCTGCATCGAGCCGAGCAGCACGTGCTCGTGCGAATCCGTCTGCATCCGCGTCACCTCCTCCAGCGCACGCGACAGCGCCGCGCCGTCGCCGAGCCGCTCGACCTCGTCGCGCAGGTCGGTCAGCAGCGCCGCACGGCGATCGGGCGCGACGAGCGCCGTGTCGGCGATCGTGTCGGCCGCGCGCGCGAGCAGATAGGCCAGGCCGACCGGGTCGCGCATGCCGTCGGGCAGCACGCGCAGCGTCAGGTAGAAGGAGCGGGAAACGTTCTTCAGCAGGTCGCCGAGCAGATAGGCGGGATCGGTATGAGTCGTCATGGGTCGGTAAAAATCGGCCGGCGCGGGCCCCGGACGCACACTGACGCCGGGCGCCCGCGCCGGCCCGCGAGTCGCCGCATCGTCGCGCGCGAGCGGGCGTCGGCCCGGCGCGGCGATGCAAAAGTCCCGCAAGTTTAGTGCATCCGGCGCGCCGGCTCCCGGCGACGGCCGGATCGCGCCGCGAGCGCGGTTGCACTATCCGGCCATCCCGTACGTTTTGCGCTGCAACGAAAAAGAAAGGCGTGAGTAATACATATGTAATTATCTGATGCGACGATCGCGTCCCGTTCGATCCCGCGCGGCCCGCCGAGACAGGCCGCACCCGCCGGAACGACCGCCCTTTCACTGACTTCCGTTTCGAAGGTTCTCCACCATGCTCTTCACGCGCCCGACCGCCCTGCGCTGCATCCCGCTCGCCTGTGCCGCCGCCCTCCTGCTCGCCGCCTGCGGCGGTGACGACGTGTCGGCATCCGATCCGACGCAGCCGATCTCCCCGAAGGTCCAGGTGGTCGGCCATCGCGGCGCGAGCGCGCTGCGCCCCGAACACACGCTCGCGTCGTACCGCAAGGCGATCGAGGACGGCGCGGACGTGATCGAACCCGATCTCGTCTCGACTCGCGACGGCGTACTCGTCGCGCGCCACGAGAATGAAATCTCCGGCACGACGAACGTGTCGACCTTGCCGCAGTTCGCGAGCCGCAAGGCGACCAAGACGATCGACGGCGCGCAGCTGACCGGCTGGTTCACCGAGGACTTCACGCTCGCCGAGTTGAAGACGCTGCGTGCCCGCGAGCGCATTCCGCAGGTCCGCCCGGCGAACACCGCGTACAACGACCAGTTCGAGATTCCGACCTTCGACGAGATCGTCGCGCTCGCGAAACAGATGGCCGCGCAGACCGGCCGCACGATCCACCTGTATCCGGAAACCAAGCACCCGACTTACTTCCAGTCGGTCGGCCTGCCGCTCGAGGACCGTCTCGTCGACGCGCTGCTGAAAGATCCGTACACGGCACGCACGGCGACCGTCTACATCCAGTCGTTCGAAGTGGCGAACCTGAAGACGATCCGCAACCGGATCAAGACGAGCCAGCCGAACTGGAAGCTCGTGCAGTTGATGGACGAAGCCGATCAGCGTCCGTACGACTTCGTGAAGGCGAACGACAAGCGCACCTACGGTGACCTGTCGACGCGCGACGGAATGCGCGAGATCGCGTCCTATGCGAACGGCGTCGGCCCGTACAAGACATCGATCATCGCGGTCGCCGCCGATGGCACGCTGCAGCAGCCGACGCCGTACGTGCGTTACGCGCACGAAGCCGGCCTCGTCGTGCATCCGTACACGTTCCGTCCGGAGAACAACTTCCTGCCCGCGTCGCTGAAGGACGGCGGCACGCCGGCCACGCGCAACACCGAGGGCTCGGTGCGCGAGATCCAGGCGTACCTGCGCGCGGGCATCGACGGCTTCTTCACCGACGATCCGGCCGTCGGCCGCGCGGCCGTCGATACGTTCAAGCGCTGAGTGGACTGAACGCGCCGGATGCGATGCGCCACTGAGCGCGCGGCAACCGGGCGCGGCGCATGTCGTGCCGCACACCGGTTGCCGCGTTGCGGTCAGATCACGCTGAAGTGGTGCGTGCCGTCGCGCTTCAGCTGGTCGACCAGCCCGTATTCCCAGTCGAGATACGCCTGCATCGCGGCGGCCGCGTTGTCCGTGCCTTCATACGGGCGCCGGTAGCGGTCGACGCGCGGCGACGCCAGATGCGTCTCGCCGTGCGCGAGCGGCAGCCCCGCGTCGATCCACGCGGCCGTGCCGCCGGTCAGCACCGTGATCGCCGCGGAAGCCGGCAGCAACGCGCGCGCGTCGTCCGCCGCGAACCGCGCGAGCAGGCTCGACCCACACGTGAACACATAGCGCTTCGCCGGCGGGATCGCGGCGAGCGCGTCGCGCAACTGCGCACGCACGACGAACCACGCGCCGGGGATATGGCGCTTCACGTAGTTCGCGCTGGTCGTCACGTCGACGATCGCGACCTCGCCCGCGGCCGCCTCCTTCAGCCAGCCCGCGAGCGTTGCGGGCGACACCTCGGTCACCTGCGGCGTCGCCGGCACGTCGCGCGGCGGCTGGCCGCGCTCGGTGAAGGCCGCCGTGCCGGCCGGCTCGATCACGCGCACGTCCCAGCCCATCTGCGCGAGCCACGACGCGGTCATGTCCGCGCGCACGCCGTCGTCGTCGGCAAGCACGATTCGCGCGCCGCGCACGGGCGCGTGATGGTCGGTCTCCTGTACGAGCTGGCCACCCGGCGTGCCCAGGAAGCCTGGCAGATGGCCGGCCTCGTATTCCTCCGGCGTGCGCACGTCGAAGCGGTACAGCGTGCGGCCCGGCTCGTCGAGCGCCGCGACGTCCGCGAGCGCGATGCGCGGCACGCCGGCGCGCTCGGCCACCGCGCGCGCGGCGCGACGGGCTTCCTTACGCTGCGCGGGTTCGACGTCGTCGGGAAAGCGTCGCGCGGCGCCGTGCTCGAGCGTCTGGCCCGCGAGCGTCCAGCCGATCGTGCCGTTGCGCAGTGCCGCGACCGGGTTCGGCAGCCCTGCGTTCACGAGCGATTGCGTGCCGATGATGCTGCGCGTGCGGCCCGCGCAGTTCACCACGACCCGGGTTGCGGGGTTCGGCGCGAGCGCGCGCACGCGCAGCACGAGTTCCGCCCCCGGCACGCTCGTCGACGTCGGGATGTTCATCGTCTGGTATTCGTCGAAGCGGCGCGCGTCGACGATCACGACGTCGGCCTTTTCGTCGATCAGCGCCTGCACTTCCTGCGCGGACAGCGACGGCGTATGGCGCTCGGCCTCGACCCACTCGCCGAACGACTTGCTCGGCACGTTCACGTCGATGAACAGCTCGCCGCCCGCGGCGAGCCAGCCCGCGAGACCGCCGTCGAGCAGCCGCACGTCGGTATAGCCGAGCTGCGCGAGCTTCGCGGCCGCGCGCGGCGCGAGATCCTCGCCGCCGGCCTCGCCGAACACGACGATCGGCGTGTCGCGGCGCGGAATGCGCGTCCACGCGTCGAGTTCGAGCTTCGACAGCGGAAAGTTGGCAGCCCAAAGCGGATGGCCCTGCGCGTATGGATCTTCCTCGCGCACGTCGATCAGCGCGAGCTCGTCGCGGGCCAGGAGGCGCGCGCGTACGTCCTGGTACGACGCGACGGGGAAACGGGAAGTGGAATCAACGGATTGCGTCACGATGTCTCTGTCGGATTCTGTTGAAGTCGGTGAAAAAAGCAAACGGAAAACGGTTGAAGCCCGAGGCCGCGGGCGTGCGCTCGCAACGGAACGCCCGCGACTTTCGGCGTCATACGTTCGAATAGCCGGACACGAACGGCTTCACGGTGCCGTCGTCCAGGAACACCGCGCGCTCGACCTTGCCGATGTTCGCGCCGTACACGTGGATGCTGATCGATACCTGGTCGGCGAACGCGTTGGTCACGCGATGGACGTCGCCGATGCTCGGCGACACGGCCTCGACGTCGCCCGGCCGCAGTTGCACCGCATCACCCGACGGCACCGGCCTGCCGTTCGCGTCGAACCGGTACGGCTGCGAAAACTCGCCGCCGCGCAGCATGCCGATCAGCCCCCACACCGTGTGATTGTGGATCGGCGTCGTCTGGCCAGGCCCCCACACGAAGCTGACGACGGAGAACCGATCGTCGGGATCGAGATGCAGCAGGTACTGGCGGTAGCGCTCGGGATCGGGCTGCGCGAACGCGTCGGGCAGCCAGTCGTCGTGCGCGACGAGCGCGGCAAGCAGCGCGCCGCCCTCGTCGAGAATGCGCGCCTCGTTCGCGCCGGACGCGAGCAGCGCGCCCAGGCCGTCGACGAACGGACGCAGCGGCGTCTGATGCAACGAAAGCGTACTCATCGGCTGCCTCCTCGAATATGATGCCGAATATGATGAATCGTCATGATCACCCGAAAGATCATGCAGAACAAACATGAAAATTAGCGATATCGACGCTTTTGCAGCGGTCGTCCGCTGCCAGACGCTGAGCCAGGCCGCGGCCGAGCTCGGGATGACGCAGCCGGCGATCACACGGCGCGTGCAGAATCTCGAGGAAGCGCTCGGCGCGACGCTGCTCGACCGCAACACGAAACCGCCGCGCCCGACCGACATCGGCCTGCAGGTGTTCGCGCAGTGCCGCGCGATCCTGCGCGAGGTCGATGCGCTGCGCGAACTGACGGCCGGCCAGCGGCCGCCCGCCGGCGAATTCCGCGTCGGCCTCACGCAAGGGCTTGGCGAACTGATGCTGCCCGGCCTGATCGCGCGGATCGCCGGGCAATGGCCGGCGCTCGCCACGCAGGTCACGACCGCCTGGGGCGGCATGCTCGTCGAGCGCGTCGCGCGCCGCGAACTCGATGCGGCGCTGGTGTTTCTGGCCCGCGAGATGGTGCTGCCGCCGCACGTCGAGGGCGAACGGCTGCTGGCCACCCGGCTCGTCGCGGTCGGCCGCAAGGGCGACTGGCCGCGCCGCAGCTACCGGCTCGCCGACTGCCATGCGCGCGGCTGGGTGCTCAATCCCGACGGCTGCGGCTTTCGTGCGGGCCTGCGCCGCGCGCTCGACGCGCAGGGGCTGCCGATGCCCGTCACGCTCGACACATATGGTCGCGACCTGCAGTTGCAGAGCGTCGCGAACGGCATCGGCATCGGGCTGATGCCGATGCCGCTCGTCGAAGGCAGCCCGCTGCGCGATGCGGTCGACATCGTGCCGCTCGCCGATTTCAAGCCGCAGATCGATCTGTGGCTGCTGCACCGGCAGGACGCCGCACGCTTCGCGGCGCCGCTCGCGGCCGTGGGCGCCCATGCGCGCGCGGCATTCGCACTGCCCGCGGATGCCGCCGCGCACGACGAAGCCGCTTGAGCTTGACCAAGGCCTGCGACGCCGGCACCGCGGTGTCCCGTTTGCGCCGACCGTCATGCGGCCCCGCTCACGCACCGCTTCGACCGGAAACCGGTGCGCCGCGTGACGTCCCGCCAGCCTCCGCGCTGGCGTTCTCGGTTGCGCTTCGCGCCGCGGCGTCGAGCGCGGCACGCCCGGCGGCGACCGCGATCGCATCGTCCTGCGGCGTATGCACGCGGCTGCACAGCACGTCGCGATAATGACGTTCGAGCGGATTGTGGCGGCTCAGCCCGTGATTGCCCGACAGCTTCAACGCGTGCTCGACCGTGCGGATCGCCTGCTCCGTCACGGTTCGCTTGACGAGGCCGCTCGTCGTCACCGTCGGTGCGTCGCCCGCATCGGTGCGCGCGATGTGTTCGTCGAGCAGCACGCGGTTCGTGTGCAACCACCCTTCGATCTCGCCGACGGCCTCCTGCATGCGCGGCAGCGTCGCGAGCGGTGCCCCGAGCCCGCTCGGCGCGCGCGTCGTCGCGAACTCGAGCAGCCAGTCGCGTGACGCGCGCGCCACCGCATCGTAGAGGCTGCCGAGCAACGCGACCATCCACGCCTGCTGGTCAGCCTGCGCGTCGATATCCGCATGGCTCGCGGCCGATACGGCCCACGCATCGGGCGCGCGCACGTCCACCGCATGATCGGCGGGCAGCCGCACGTCGTCGAACACGACCTCGTGGCTGCCCGATGCGCGCAGGCCCAGGTGGTTCCAGCTTTCGATCACGCGGATGCCTGCGTCGTCCTCCACATCGCGCTCGCGCGGCACGAGGAATACGCCGACACGCGGCTCGGATTCGTCGGTGCGTGCCCATACGGCGAGCCAGCGCAGCGCCGGAATGCCGGTGCTGTACAGCTTGTGGCCGGACAGGCGCCAGCCGTCGCCGTCGCGACGCGCAATCGTTTCGGGCAGGCCGCCGCGCGACGGCGAACCGAGCGCCGGTTCGACGCGCAACGCGTTGATCAGCGCGCCCTCGGCGACCGCACTGTCGAACACCGCACGCCGCACGTGCGCGGGCCAGCGGTTGTCCGCACGGCCGAGCGCGCGATGCTGCAGATACGTCATCGTCAGCACCAGCGCAGTCGCGGGATCGGCGCGCGCGACGGCGGCCACGATCCGGCTCGCCTGCGCCAGCGTCGCGCCCGCGCCGCCATGCTCGCGCGGCACGACCTGCGCGATCAGCCCGGCGCGATGCAGCCGCGCGAAGTTCTCGTGCGGGAAGCGGCCGTCGACGTCGTTGCGGGCGGCGTCCGCGGCGAGTTCGGGCGCAAGACGCTCGAGCAGCACCGCGACGCGCGCATCGTCGGCAGGCAGATGGCGCAGCGACGACTGCGACGGTAGCGGCGAGGAAGCAGCAAGTCTGGCGGACATCGGTACGGGTTCCCTCGGTGACTGGATAGCGGGGTAACGCAACGGCGGCAATGGCGGAGATCGATTGGCGGACGGCGCGGCGGCGCGTGAAGCCGGCGGCGATCGGTTGCGGTTGCGCACTCGCGCGCCGGTTCGCGGACGTTTGCCGCGCATGCGTGCGCACGCATCGGCATTCGAACCGGACCGCACATCCCGGACCGCATGCGGATCCGGTTTCTGCCCGGCGCAACAGCCCTGCCCGGCACGCCCCGCCCCCTTTCAACACCATCGCGAGCCCACAGCGTATGCGCAATGCACACGCGGCCAAACCATGCAAATCTGATATTCAATTCGGGATTGATTATTTCCATTCCGCATGATCCCGGCGGTAATCTGCGCTCCATTCCCGCCCCCGCCGGCCGTTGCTGGATGCGTGGGGCCGTCCTTGCATCGGAGACCCAGATGAGCGTCGAATTCATCGGCATGATCCAGAGCCAGAAGCAGTCGGAAATCCATCCGCCCGCCGGCCCCGTCGTCGACCCCGATTACGTGCGCGACTTCGCCCGCGCACATGAAACGGCCGGCTTCGACCGGATCCTCGTCCCGCACCACTCGACCGGCCCGTCCGCGACGCTGACGATCGCGTTCGCCGCCGCCGCGACCGAGCGCATCCACTTCATGCTCGCGCATCGGCCGGGCTTCACCGCGCCGACGCTCGCCGCGCGGCAGATCGCGACGCTTGATCAGTTCAGCCGCGGCCGGCTCGCCGTGCACTTCATCTCCGGCGGCTCGGACAGCGAGCAGCAGCGCGACGGCGACTTCCTCGACCACGACGCACGCTACGCACGCACCGACGAATATCTCGGCATCCTGCGCCGCATCTGGACCGAAACGCAGCCGTTCGATCACGACGGCGCGCACTACCGCTTCAAGCAGGGCTTTTCGGAGGTGAAGCCGTTTCAGCAGCCGCACGTGCCGATCTACTTCGGCGGCGCCTCGGAAGCGGCGCTGGAAGTCGCCGGCAAGCACGCGGACGTTTATGCGCTGTGGGGCGAATCGCTCGACCAGGTGCGCGACCTGACGACCCGCGTGCGCGCCGAAGCCGCGAAGCACGGCCGGCAGGTGCGCTTCTCCGTGTCGTTCCGGCCGATCCTCGCGGCGACCGAAGACGAAGCATGGGCGCGCGCGCACCGGATCCTCGACGAAACGCGCCGGGTGCGCGAAGCGGCCGGCCTCGGCAGCGGCGGCCCGCAGCAAAGCGAAGGCGCGCGGCGCCTGCTTGCCGCGGCCGAACGCGGCTCGCGCGTCGACAAGCGGCTGTGGACCGAGATCGCGAAGCTCACCGGCGCACGCTCGAATTCGACCGCGCTGGTCGGCACGCCCGAACAGGTCGCCGACGCGCTGCTCGACTACTACGACCTTGGCGTGACGACGTTCCTGATCCGCGGCTTCGATCCGCTCGAAGACGCAATCGACTACGGTCGCGAACTGATTCCGCGCGTGCGCAGCGCCGTCGCGGCACGCGACGCGGCACGCCGCGCGGCCTGACCCAAAGGGAGACGCCGACCATGTCCGCCGTCCTGGCTTCGTCATCGCCCGCACGCACCGCGTCGGGCCTCGTCCTCGCCGACACGCCGCGCCAGCATTTCTGGTTCGACCCGCCCGCGCCGCGCGTCGACGTCGCCGCCGAGCGCCGTCACCGGCAGGAGCGGCTCGCGGCCGCGTTCCGCCTGTTCGCGCGCTTCGGCTTCGCGTCGGGCCTCGCCGGCCACATCACCGCGCGCGACCCCGAACTGCCCGATCACTTCTGGGTGAATCCGCTCGGCGTGCATTTCTCGCGGATCAAGGTATCGGACCTGCTGCTCGTCAACGCACGCGGTGAAACTGCGATCGGCAACCGGCCGCTGAACAAGGCCGCGTTCGCGATCCACGCGGCGATTCACGACGCGCATCCGCACATCGTCGCCGCCGCGCACACGCATTCGACCTACGGCAAGGCATGGTCGACGCTCGGCCGCCCGCTCGGTCCACTGACGCAGGACGCGTGCGTGTTCTACGAGGATCACGCGCTGTTCGACGACTTCACGGGCATGGTCGTCGACACGAGCGAAGGCGCACGGATCGCGGGCGCGCTCGCGAAGCCCGACGGCACCACGCACAAGGGCGTGATCCTGAAGAACCACGGCATCCTGACGGCCGGCCCGACGGTCGAGGCCGCCGCGTGGTGGTACATCGCGCTCGACAACGCCGCGCACACGCAGTTGCTGGCCGAAGCGGCCGGCACGCCGCAACCGATCGACCACGCGACCGCGCGACACACGCACGGCCAGATCGGTGGCCCCGACGGCGCATTGCACGCGTTCGACAGCCTGTTCGCAGGCGTCGTCGCCGACGAACCCGACCTGCTCGACTGAACGCCCTTGCGCACGACCGGAACCGGAGACCACACGATGACCGATACCACCGCCCCCGCGCCGACCGGCGCCCATGACGACAAGCGCCGCCGGCTGCTGCGCGCGGCCGGCGCCGCCGCGCTCGCCGCGCCGGCGATCACGCTGGGCCGCAACGCATGGTCCGCGCCACCGCTGAAGAAGCTCACGTTCGCGTGGAACCAGAACGCGTTCTGCCTGACGCCGATCGTCGTCGCGCAGGAGAACGGCTTCTTCGAGAAGAACGGACTGAAGGTCGAGCTGGTCAACTACAGCGGATCGACCGATCAGTTGCTCGAATCGATCGCGACCGGCAAGGCCGACGCGGCGGTCGGGATGATCCACCGCTGGCTGAAGCCGCTCGAAGCCGGCTTCGACGTGAAGATCATCGGCAGCTCGCACGGCGGCTGCGTGCGGCTGCTCGGCGCGAAGGCGGCCGGCGTGACGACGCTGCAGGCGCTGAAGGGCAAGACGGTCGGCGTCAGCGATCTCGCGGCGCCCGGCAAGCACTTCTTCTCGATCCTGCTGGCAAAGAACGGCATCGATCCCGAACGCGACATCACGTGGCGGCAGTATCCGGCCGATCTGCTCGGCGTCGCGGTCGACAAGGGCGAGATCCAGGCGATCGCCGACGGCGACCCGAATCTCTATCTCCTCGAGAAGCGCAGCAACGGCGCGTATACGGAACTCGCGACGAACCTGTCCGGCGAATACGCGCGCAAGGTGTGCTGCGTGATCGGCGCGCGCGGCGACCTCGTACGCAACGACCGGCCGGCGGCCGCCGCACTCGCGCGCTCGATCGTGCAGGCAACCGAATACACGCACGACAACCCGAATGAAGCCGCGAAGGCGTTCGCGAAGTATTCGCCGAAGATCAATCCCGAAGACCTGCGCAAGCTGTACGCGACGCTGACCTACACACACCACCCGACCAACGTCGACCTGCAGCAGGAAATCGCGTTCTACGCGGACGATTTCCGCCGGATCAGCGTGCTGAAGAAGAGCACCGACCCGCAGCGCTTCGCGCAGCAGGTCTATGCGAACGTGCTGGGGTGACGCGATGTCGACGATCGAACACGCGTCCGCCGCGCGAACGGCATCCGCAACGAACAGCACCGCCACCGCGATGGCCACGTCCCGCGCAGCATGCACGGCCTGCGACGCGACGCTCGCGGCCGAAGCCCGCCGTGCGCGTACCTGGCCGACCGGCGTCGTCGCGGCGCTCGCGTGGGCCGCGCTCGGCGCGGTGACTTACGTGTGGCCGAACCGCGTCGTCGGTTTCACCGACTGGGCATACACCGACACGTTCGGCATCGCCGCGTGGGCGATCGCCGCGCTGCTGCTGGTCGCCGCGACGCTTGGCCATCGCGTGCCGGCCACGCGCCTGCGGCTTGCACGCGTGCGCCCGGCCGGCCCGTGGCTCGTCGCACTGCCGCTCGTGCTTGCCGCGTGGGAAATCGTCACGGCCAAGACCGGCTGGCTGCCGACGCCGTTCTTCGCGCCGCCGCAGGCCTTGATCGAGGTCTACGTCGACGACTGGCCGCGCCTCGCCGGCAGCGCCGCCAATACGCTGAAGCTGCTTTCGCTCGGGTTCGCGTACGGCGTCGCGGTCGGGTTCGCGGTCGGCGTATCGATCGGCTGGTCGCGCCGCATCGGCTACTGGGTGCATCCGGTGCTGCGCGTGCTCGGCCCGGTGCCGGCCACCGCGCTGCTGCCGCTCACGTTCTACTTCTTCCCGACGAGCTATTCGGCCGCTGCGTTCCTGATCGCGCTGTCGACCGGCTTCCCGGTCGCGGTGCTGACGTGGTCGGGGGTCGCGAGCGTGAACCGGCAGTACTACGACGTCGCGCGCACGCTCGGCGCGAACGCGCGCTTCCTGGTGCTGCGCGTCGCGATTCCCGCCGCGCTGCCGCATGTGTTCGTCGGCATCTTCATGGGGCTGAGCGCATCGTTCACGGTGCTCGTCGTCGCCGAGATGATGGGCGTCAAGTCGGGGCTCGGCTGGTACCTGAGCTGGGCGCAGGGCTGGGCATCGTACGTGAACATGTATGCGGCGCTGATCGTGATGGCGCTGCTGTTTTCCGGGCTGATCGCGCTGCTGTTCGCGGTGCGCGACCGTGTGCTCGCATGGCAGAAAGGAACCGTCAAATGGTGAGCGCCGCCGCTCTCGAATCGTCCGTCTCCACGGCACCCGTCACGCCCGATGCCACGACGGCGCGCGGCGCGCGCATCGACATCCGCCGCGTGAGCCATGCGTTTGACGGCCCCGGCGGCCCGCTGCCGGTGCTCGACGACGTCACGCTGTCGGTCGCGGCCGGCGAATTCGTCGCGCTGCTCGGCCCGAGCGGCTGCGGAAAATCGACGCTGCTGCGGCTCGTCGCGGGCCTCGACGCCGCTCGACAAGGCGCAATCGTGCAGGACGGCGTGCCGATCGAAAGGCCCGATCCGTCGCGCATCGTCGTGTTCCAGGATCCGACGCTCTACCCGTGGCGCCGCGTGCGCGCGAACGTCGCGCTCGGCCTCGAGGCGCGTGGCGTGGCGCGCACCGCGCAGCATCGCGTCGACGATGCGCTCGCGCGCGTCGGACTTCAGGAATTCTCGAACGTGTTTCCGCATCAGCTGTCGGGCGGGATGGCGCAGCGTGTCGCGCTCGCCCGCGCGCTCGTCAACGATCCGCGCCTGCTGATCCTCGACGAGCCGCTCGGCAAGCTCGATTCGCTGACGCGGTTGACGATGCAGGCCGAGTTGACCGCGCTGTGGCAGCGCGACGGGTTCTCCGCGCTGCTCGTCACGCACGATGTCGAGGAAGCGCTGTTTCTCGCGCAGCGCGTGATCGTATTCGGGCCTCGTCCCGCACGGATCGTCGCGGAACTGCGTGTCGACCTGCCCTATCCGCGCCATCGCGGCGACCCGCGTCTCGCCGAACTGCGCCACGAAGCGCTGCGGCATCTCGGACTCGATTCGAGCTGGTAGATGCCGGGTGCCGCCAGCGGGATGGCCCGCGCACGGCAAAGGCCGCGCCGATGAATGCACCGCCGTTCGCCGACTGGGCACTCCTGTTCCTGCAACTGCTGTATCGCGCGCAGATCGCGTTCGCCCGGGCACTGCATGCGGCCGGCCTGACCGGGGACGCCGACGGACAGGCCGCGTGGCCCTGGGCGCATCGGATCGCGCTTGAAACGCTGCGCATCGATGCCGGGCTCACGCGACAGCTTGCGTTCGCTTGCGCGGCAACCGCGCTCGCCGTGGCGCTGGCGTGCATCGCGCTCGTTTCGCGCAAGTGGCGAGCGGCATCGGCAATCGCCGCACTGGCCGCCGCGTGGCTCGCGCCGTGGCCACCGGCGTCGCTGTGGCTCGCACCCGCGGTGCCGACCAGTTTCCAGCGCAACCCCGCGCCGCTTTCCGTCGCGAACGTGATGCGCGGTGCGCACCTGTATGCGCGGCATTGCGCGGCGTGTCACGGCGCGGACGGCCGCGGCGAAGGACCGCTCGCGGCAACGCTCGCGCATTGGCCGCCGACCTTCGCGGGCGCGCTGCTCGCCCGCCGGCTCGAAGGCGAACTGTACTGGCGCGTGCGGCACGGTACGCACGACGCGCGCGGCGCGTCGTCGATGCCGGGCTTTGCCACGACGCTCGGCCCCGGCGACACGTGGGCCGTGCTCGCTTACCTGAAGGCGCTGTCGGCCGGCAGCGGCGCGCAGGCGGAAGGTGCATGGCCCGCGCCCGTTCCGCTGCCAGCGCTCGACGTGCGTTGCGGCAGCGCCGCGCCGCAGCCGCTCGAGCGCTGGCGCGAAGGCCAGCGCGTGCGCATCGTTGCGCTCGCGCCGGGCAGCGCGCCGCCGACGGAGGATCCGCGCTGGCAGACGCTGCTCGTCACCGCCGGCGACACGCCCGCGCCACCGGCCACCGGCTCGCGCGCGAACTGCGTCGCGTCGACGCCCGGCGCATGGCAAGCGTTCGCGACGATCGCCGGCGTGTCGCCCGAGACGTTCGGCGGCACGCAACTGCTTGCCGACCGGCGCGGCTGGCTGCGGGCGCGCGCGTTGCCTGGCAGCGCGGGCTGGTCGGCCGACGATTTGTTGTGCCGCTCGGACGCGACCGCACGGCCTTCCGCCGCCCCCGCGAACGTCGATCCGCTGACCGCGCTGCTGCTGCGTGTGGACGCTGAACCGGTGCGCGACGTGCAGGCCGGGCTTGCGCATTGAATCTCTGAACCGTTTCCTCCAATCGACCGAACTTCACGATGAATCCGACCCGACGTCACTTCCTCGCGCAAGCGAGCGCCCTCGCCGCCGCCGTCGGCGTGGCTCCGACCGCATTGCACGCGCAATCGGGCACGCGACCGCTGCTGCGTGCCGGCGACCAAAAGGGCGGGCTGCGCGCGCTGCTCGAAGCGGCCGGCGAACTGAACGGCCTTGCTTACGACATCGCATGGACCGAATTCCCGGCCGCTGCGCCGCTGGCCGAAGCGCTGAACGCGGCGGCCGTCGACTGCGGACCGATCGGCGACGCGCCGGTGATCTTCGCGCTCGCATCGGGTGCGCGCATCAAGGTGATCGGCGCGAACCGGTCCGACCCGTACGGCACCGCCTTGCTCGTGCGGCCCGATGCGACGCTGAAGGACGCCGCCGACCTGAAAGGCAAGCGCATTGGCACCACGCGCGGCTCGATCGGCCATTTCGTCACGCTGAAGGCACTCGAAGCCGCAGCCCTGCCGCCCGATGCCGTATCGTTCCGCTTCCTGCCGCCGGCCGACACGATGCTTGCGCTCGCAACCGGTTCGATCGACGCGTGGGCGACGTGGGAACCCTATACCGCGCTCGCCGAAACGAGCGGCCGCGCACGCGTGCTCGTCAACGGCCGCGGCCTGTGGTCGGGCCTCAGCTACGTCGCGGCGACCGACGCGGCGATCGCATCGAAGCGCGACGTGCTGCGCGACTTCCTGCAACGCGTCGTGCGCGCGCAGGCCTGGTCGTACCGGCACGTCGACGCGTATTCCGCGACGCTCGCGCGCATCGTCGGCATCCCGCCGGCTGCCGCGAAGCTGCAGTTCGAGCGCCGCAACACGCGGTGGCTGCCGATCGACGCGACGGTGATCGCCGGGCAACAACGCACGGCCGACTTCTACCTGAAGGCCGGGCTGCTGCGCCAGCCACTCGACGTGCGCACGACCTTCGACCTCGGCTTTCCGCTGGCGTGACCGGCCGCACGGCGCGGCGGCCTGCAACCGCCCAAACGGCTTTCGCATGATCTGGCACAATCGCGATTCGACCATCCCGCCTTCGTCAGCCAGCGTCATGCCAGCCATCTCCGAACTCTTCGTCTATCCGATCAAATCCTGCGCCGGCATCGCGCTGTCGCGCGCACAGCTGCTCGAAACGGGCCTAGCGTACGACCGCCACTGGCTGATCACCACCCCGGACGGGATGATGATCACGCAGCGCACGCACCCGCGCCTCGCGCTGATCCGCACCGCGCTCGAACACGATGCGCTGGTGCTGAATGCGCCGGGCATGCCCGAGATCCGTACGCCGCTCGACGGCGATGCAACACCCGCCACGCCGAAGATGGCCGCGACCGTCTGGCGCGACACCGTCGACGCGATCGACACGGGCGCCGAGACGGCCGCGTGGCTCACCGAATTCCTCGGCATGCCGTTGAAGCTCGCGCGCTTCGGTGCCGAGTCGCGCCGTGGCTGCAACCGCAAATGGACCGGCGACATCGACACGCACACGCAGTTCGCGGACGGCTACCCGCTGCTCGTGATCGGCCAGTCGTCGCTCGACGACCTGAACGCGAAGCTCGTCGCGAAAGGCGCGCCGGCGATTCCGATGAACCGCTTCCGCCCGAACATCGTCGTGTCGGATCTCGATGCGTACGAAGAGGATTTCGTCGAGCATCTCGACGCGGAAGGCGCGACGCGCGTGCGGTTGCGCCTCGTGAAGCTGTGCACGCGCTGCCCGATGCCGACGATCGACCAGGTGACCGGCGCGCCGGATCCGGCATGGCCGCACGAGCCGACCGACACGATGCAGACCTATCGCGCGCATCCGAACTACGACGACGCGCTGACATTCGGCATCAACGCGATCGTCGTCGAAGGCGCGGGCGCGTGGCTCGAAGTCGGGCAGTCGCTCGAAGCTGAGATCGGGTTCAGCGACTGAGGTGACCGGTCGAAGCGGCGGACGGCATATCGTTTCCGTCGCCGCCCTCCGCCGCCATTCACCTCGGTTGCGTCGATCGCCGCGACTGCTACTGCGCCGCCCGAACCGTCGGCAGCATCGCCGTCACGATCAGCCCGCCGCCCGCCGCATCGGAGAGCGTCACGCTGCCATGATGCACGCGCGCGATTTCCCGCACGATCGACAACCCGAGCCCGGTGCCTTCGACCGTCTGCGTCTTGCTGCCACGATGGAAGCGCTCGAACACCGCGTCGCGCTCACCCGCCGGAATGCCCGGCCCGTTGTCGATCACGTCGAGCCGCGCATGCTCGCCGTCGCGCGACACGCGCACCGTGATTACCGCGCGGTCGCCCGAATAACGGATCGCGTTGTCGATCAGGTTGCCGATCATTTCGCCGAGCAGGTCCGGTTGACCGTGCACGTCGACGTCGGCCTCGTGCTCGAAGCCGAGATCGATGTCGCGCGCCCGCGCCACCGGCGACCAGTCGAGCGTCACGTTGCGCGCCAGCCGATGCAACGCGACCGGCTGGTGCGCGACCGCCTGGCCGCTGTCCGAATCGAGCCGCGACAGCGACAGCAGCTGCTGGATGATCTTCGCGGCCTGCCGCACCGCGCCGTTCACGCGCCGCAAGTGCACGTTCACGCGCGGCTGCTCGTCCGGCCGCAATGCCAGTTCGACGCCGGCCTGCACCGCCGCGAGCGGCGTCTTCAGCTGATGGGCCGCGTCCGCGAAGAAACGCCGCCGCGCGACCTGCATCTGCTGCGTGCGGCCAATGTACTGGTTGATCGATTCCACGAGCGGCGCGAGCTCGCTCGGCATGCCGCCGGTGTCGAGCGGCGTCGGATCGCCGTCGGTACGCGCGGCGACCTTCGCGGAGAGCCGGTTCAATGGCCGCAGCCCGCGCCCGACGCCGAGCCACACGATCCCGAGCGCGAGCACGACAAGCAGTCCTTCCTGCAGCAGCGAGCCCATCAGGATTTCGCGCGCGAGCGCCTGGCGCCCCTCGATCGTTTCGCCGACCATCACCCACACGATGCGCGTCTGCGCGGTCGGCACGTCGTGCACCGGCACGCGCAACGCGGCCATGCGCAGCTGCTCGCCGCGATAGACGACGTTGTAATAGCGCGTGACGAACAGCGCGCCGTCACCCGGCGGCAGCGGCAGGTCCGGATAGCCGGTGATCGTGTGCCCGTTGTCCTCGCGGATCAGGTAGTAGATCTTGCCGCCGTCGCCCGACTCGAACATCTCGAGCGCGAGATACGGCAGGTCGACCTCGATCTCACCGTCGTTGAGCCGCACGCCTTCGCGGATCGACTTCAGCGACGACGACAGCGTGCGGTCGAACGCGACGTGCGCGGCGCTCATCGCGCGCTGGTACGTGAGCCACGAGTCGAGCGCGAGCAGCCCGAGCAGCGGCAGCAGCAGCCACAGCGCGACTTGCGTGCGCAGGTTCGGTCGGCGGATCATCATGTCTCCCGCCGGGCCGCCCCAGGCACGGCATGCGCCCCCTCGGAAGGCAGCGGACGTGTCGATCCGGCATTGCGCTTCAGCGCGCACTCCGGTCCCGTGCAAAGCCAGCGAGCGTGGGATGGGTTCATCCGGCGGCCTTCGCTTCGAGCAGATACCCGAGCCCCCGCAGCGTGACGATCGCGACGCCGGTGTTTTCCAGCTTCTTGCGCAGCCGGTACACGTAGATCTCGATCGCGTCCGCGTTGACCGACTCGTCGAGCCCGAAGATTTTCTCCGACAGCGTCTCCTTGTTGATCGCGCGACCGTTGCGCAGGATCAGCACCTCCAGCACCGAGCGCTCGCGCGGCGTGAGCGGCAGCGCTTCGCCGGCGAGATGGAAGCTGCGGTCGATACTGTCATACGAAAGCGGCCCGCATGCGACCCGCGAATGCTCGTGGCCGTGGCTGCGCCGGATCAGCGCGCGGGCACGCGCCTCCAGCTCGGTCAGTTCGAACGGCTTCGCGAGATAGTCGTCGGCCCCGAGATCGAGCCCCTTCACGCGGTCCTCGACCGAGCCGTGCGCGGTCAGGATCAGCACCGGCACGGGATTGCGGCGCGCGCGCAACCGCCGCAGCACCTCGAGCCCGTCGAGCTTCGGCAGCCCGAGATCGAGGATCACCAGCGCGTAGTCCTGCGTGCGCAGCACGTGATCCGCCGCCTCCCCGTCCGCCATGTGATCGACCGCGAAGCGCGCGGCGCTCAGCGCGTCGTTCAGCGACTGCGCCAGGTTCGGGTTGTCTTCTACGAGCAGCACACGCATGGGGACCTCGGGAAATCCATGACACAAAGGACGCTATTGTGAACCGAAATGAAAGCAGGCTGAAAGTGCCTCGCAATTAACATCCGCGTCACTCGAACAACACACACGCATCACTGGAGGAAGACATGCCGTTTGCACCGAAGCAGCTCACCGCCGCGCTGGCGATCGTCCTGGGCACCGCCGCCGGCGCCGCCGTCGCGCAGGTCCCGGCCGGGTATCCGGGTAACTACCAAGGCGTCGTCGACGCCGCGAAGAAGGAAGGCAAGCTGATCGTCTACTCGACGACTGACACGGGCCTCGTGCGCCCGCTGATCAAGGACTTCGAAAGCCTGTACGGCGTGAAGGTCGAATACAACGACATGAACAGCACCGAGCTGTACAACCGCTACATCAGCGAGAACGCGGCGAGCAGCACGAGTGCCGACGTGCTGTGGAGCTCCGCGATGGACCTGCAGGTCAAGCTCGTCAACGACGGCCTGATGGCGTCGTACGATTCGCCCGAAAGCGCGAACGTGCCGCAATGGGCGCAATACCAGAAGCAGGCGTACGGCACGACGTTCGAGCCGCTCGCGATCGTCTACAACAAGCGCCTGATCCCCGAGAACGAGGTGCCGAAGACGCGCGCCGACCTGATCAAGCTGCTCACCACGCAGGCCGACAAGTTCAAGGGCAAGGTCACGACCTACGACATCGAAAAGTCGGGTGTCGGCTTCAACTACCTGACGCAGGACGCGCACGTGAACGAGAAGGTCACGTGGGAGCTCGTGAAGGCGATCGGCGCGACCGGCCCGAAGCTGCAGTCGAGCACCGGCGCGATGATGGAGCGCATTTCATCCGGAGAGAACCTGATCGGCTACAACATCATCGGCTCGTATGCGTACGCGAAGGCGAAGAAGGACAAGTCGATCGGCTACGTGTTTCCGAAGGACTACACACAAGTCGTGAGCCGCCTGGCCACGATCTCGAAGAAGGCGAAGAACCCGAACGCCGCGAAGCTGTGGGTCGACTACCTGCTGTCGCAGCGCGGCCAGACGCTGATCGCGAATCAGGCGAACCTGTACGCGATCCGTGCGGACGTGACCGGCGAAACGTCGGCCGCGAGCCTCACGAAGGAACTCGGCGATTCGCTGAAACCGATCCAGATCGGCACCGGCCTGCTCGTCTATCTCGACCAGTCGAAGCGGCTTGCATTCCTGAAGCAATGGCAGCAGGCGATCAAGCGCTGATCGGCTGAGCAGCTGACCACGGGCCGCCCGCGGCGCATCGCGCGGGCGCCCCCTTCCCCTTACCGACTTCCTAGAGGCGGCCATCCGGATGGCCGCAGGGGCGAACTCATGCTTTCAACCAGCACACGGGCAACGGCGCCGGCCGTTCCGCCCACCACCGGCCCGGGCGGCGCGATCCCCGCGCTGCCGGCCAACAGCCTGCAGCCGCTCGCCGGCATGCTGCGCTGGATCGTCGTCGCGGTGCTCACCGTCGCGGTCGCGCTGCCGCTCGGCTTCATCCTGTTCCAGAGCCTGCTGTCCGCGCCGTTCTTCGATGCGAACAAGACGCTCGGCATCGAGGGTTTCCGCTTCATCTTCACCGACCCGGACTTCTGGTCGGCCGTAAAGAACTCGTTCATCATCGCCGGCGGGATGCTGTTCATCTCGATCCCGCTCGGCGGCATTCTCGCGTTCCTGATGGTGCGCACCGACCTGCCCGGCCGCCGCTGGCTCGAACCGCTGCTGCTCACGCCCGTGTTCGTGTCGCCGATGGTGCTCGCGTTCGGCTACGTGGTCGCCGCCGGCCCGGTCGGCTTCTACTCGGTGTGGTTCAAGGAACTGTTCGGGGTGCAGAACGTACCCTGGAACGTCTACTCGATCTTCGCGATCACGGTGATCGTCGGCCTCACGCACGTTCCGCACGTGTACCTGTACTCGTCGGCCGCGCTGCGCAACCTCGGCTCGGACGTCGAGGAAGCCGCGCGCGTGACGGGTGCCCGCCCGTTCCGCGTCGCGCTCGACGTGAGCCTGCCGATGACGATGCCCGCACTGCTGTTCGCCGGCGTGCTCGTGTTCTTCCTCGGCTTCGAGGTGTTCGGGCTGCCGCTCGTGCTCGGCGACCCAGAAGGCCACCTCGTGCTCGCGACCTACCTGTACAAGCTGACCAACAAGCTCGGCGTGCCGTCGTATCACCTGATGGCCGCGGTCGCGGTGTGCATCGTCGCGATCACGTTCCCGCTCGTGCTGCTGCAGCGCCGCCTGCTGAAGACCGCGAACCGTTTCGTCACCGTGAAGGGCAAGGCCGGCCGCGCGACGGTGCTGCCGCTCGGCGTATGGCGCTGGGTTGCGCTCGCGATCGTCGCGCTGTGGCTGATGCTGACGGTGATCGTGCCGATTTCCGGCATCGTGTTGCGCGCATTCGTGACCAACTGGGGCGAAGGCGTCGCGCTCGCCGAAGTGCTGACGCTGTCGAACTTCATCGAGCTGTTCGAGCAGGACAACCTCGTGCGCGCGATCATCAACACGCTCGGCATCGGCGTGATCGGCGGCGCGCTCGCGATCGGCTTCTACTCGCTCGTCGCGTTCGCCGGCCATCGCCGCCCCGACTGGGCGACCAAGCTGCTCGACTACCTCGTGCTGCTGCCGCGTGCGGTGCCCGGCCTGCTCGCCGGTCTCGCGTTCCTGTGGATCTTCCTGTTCGTCCCGGGCCTGCGCGAGCTGAAGAACTCGATGTGGAGCATCTGGATCGCGTACACGGTCGTGTGGCTCGCATACGGGATGCGGCTCATTCAAAGCGCGCTGCTGCAGGTCGGCCCCGAGCTCGAAGAAGCCGGCCGCAGCGTCGGCGCGACGCGCAGCCGCGTGTCGCTCGACGTGACGCTGCCGCTCGTGCGTTTCGGCCTGCTCGCCGCGTGGCTCCTGATCTTCATGATCTTCGAGCGCGAATACTCGACCGCCGTCTACCTGCTGTCGCCCGGCACCGAAGTGATCGGCGCGCTGCTCGTGTCGCTATGGGCGACCGGCGCCGTCGACCAGGTTGCCGCGCTCTCTGTCATCAACATCGCGATGGTCGGCGCCGGTCTCGGCGTGGCCCTGCGCTTCGGAGTGAAACTTCATGGATAAGCTCATCGTCGACGACCTGCATCTCAGCTACGGCGCCAACCCGATCCTCAAGGGCGTGTCGTTCGAACTGAAGGCTGGCGAAGTCGTGTGCCTGCTCGGCGCATCGGGCAGCGGCAAGACCACGCTGCTGCGCGCGGTGGCCGGCCTCGAACAGCCGTCCGACGGCCGCATCCAGCTCGACGACCGCGTGTTCTTCGACGGCGCGCAGCGCGTCGATCTGCCGGTCGAACAGCGTTCGCTCGGCCTCGTGTTCCAGTCGTACGCGCTGTGGCCGCACCGCACCGTGGCCGAGAACGTCGGCTACGGGCTCAAGCTGCGCCGCGTGGCGCCCGCCGAACAGAAGCGCCGCGTGCAGACCGCGCTCGACCAGCTCGGCCTCGGCCATCTCGCGGAACGCTTTCCGCATCAGCTGTCGGGCGGCCAGCAGCAGCGCGTCGCGATCGCACGCGCGCTCGTCTACAACCCGCCGGTGATTCTGCTCGACGAGCCGCTGTCGAACCTCGACGCGAAGCTGCGCGAGGAAGCGCGTGCATGGCTGCGCGAGCTGATCGTGTCGCTCGGGCTGTCGGCGCTTTGCGTGACCCACGACCAGACCGAAGCGATGGCGATGTCCGACCGCATCCTGCTGCTGCGCAATGGCCGCATCGAACAGGAAGGCACGCCGGCCGAGCTGTACGGCGCGCCGCGCTCGCTGTACACGGCCGAGTTCATGGGCAGCAACAACCGCATCGACGCACGCGTCGCCGCCGTCGATGGCGAACGCGTGACGCTCGCCGGCGACGGCTGGGAACTGCAGGCGCTGGCCCGCGACGCGTTCGCACCGGGCCAGGACGTGCAGGCCGTGATCCGCCTCGAACGCGTGCAGGTCGCCGACGGCCCGGGCGCGAACCGGCTGCAGGCCGATCTCGTCACGTCGATGTATCTCGGCGATCGCTGGGAATACCTGTTCCATTGCGGCGAAATGCGCCTGCGCGCGTTCGGCCACGTGCCGCGCGCGGCCGGCAAGCACTGGATCGAATTCCCGACCAACGACTGCTGGGCGTTCGCGAAAGCGGGCTGACCCGCGCGGCGGCCTGCGCGCCGTCGCGCACGTCGAGCAAGGCAATGACCGGCTGGCCCGGCGAACGCTTTCCGGCGTTGGCCGCGACCGCGTCACACCTGTTTCACCCAACCCACAATAAACCAGGAGACACCGTCAATGAAATTTCGTGCAGCACTCCTCACCAGCACGGCCGCCGCGGCCTGCATCGCCGCGCCGGCCGTGCACGCGCAATCGTCGGTCACGATGTACGGGATCATGGATGCCGGCATCGAATACACGAACCATGCGGCACCGGAAGGCGGCAGTTCCGTCAAGCTGAAGTCGGGCAACAAGAATACGTCGCGCTGGGGCCTGCGCGGCGTCGAGGATCTCGGCGGCGGGCTGAAAGCCGTGTTCCGCCTCGAAAGCGGCATCGATCTCGCGAATGGAGCGTTCGACGACGGCCCCGACTCGATCTTCGCGCGCCGCGCGACGGTCGGCCTGAAAGGCAAATGGGGCGAGCTGACGCTCGGCCGCAACTACACCGTCACCTACGACTACATGCTGCCGTTCGACCCGATGGGTTATGCGCAGAACTACTCGTGGGCGACGTCGTCGATGGCGACGGGTGGCCGCAAGGACGGCATGTTCACGCGCTCGTCGAACGCGGTGCGCTACGACGGTGAATTCAGCGGCGTGAAGTTCGGCGCGATGTACGGCTTCGGCAACGTGCCGGGCAGCGTGAAGACCAGCTCGAAATACGACTTCGCGCTCGGCTACGAGACCGGCCCGTTCGCGGCAGTGCTCACGTTCGACCGGCAGAACGGCGCGGCCGACAGCGTCACGCCGGCCGATACCGTCAACTACATCCAGGGCATCCACGCGGGCCTGAGCTACGACTTCGGCAACCTGAAAACGATGGCCGGCTATCGCAACTACAAGCGCACGTTTCGCACCACTGCGGCGAACCAGTTGAGCGACACGTACTGGGTCGGCGGGTCGTACCAGTTCACACCGACGTTCTCGCTGATCGCCGCTGTCTATCACCAGAACGTCAAGGGCGGCAGCGATGCAGATCCGACGTTGGTGTCGGTGCGCGCGAACTACGCGCTGTCGAAGCGCACGGTGCTGTACGCGGCAGGCGCGTTTGCGATCGCGAAGCATGACCAGAAGGTCGGCGTTTCGCGCGATTTCGCGGGCTACGGCACGACGCAGGTCGGCGTGACGGCGGGGATTCAGCAGCGGTTCTGAGTCTGACGGCGGGCGGCGGCGCAGACGTTGCGCGACGCGTCGCCGGGTCTCGACTGGCCGCCCCGCCCCTGGTAGTTGCACGAAACGCAGCCGGCGGTCGTCGGGCGTCGCTTTCGCCGCGGCAACCAGCAGCGCCTGCGCGCTGCACCCCCACAGACAGTCGAGCACGACATCCGCGCCTGTGCGGAAATGTGGCTCGAGCGCCCGCGCCGAGCAATGACGGGGCGCTCGCCGGCGCCCGTTACGACTGCTGCTTTCACGGTGGCCCCTTCAATCGGGGATCTCGATCGACGGTTCCGGTGCGCGTCAGCGTGCGTCCAGCCACGCGCGCAGCGCCGGATCGCGAACTTCCAGCACGTCGAACAGGCCAAGCGCGCGTAAGGCGGGCAATGCATCGATCGTGTCGACTTCCGCGCGCGTCCGGTCGGCGGGCGCGGCGTTCGGGTCGGTCAGCACCCGCGCGTTGACCAGGAACGCACCAACCGTGCCCTTGCGGATCGTCGTTCCGTCGGCCTCGATCCGGTCGGCATGGTCGGGAAGCATCTGTTCGGCTCGCATCGTGTCGTACTCCGGTTGTCATCGATGGTCGCAGTGTAGGCGTGCGAATCCGGCCGATCTCCGGTATAACGGCCATTCGATACCGATATCCGGCCATGTCCGATCCACTCCTGCCCGCCCGATTCGTCACGTCCGACGACGGCCCGTTCGTCGTCGCTGCCGTCATGTCGCAACGCGACCCGCGCGTGACGCCATCCCACTCGCATGCGCGCGGACAGCTCGTCGGCGCGCTGAGCGGGCTGCTGACGATCGGCCTCGACGATCAGGACTGGGTCGTGCCGGCGATCCATGCGATCTGGATTCCGCCGCACTGCCGGCATTCGTTGCGTTCGTTCGGGCCGATTGCCGGCTGGTCGGCGTTCGTCGCCGAAGCGCGCTGCGCGGTACTGCCGGACACCCCGCGCGCGATCCGCACGACGCCGCTGCTGCGCGAAGCCGTGCAGCGCGCGGCGAGTTGGGGGAATGCGGACCTGGATGCCGCGCAGACGCGGATCGCCGATGTGATCCTCGATGAAATCGCGTCGTCGGAGGTCGAGGCGCTGGGGCTGGTGCGGCCGCGGGATCCGCAGCTGATGAGGATCACCGATGCGCTTGCCGCGGATCTCGCGGACAACCGGCGGCTCGAGGAATGGGCCGAATGGGCCGGGATCAGCGCGCGGACGATGAGCCGTCGCTTCGTCGCGGAGACGGGGCTCACGTTCGCCCGGTGGCGTCAGCAGGCCAGGCTGCTGCGGGCGCTGGAGGGCATTGCCGACGGCGTGCCGGTGACGACGATCGCGCTCGATCTCGGGTACGACAACGTGAGCGCGTTCATCGACATGTTCAAGCGTGCGTTGGGGACGACGCCGGGGAGGTATATGGAAACAGGGCGACGCGGAGACGAATGAGCGCGGCCCTTGGCAAATGGGAAACCATGGGACGGAAGGCAAGCGTCCGGTAGACGGAAAACGCCTGCCGCCGCCATTCGTCAATACGTCCCATCCCCCTTCTTCGCCGCCTCGCCGCCGTTCCCCTTGAATCGCGCCGCCAGTCGCTCCGCACTCCGCGCCAGCAGCGTTGTATCCACGCCGACCGCAACAAACAACGCCCCAGCTTCGAGATACCGACGCGCCGCCGCCTCGTCCGCGCTGAGAATGCCCGGCGCCTTCCCTGCCGCCTTGATCGCCCGGATCGCACCGTCGATCGCAGCCTGCACATCGGGATGCCCCGGATTGCCGAGATGCCCGAGATCGGCAGCGAGGTCCGCCGGCCCGATGAACACGCCATCGACGCCGTCGACCCGCGCAATCGCGTCGATCGCATCGAGCCCGGCGCGCGTCTCGACCTGTACGAGCACGGCCATCTCGTCGTTCGCGCGATGCAGGTAGTCCCCAACGCGATTCCACCGCGACGCGCGCGCAAGCGCACTGCCGACCCCGCGAATCCCGTGCGGCGGATAACGCGTCGCGGCCACCGCCGCGCACGCTTCATCGGCACTCTGCACCATCGGCACGAGCAAGGTCTGCGCGCCGAGGTCGAGCACCTGCTTGACGATCACCGGATCGTTCCACGGCACCCGCACGACCGCATGTGACGGATACGGCGCGATCGCCTGCAACTGCGCGAGAATCGTCGGTACCGTGTTCGGCGCATGCTCGCCGTCGATCAGCAGCCAGTCGAACCCGGCGCCGGCGACGACTTCGGCGCTGTACGGATTCGCGAGCCCGAGCCACAGCCCGATCTGCGCATCGCCGCGCGCGAGCGCGCGCTTGAAGACATTCGGCGGAATCTGCATCGCGCGCCCCTCACTCGAAATGGCACTGGATCGTCCCGAGCGGACCGTAGTCGACGCTGAACGTGTCGCCCGGCCGCGCCGCGCACGGTCGCGTGAACGAGCCGCCCAGCACGATCTGCCCCGGCTCGAGCGCGACGCCGAAACGCGCCAGCCGATTGGCGAGCCACGCGACGCCATTGGCCGGATGGTTCAACACGCCGGCCGCGACCCCCGTTTCCTCGACCACGCCGTTGCGCGACATGATCGCCGCGACCCAGCGCAGGTCGACGTCCTGCGGCCGCACCGGGCGCCCGCCGATCACGACGCCCGCATTGGCCGCGTTGTCGGCGATCGTGTCGAACACCTTGCGCGGCCGCTTCGTGTCGGGGTCGATCGATTGGCTGCGTGCATCGATGATCTCGAGCGCGGGCACCACGTAGTCGACCGCGTCGTACACGTCGAAGATCGTGCAGTTCGGGCCGGCAAGCCGCTTGCCGAGCACGAATGCGAGTTCGACCTCGACGCGCGGCACGATGAAGCGCCCGGTCGGAATCGTGCCGCCGTCATCGAAGAACATGTCGTCGAGCAGCGCACCGTAATCGGGTTCGTCGATCTGCGACGTGTTCTGCATCGCCTTCGACGTAAGGCCGATCTTGTGCCCTTTCAGCGTGCGGCCTTCCGCAAGCTTGAGGTTCACCCACGCGCGCTGGATCGCATAGGCGTCGTCGATCGTGATGTCGGGATGGTCGAGCGAGATCTGGCGGATCTGCGTGCGCGCGCGCTCGGCGTCGTGCAGGCGTCGGGCGAGCTGATCGATGAGGGCAGGTTCGAGCATGGTCGGATCGGGAATGGGGTTCAGCCGGCCCGCTTGTAGCGGGCATGGATGTTGTTGTGCTTGTACGAGCCGCTTTCGCTGAACTCGGTGAGCTCCATCGACAACGCGAGGTAACGTTTCGCGTACAGTTCGGCGAAATGCGCCTTGATCGCGTCGAACAAGGTGTCGCACGCGGCCTTCTTGATTTCGTCGCTGCGACCCGAGCCGATCTTCAGCGTTACGTGGACGAACGCGTCGTCCTCGGTGCCGTCGGCGACGCAGTAGTCCTGCAGCTCGATCGCGCGCGAGCGGATGCCGCCCGTGGGGAACACGCCGCCCTGCGCGATCAGCGTCGCGTTGATCGTGCGCAGCAGCGCGGGAATGCGCGCGTCGTCGCGGATGTTCGCGGTGTACTCGACGACGATGTGTGGCATGGCAACGCTCCTGATAGGTGATGAGGCGCTCAGGCGAGCGGGAAGATCGCGTTGATCTGCCCGGTGCCGGAGCTCGCGAAATAGTCGGTGACGATCTCGACAGGCTTGTCGTAGCGATCCCAGCCGAGCAGGCCGAGCAGCATCGCCGTGTCGTGCATGCCGCCTTCGCCGTGGCAATGCGTGTTGTATTCGGGCAGCATCGCGCAGAAGGTCCTGAAATCGCCCTGCTTCCACAGCTCGACCACGCGCAGGTCGACCTGCCGGAAGAATTCGCGGCTGATCTGGTGGATCGATTCCTCGGGGCTGCCGTTGTCGTTGAAGCGGTGCGACAGCGAACCGCTCGCGAGGAATGCGACATTCGAATCGCTCTTGCCGATCGCCTCGAGCAGCGCCTCGCCGAAGCGCCGGCTTTCGTCGAGCGTGTGCCACATGCACCAGCCCGCGATCGACACGACCTTGAAGTGCTGGTCGCCGTTCATGTAGCGCATCGGCACGAGCGTGCCGTATTCGAGTTCGAGGCTGTCGATCTCGTGCGCACGCGTCGCGATGCCGCGCGCGCTGGCCGTCTCGGCGATCAGGCGGCCGAGCGCCGGGTTGCCCGGATACGCGTACTCCATGTCGCGGATGAAATGCGGCAGTTCGTTGCTGGTATACGTGCCCGCGAACCGCGCATTGCAGTTCACGTGATACCCGGCGTTGACGAGCCAGTGCACGTCCGACACGACGATCGTGTCGACGCCGAGCGCGCGGCAGCGCTCACCGATCAACTGATGGCCGCGGATCGCCGCTTCGCGGCAGCCATGATGCCTGCCGGGCAACTCCGACAGGTACATCGACGGCACGTGCGTGACCTTCGCGGCGAGGGACAGTTTGCCCATCGTTAAGTCTCCGTATCGTTCTGGCGTTCTGGCGGTATTCCTGCGGCGAAACGACCCGCGCCAGTTACACGCCCCAGCGGGGAATGTGATGCGAACCCATCGAGATGCACACGTTCTTGATCTCCGCGAACACCTCGAAGCTGTACTCGCCGCCCTCGCGGCCGGTGCCCGACTCCTTCACCCCGCCGAACGGCTGGCGCAGGTCGCGCACGTTCTGGCTGTTCACGAACACCATCCCGGCCTCGATACCGCGCGCGAGGCGATGCACCTTGCCGACGTCCTGCGTCCAGATGTACGACGCGAGCCCGTAGGACGTGTCGTTGGCGAGCCGCAGACCTTCTTCCTCGTCCTCGAACGGGATCAGGCACGCGACCGGTCCGAAGATTTCCTCTTGCGCGATGCGCATCCGGTTGTCGACGTCCGCGAACACGGTCGGGCGCACGAAGTTGCCGTTGCGCAGATGCTCGGCGAGACCGGCCGGCTTGTCCGCGCCGCCGGCCACCACGTGCGCGCCTTCCTGCTCGCCGATCCGGATATACCCGGTCACCTTCTCCCAATGCTGGCGCGTGATCATCGCGCCGAGCTGCGTCGCCGGATCGGACGGGTCGCCGACCACCAGATTGTTCGCGCGGCGCGCGAATTCCTGCACGAAGCGATCGTAGATCGTGCGCTGCACGAAGATCCGCGAGCCTGCGGTACAACGCTCGCCGTTGATCGAGAAGATCGTGAACAGCGACGCGTCGAGCGCGCGGTCGAAATCGGCATCGTCGAAAATCAGCACCGGCGACTTGCCGCCAAGCTCCATCGAATACTTCTTCAGGCCCGCGCGCTCCATGATCCGCTTGCCCGTGACCGTGCCGCCCGTGAACGACACCGCGCGCACGTCCGGATGGCGCACCAGCGCGTCGCCGGCGGTCGCGCCGTAGCCCTGCACGACGTTCAGCACACCCGGCGGAATGCCAGCCTCGAGCGCGAGCCGGCCGAGCTGGTCGGCCGTCAGCGGCGACAGCTCCGACATCTTCAGCACGGCCGTGTTGCCGAGCGCGAGACACGGCGCCGTCTTCCACGTCGCGGTCATGAACGGCACGTTCCACGGCGACACCAGCGCGCACACGCCGACCGGCTGGTACAGCGTGTAGTTCAGCATCTGGTCGTCGACCGGATACGTGCGGCCGTTCATCTGCACGCACACTTCCGCGAAGAAGTTGAAGTTCTCGGACGCGCGCGGAATCAGCTGCTTGCTCGTCTGTGCGATCGGCAGGCCCGTGTCCTGCGTCTCGAGCGCGGCGAGCATCGGCACGTTCTTCTCGATCAGCTCGCCGAGCTTGCGCATCAGCTTCGCGCGCTCCTTGGCGGGTGTGTTCGCCCATTTCGGGAACGCTTCCTTCGCCGCGCGCACGGCCGCGTCGACTTCGGCCTCGCCGGCCGATGCGACGTCGGTGATCACGTCGCCCGTCGCGGGATTCAGCGTCGTGAAGGTCTCGCGGCTCTCGACTTCGCGGCCGTCGATCCAGTGCTTGATGGTCATGTGCTCTCCTTCCTTGGGCGACGGGCTCAGCCGGCGCGATAGTAGTCTGCTTCGCCGATGATCGTGTTCACGAGCCGGCCGATCCCTTCGATTTCGGTCACCACCTCGTCGCCCGGCTTCGTGTCGGCCAAACCTTCCGGCGTGCCGGTCAGGATCAGGTCGCCCGGCGAGAGCGTCATGAAACCGCTGATGTGCTCGATCAGCGCGGGTACGTCGAAGATCATGTCGCGCGTGCTGCCGCGCTGCGTCTCCCGGCCGTTCACCGTCGTGCGCAGCGTGAGGCCGCCCGCATCGCCGATCTCGTCGCGGCTGACGAGCCAGGGCCCGAGCGGCGTGCAGGTGTCGCGGTTCTTCACGCGCAGGTTCGGGCGGTAGTAGTTTTCGAGGTAATCGCGGATCGCGTAGTCGTTCGCGACCGTGTAGCCGGCAACGTAGTCGATTGCCCGCGCCCGGCTCACGTTGCGCGCCGGGCGGTCGATCACGACGGCCAGCTCGCACTCGTAGTGCATGTGCGTCGCGTCCGCCGGGCGCATGGTGCGCGACCGATGACCGATGAAGGTGTTCGGCCCCTTCAGGAAAATCAGCGGCTCGCTCGGTGCCTTGAACGCGAGTTCCTTCGCGTGGTCCGCGTAGTTGAGGCCGAGCGCGAATGTCGTGCGCGGCGCGACGGGCGGCAGCCACGTCACCGCGTCCTCGGCGAGCACGCGCCCCGTGTCGAGGCGGATCGCGCCGTCGCTGGCCGGTTCGGCCGCATGCAGTGCGCCGTTGTAGATCACGCGCGCCGTCTTCATCGTGCTTCCTCCGCAATCAACGTATGCCGCAACGTGCCGATGCCGGCAGCGGTAATCTCCACCACGCTTCCCGCGCGGGCAAGCGGTGCGCCACCCGCGACGCCGAGCAGCAGCACGTCGCCCGCGTCGAACGACATGAACGCCGTCACGTCGGCAATCAGTTCGCGCACCGGGCGGATCAGTGTGGCGGTCGATGCGGACACCGCGGTGCTGCCGTCGATCCGTACCGTCAGGCCGATCGCGTCGATGTCGCCGAGCGCAGCAGCCGGCACGATCGCCGGGCCCAATGGGCAGAAGCCGTCGCGACATTTGAAGCGCACGGCCGGACGGTAGTAATCGCGGTGCGGAACCGACACGTCGCTCGCGAGCGTGAAGCCGTGCACGTGGTCGAGCGCCTGCGCGGCCGGCACGCGCGTCGCGCGCCGCGAGAACACGACGGCCACCGACGCGCCGATCTCCAACGCATCGATGCCCGCCGGCACCGCGACGGCCGCGCCGTCGGCTGCGTGCGTGTTGGCCGGTTTGATGTAAAGGATCGGTGCCTGCGGCGGACGGCCGTAAGGCGGCGCGTGAACGGCGTCGCCGAGCGCGTCGAGTGCGGCGCGCTCGTTGAGCAGCGCACCGTAGACGGTACCGATGGCGACCGGCAGCGGCAGTGCCGCGGCGGTCATGCAGGACAGCTCCATGCGTCATTCCCCTGCCGCGCGTCGCGGCGCATCGTCAATACTTAACATCTTAAGTAAACAATCGAACGCTCGCAACCTCGATTACCCTGACACACGAAATTCATTCCCACCGGCTGTTAAGATTGATGCGTCCCCGTCCTCTGCCCCTCTACCCACCCCGATGAACCGTACGCTCGACCATCGCAACCTGGCCATGCTGCTGCTCGAGGCCCGCGAAACCCTGATGTGCCTGTTCCGGCCCATTCTCAAGGAATTCGCGCTGACCGAACAGCAATGGCGGATCATTCGCGTGCTCGACGGCGAGCCGGCGCACGCGCTCGAAGCGGGACAGATCGCGCGCCGCTGCTGCATCCTGAGCCCAAGCCTCACGGGCGTGCTGGAACGCATGGAGCGCGACGGCCTGATTACGCGCACCCGCGCGCAGGAAGATCAGCGCCGGCTGCTGGTGAGCCTGACGCCGCAAAGCAGGAAACTGGTCACTGAAATCGGTCCGCGCATCGACGAGCAATATCGTCAGCTTGAAGCGCGTTTCGGCCAGGACGGCCTGGACGACATCTACCGGGCGCTCGACCGGCTGATCGAACTCGGCAGCGCGTCGTAGGGCCCGCCGCCGCCGGACCGCCGCGAGCGGCGACGAACCGGCCCCCGGGAATCGGCAGGCCCCGCATCGCGCGGGCCGTCAGTGCAGCGCGCCGCGCATCAGTTCTGTCACCGCGACGCCGCGCGACGTGCGCATGCATTCCTCGACGTAATCGATGAACGGCAGCGGCTCGAAATCGATTTCGTCGCGCACGCGGTGGTTGTCGAACACGCGATCGACCATCGCGAACTCCGCGCACCGCTGCAACGCGCGGCCGATCACGCGTTCGAGCGCCGGATCGGACCGCCCCAGCACATCGCGCACCACGAGCGGCAGTTCGGCCGGCGCACAGGCCGCGTAGCGCGGCGCGCCCGTCATGCCGGCCGCCTCGTCCATCGCGCGCACGATCTGCGCGACCTGCGGCGCCTCGTCGCCGGCCGACACGTGGTACACGTCGTGCATCAGCGTCGGCTTCACGGCCAGCAGCATCGTCGCGCGCGCGACATCGTCGACCGACACGATGTCGATGCGCGTCATCGGCCGCGCGGTAAAGCGCCGCGCCGCGTGCGCGACGCGGAACATCCAGAACGAATTCGGTGCGGGCCGCGTGCCGAGCACCGTATGACCGACGACGTGCGACGGACGCACGACGACGAGCGGCAGCCCGAGCGCGCGCAGGCGCTGCTCCGTTTCGGCCTTCGCTTGCAGGTAGTCCGCCGCGAGCACCGCGCCGTGCAACCCGTCGCCGCCCTGCGCCGCGTCGCCCGCCGACGCCTCGTACACGATCCCGCCGCGGCCCGCGTGCGCATAGGCGGTGCCGACGTACACGAAACGCTGCAGCTGCGGCGCGTGCGCGAACCGCTCGGCAAAGCGCAGCGAATCGGCGATGTCGGCCTGCAGGTGCGAACCGTCGGCCGGCGACGCATGGCCCGCGCAATGGATCACGTGCGTCGCGCCGGCGAGACGCGACGCGTCGGTGCCCTGCCACACGTCGCCGAGCGCACCGACGACCACGTTCGCGTCGCCGAGACGCGATGCCCAGTACGGCGCGAGCCCCGCGCGCAACGCCGCTTCGCGCAGACGCGCGACCGCGTGGGCGCGATGCTCCGCACGAACGACACACACGATGCGCTCGAGCAACCCGGCGTTGACGAGCGCCGTCAGCACGGTGCTGCCGATGAAGCCGGTGGCGCCGGTGAGCACCAGCCGTCCGACGTTGGCCGCCGCGACCGGTGCGCTGGCCGGCGACACGAGGCTCGTGCGCCAGTTGAGCGACAACGCGGTTTTCCAGATCAGCACGATAGTCTCCTTCGAAGAATCGGCCGGACGCCGCGGCCGCCCCGGATCGCGGAGCGGTGCACGGCTGTCGGCCGGGCCGGGGCCGACGCTCGCCCCGGTTATCCCGATCGGGCTGCGGCCCGCGATCGCGTCGATCGCGTCTCTGGCACGAGGCGGCGGCGGCCCGCCACGGACAGGCGTCCGCGGCGCAGGATCGGAAGATCCAAGTGTGGGGCCTGATCGCCCGCAAGTCTGTCCTGAAAGTTTCGTGAAAGTGTGCGGATTTGTATGCGAATGTCGGAGTGTGTCGTACCGGCCGGGCGGTCGAATCATCGAAACGTCCGGTCGGGCAGCATGCGAGGGCTTGCGTGGCAGGATGGCCGATGCGCGTCGGGCCCTCGCTTCGACGCGACACTTCGACGCGGCCTCTCCCGGGTCATCGCATGTCCGAGACACGCCAGGTTCCGGTCGCGGCGCGCGGATCATGCTGCGCTTGCGTTTGCGCGCTCCACCACGATCGTGGCGGATCGTCAGACGTCGTTTCATCGGGAAACGCCTATAGGTGCAATTCGGATTTATTGCGGATTATCACTTGCGTTTCACGGCAGTCTATCTAGACTGGTCAAACCAAAACGGTCGAATGTGTCATTTTTTTCAGGAGACGATCCAATGCGCCTCACTATTCGGATTAATGGCAGCGAGTCGGCAACCCGTCACTCCTTCGCGGTGCTCTGGGTCGATACCGATGAGGGGCTGTGGTCACGCGAGGCACACCAGGGGATCGATCTTCCGAGCTGGGGCAAGGTCCGGGACGTGGAAGGCGCAATGGCCCTCTGCGCGGCCGACAGCGGGAATGCCGTATGCCAGTTGAAGGGGCTGTCGTTCAGCGCGACGCAGCGCGAGCAAGGTCCGGCTGTGCTCGCCGGCGAGCACCCCGACGGCGCATGGCGTCTGCAGGCGGTCGATCGTTCCACGGCGGAGCCGGAATACCATGAATTTATTTCCGTCGCGCGATAGGTATTTTTGACGGCAATCCTCTGCGGTTTTCGGGTTTATTCCAGTTTCCGCGATATTCATTTAGATATTCACGAATAACGGCGCCTCTCTTCGAGGCGCCTTTTTATTTTCCGGTCCCTTAATTAATCGGGGCCGGGTTAATCGAACCGCGGCGGCGGTAACAACGCTCCGCCCATCCCTCCCGGCTCCGTCGGCACAAGTACGTCAGGCCGCATTGCCATTTCGCCGCGCTCCCCTTCTTCGGGCCGTGCCCGGGCGGAAACGCAAACCTTTTATGGGGCCGAAACATACTTTCCCCACATGATGTTTACTCATTTATTACAATCGCATTATTCCAACTGACTTGCCGCCGTCCGGCGGCCCGACCCGGCCCTTGCATGAGCGTGAAAAAGAAGACCCATCCCGCCGATCCATACGCCGCCGCGACCAAGCATCCGATGCTCGCGTCGCGCCTGCCGATGTGGCGCTCGAAGCTGGTCGTGATCATGGTGTCCCTCGGTTTCGCCGCACTGATCGGACGCGCCTTCTGGGTGCAGGTCGCGAACCAGGATTTCTACGTCGGGCAAGGCCAGAAGCGCTACCAGCGCACGATCGAGCTCGACGCGATGCGCGGGCGCATCGTCGACCGCAACGGCGCGATGCTCGCGGTCAGCCTGTCGACGTATGAAATCTGGGCGAATCCGAAACAAGTCGCCGAAATCGACTATCCGCAGATCGCGAAGCTGCTCGACATGCCGCTCGCGGAAGTGAAGCGCCGCCTGCGCAACGACCGCACGTTCGTGCTGCTCAAGCGGCAGATCGACGCCGACACCGCGAGCCGGCTCGACAAGCTCGAGATCGACGGCATCACGCAGATCGCCGACTCGAAGCGCTTCTATCCGGAGGGCGAATCGGCCGCGCACGTAGTCGGCTTCACCAACGTCGAGGACAAGGGCCAGGAAGGCGTCGAGCTCGCGGCGAACGGGCGGCTGTCGGGTACCTCCGGGCAGCGCGAGGTGATCCGCGACCGGCTCGGCCGCATCGTGTCCGACACGCGTCCGCTCGTGCCCGCGCAGCACGGCGCGACGATCGAACTGACGATCGACCGGCGGATCCAGCAGCTCGCGTTCAGCCAGCTCAAGGCCGCAGTGCTCGAGAACAACGCGATAGCCGGCAGCGTGGTCGTGCTCGACGCGCAAAACGGCGAAATCCTCGCGCTCGCGAACTACCCGACCTTCGACCCGAACGACCGCGCCCGGCTGACGGGCCAGCAGCTGCGCAACCGCGCGGTGATCGACACGTTCGAGCCGGGTTCGACGATCAAGCCGCTCGTCGTCGCGCTGTCGATCGACGAGCGCAAGGTCACGCCGAACACGATCATCAACACATCGCCCGGCACCTACAAGATCGGCCCGGCCGTGATCCACGACACGTCGAACCACGGCTCGCTGACCGTCTCGCAGGCGCTGCAGAAGTCGAGCAACGTCGCGCTCGCGAAGCTGGCGCTGAACCTGCCCGCCGAAACGATCTGGAACAAGTACCAGGAATACGGGATCGGCCGCGCGCCGGAGCTGACATTCCCGGGCGTCGCGTCGGGCCGCCTGCGCGGCTACAAGCGCTGGCGGCCGATCGAGCAGGCGACGATGGCGTACGGCTACGGGCTGTCGATGTCGCTGCTGCAGATCGCGCAGACCTACACCGCCTACGCGGGCGACGGCACGCTGCACCCGGTGTCGCTGCTGAAGAACGGCTCCGACCCGCAGACGATCAATGCCCATCGCGGCCACCGCGTGACGTCGCCGCAAACCGCGGCGGCGATCCGCGCGATGCTCGAGTCGGCCGTCGGCGAAGGCGGCACGGGGCGCCGCGCGCGCGTCGACGGCTACCGGATCGGCGGCAAGACGGGCACGGCGCGCAAGCAGGTCGGCGCGACCTATGCGAAGGGCAAGTACCGCGCATTGTTCGCGGGGATGGCGCCGATGAGCAACCCGCGCCTGATCGTCGCGGTGATGATCGACGAGCCACGCGGCAAGGGCTATTACGGCGGCACGGTGGCCGGCCCGGTGTTCTCGTCGGTCACGAGCGGCTCGCTGCAGTTGCTCGGCGTGCCGCCCGACGCACCGGTCGAGCCGACGCCGAATGCGCCGGTCAAGGCCGCACCGCAGAAGACCGTCGCGGCGCCGAAGGCCACGGCGCAACCGAAGACGGCGGGCGAGCAGAAGGCATCGGCCCCCGTGAAAACGGCCGCGCAATCCGGCGCGGCCGTACCGGCGAAGGCGGCGGCAGGCTGAAGCCGCCAGGACGCACTCGGCGCCGCGCGAGGCGAACAGGTTGACTGTTCGCCGTGCCGAATTCCCGGCACGCCCCCTTTCCGCTGGCCGACACTATCCCGCCACCCGCGCGACCCCGGCCGCGCGACCGTCAGTGCGCGTGCGCAGCCGCCGCCGGCTTCACCATCCTGCCGAGCACGTGCTCGGTCATTCCGCGCGCGAGTTCGCTCTCGCCCATGAACACGGTGCCGACACCCTCGCTCGACAGCAACGCGGCCTCGTCGCTGCTGTTCGTGCACAGCACGACCTCCAGCATCGGGTTCAGTGTGCGCGAGATCTCGACGATCTGCCGCACGTCGAATACGTCCGGCAGCGTGACGACCAGCATCCCGGCGCGCGCGATATGCGCCTGCACGAGCACGACCGGCTCGATCGCGTCGCCCGACACGGCGGCGACGCCGTCCGCGCGCAGCTTTTCGACGAGCTCGCGATTCTGCTCGACGACGACATACGCGATGCCGCGCTCGTCCAGCGCATGCGCGATCCGCGTGCCGACCTTGCCGTAGCCGACGATCACGACCTGCCCGGTCAGGTGCGTCTGCGGCGTCGACATCGGCAGCGCGGCGAGCGGATCGTCGCGTGCCTCGAGCTTGCGCGCGAATGCCGAATGCTTGCGGATCCACGCGAGCGCCGGATCGATCATCGCGAACAGCAGCGTGTTCATCGCGATCGAGATCAGCGCGACCGCGAGGATCAGGCTCTGCCCTTCGGCCGACAGCAGCCCGAGCGCACGACCGAGCCCCGCGAGAATGAACGAGAATTCGCCGATCTGCGCGAGGCCCGCGCCGACCGTCAGCGCGGTGTTCAGCGGATAGCGGAACGCGATCACGAGCGCGACTGCCGCGAGCGTCTTGCCGATCAGGACGATCGCCGCGACTTCGATCACGTGCAGCGGCTCGGTGAGCAGCACCGTCGGATCGAACAGCATCCCGACCGAAATGAAGAACAGCACCGAGAACGCGTCGCGCAGCGGCAGCGTCTCGTCGGCCGCGCGCCGGCTGAACTCCGACTCGCGCATCATCATCCCGGCGAAGAACGCGCCGAGCGCGAACGACACGTCGAACAGCTTCGCCGCGCCGTACGCGATGCCGACCGCCGCGGCGATCATGCACAGCGTGAACAGCTCGCGCGAACCGGTGCGCGCGACGAGCCACAGGATGCGCGGGAACACGCGCTTGCCGACCACGAGCATCAGTGCGATGAACGCGGCGACCTTCAGCATCGTGACGCCGAGCGTGCCCCACACGCTACCGCCGGCCGCGTGCGCATCGCCGGGCGGCGTACCGCCGAGCAGCCCCGCGACGGGCGGCAGCAGCACGAGCACCAGCACCATCACGAGATCCTCGACGACGAGCCAGCCGACCGCGATGCGCCCATTCACCGTCTCGACGAGCCCGCGCCCCTCGAGCGCCCGCAGCAGCACGACCGTGCTAGCGACCGACAGCGCGAGCCCGAACACGAGCGCCGCACCGAGGCTCCAGCCCCACGTGAGCGCGAGCCCGCCGCCGAGCAACGTTGCGACGGTAATCTGGACGACGGCCCCCGGCAGTGCGATCTTGCGCACCGCGAGCAGATCGCCGAGCGAGAAATGCAGGCCGACACCGAACATCAGCAGCATCACGCCGACTTCCGCGAGCTGCTGCGCGAGCGACAGGTCGCCGACGAAACCGGGCGTGCCGGGGCCGATCACGATCCCGGCGAGCAGATAGCCGACGAGCGGCGGCATTTTCAGCAGTGACGCGAGGTAACCGAAGATCATCGCGAGACCGAAACCGGCCGCGAGCAACGCAATCAGGCTGACGTCATGAGGCATCCCCCCTCCCGAGTTCTTGTAACTATTTAGTAAGGTTCAAGAATGGAAGGATAAGGGATGAGATGGAAAAATGGCGGGCCACCGCGAAAAATTCACGCGGTGGCCCGCCATTGCGGGGGTACTACCCCGGGCAGTCGGAACGCGCCCCACGCGCCGGCCGGCGGCGCGCGGCGGATCGATCGGGCGGCGACCGGCGTCCCGCCGCGTGCGTCAGCGCGACGCCTGCGGGAACCGCGCGCCCGGCGGCGGCTCCGGCCGCGTCGACGGCGTGCTCTTGCGCACCTTCGCGACCTGCGCGGCCGTGATCGCCGTGCCCGTATTGCCCCAGCTCGTGCGCACGAAGTTCGACACGTCCGCGACTTCCTGGTCCGACAGGCGCCAGCCGAACGGGGGCATCGTGAAGGTCGACGGCGCGGTGTGCGTCCCCTGCAGCGCGCTGCCTTCCAGCACGACGTGGATCAGCGACGTCGGATCCTCGCCCTGCACGACCGGATTGCCGGCGAGCGCCGGGAACACGCGCGTGTAGCCGTGGCCGTCGCTGCGGTGGCACGCCATGCAGTTGTCACGATAGACGGCGGCGCCCGGCTTGCTCGCGTCGCCGGTCTGCAGCGCCTTCGCCGCGGCCGCGTCGTACATGTGCGGCTGCTCGCCCTGCACGCGCGGCGGCAGCGTCTTCAGGTAGCGCGCGATCGCGGTCAGGTCGTCGTCGCTCAAGTGCTGCATGCTGTGGCCGACCACGTCCATCATCCCGCCGAACGCGGCCGTGCGCAGCGTGCGGCCGGTCTTCAGGAACTGCACGATCTCGGTTTCGCTCCACGTGCCGAGCCCGGTGCGCGACTCGCCGCGCAGGCTCGTCGGCACCCAGCCGTCGATCGCCGCGCCGCCGGCCAGGAAGTCGAGGCCGCCCGCATCGGTCAGCGCGCGCTCCTGCATCGTCGCCGCACGCGGCGTGTGGCACGCGCCGCAATGACCGAGACCCTGCACGAGATACGCGCCGCGCGCGACCACCGGATCGGTGTACGACGCCGCATCGAACGGCTTCGGCGCCGGCGCGAACATCTTGCGCCAGAACATCAGCGGCCAGCGCATCGACAGGGGCCACACGATGTCGACCGCGCGGTTCTCGCGTTCGACCGGCGTGACGCCGTGCATGAAGTACGCATACAGCGCCTTCACGTCGTCGTCGCTCAGGCGCGCGTAGGACGGGTACGGCATCGCCGGGTACATCGTGTCGCCGTTCTTGCGGACGCCCTCGCGCACCGCGCGAGTGAAGTCGTCGAGCGTCCAGCCGCCGAGGCCCGTCTTCGGGTCCGGCGTGATGTTGGTCGAATAGATCGCGCCGATCGGCGTGTCGAACTTCAGCCCGCCCGCGAACGGCTTGCCGCCGCTCGCAGTGTGGCACGCGATGCAGTCGCCCGCGCGGGCAAGATATTCGCCGCGCTTGACGAGGTTCGCGTCGGCCGATTGTGCCGCCGGTGCCACCGTCGGGCCCGAAGCCGCAGCCGGCCCCGCCGGTTGCGCGAAGGCCGCCCCGCCCGCGAGACCGAACGCCGCCCATGCCGTGCCGATCGCCAGTGCGCGCCGCAGCGGGGAAATTCGGCGCGCGGCGTTGTGGTGGTTCACTGTCCTCTTCATGCGGTCACCAGCGGAGCGGGATTTTTCAGGTATTGCTCGCGGATCGCGCGTGCCGACCAGTAGGCCAGCGCCGCGACGATACCGGTCGGGTTGTAGCCGATGCCTTGCGGCAGCGCCGACGCGCCCATCACGAACACGTTGTGCACGTCCCAGCATTGCAGGTAGCGGTTCAGCACGCTCGTCTTCGGATCGGTGCCCATGATCGCGCCGCCGACCAGGTGCGTCGTCTGGTATGCGCGCGAATCGAAGTGCTTGCCGAACTCGCGCGTCGATACGCCGATCGCCTTCGGCCCCATCGCCTCCGCGATCTTCTTCATCTGCCCGGTCACGTACTGCGCCATCTTGATGTCGTTGTCCTTCCAGTCGAATGTCATCCGCAAGAGCGGCTGGCCGTACGAATCGCGATAGGTCGGATCGAGGTCGAGGTAGACATCGCGGTACGACATGTTCGTGCCGTGCGCGTCCATCGAGATCGTGTGCGCATAGTTGTCCTTCACGGCCTTCTTCCACGCGGCGCCCCATTGCGGCGTGCCCGGCGGCGTCGCAATGCCGCTGATCGGCTTCACGCCGGCCTGGTTCACCCACAGCGGCGAACCGCCGACGAAGCCGAGCGGGCCATGGTCGAAGTTGTCCGCGTTGAAGTCGTCCACCGCGACGCCGTTGCCGCCCGCGCCGATGAACGGGTTCGTGAAGGTGTCCTTGTCGAAGAACGCCTTGATCGTCGACAGGTTCTGGTACGCGAAATTGCGGCCCACCACGCCTTCGCCCGAGATCGGGTCGTACGGCTTGCCGATACCCGACAGCAGCAGCAGGTGCACGTTGTGATACTGGAACGCCGCGACGATCACGAGATCGGCCGGTTGATGGACTTCACGGCCGGCCGGGTCGACGTAGGTGACACCCGTCGCACGCTTCTTCGTGTCGTCGAGGTCCACGCGCAACACGTGGCACTTCGAGCGCAGCTCGAAGTTCGGCGCCTGCTTCAGCGCCGGCAGGATGTTCAGGTTCGGCGACGCCTTCGAGTACATGTAGCACGCGTAGCCGCTGCAGTAGCCGCAGAAGTTGCACGGGCCCATCTGCACGCCGTACGGGTTGGTGTATGGGCCCGACGTATTCGCCGACGGCAGCCGGTACGGATGCAGGCCGAGCGACCTGGCCGCGTCGAAGAAGCGCTGCGCCGAATAGGTGTTGAGCTGCGCGGGCAGCGGGAAGTTGTCGCTGCGGTTCGCTTCGAACACGTTGCCGTCGCCGACCACCTTGCCGCCGACCTTGTACGCCTGCCCCGACGTGCCGAACACCTTCTCGGCGAAATCGAAATGCGGCTCGAGCTCGTCGTAGGTCACGCCCGTGTCCTGGATCGTCATCCCTTCCGGGATGAACTTCTTGCCGTAGCGCTCTTCGTAGTGGCTGCGCAGGCGCAGCTCCTCCGGCGTGATCCGGAAATGCACGCCCGACCAGTGCAGCCCCGCGCCGCCGACGCCCTCGCCCGGCAGGAACGCGGCGAGCTGCCGGTACGGCAGCGCGGTGTCCTGCACGCCGTGGCGGATCGACACGGTCGTCTTCGACAGGTCGAGGAACAGCTTCTTGCGGACGTTGTAGGTCAGCTCGTCGATCGTGTTCGGATACGCGCCGTCCGGGTAGGTGTCGCGATACTCGCCGCGCTCGAGCGCGACGACGTTCAGGCCCGCTTCGGTCAGTTCCTTCGCGAGAATCGCGCCGGTCCAGCCGAAGCCGACGATCACCGCATCGACATGCGGCTTTTTCTCTGCGGCCATCAGCTGCGCTCCCCGTTGATCGAGACGGGGCCGTACGGGTACGGCTTGCCGTTCTGGTTGACGAAATCCATGAAGTCGGCGCGCGCGCCCGGAAAACCGATCATTTTCCACGCGGCCATGTCGTGATTGCCGCCGTGCACCGGATCGCAGAAGTAGCCTTCGCGCGTGTTCTGCAGCAACTGGCCGAAGAACACGGCGGACGGCACGTCGTCGATCTGCGCGCCGCCTTTTTCGAGTGCGCCGAGCACGGTGTCGCGAGTCGGCGCGTCGAGATCGGCGAACACCTTGCCATGGGCCTTTTCGCAATAGCGGTTGACCGCCGCGATGCCGAGCCGGTAGATGTCGCGTGGCACGAGCTTGAGCTGGTAGCCGAGCTCGGGCACGCCCTGCTGGAACGGCCCCTGCATGTACCACGTCGCGCCGTGTGCGTACGGGGTTTCCATCTGGCGGTCGATGAATTCGGGCACGCCGGATTCGAGCGCGCCGGGGCCTTCGGCGTCGGCCGGGATCAACCGGTCGACGGCGGCCTGGACGAACGCCCACTCCTTCGCATCGAAGAAGGTCGGCTTGTACGGCGCGCGTTCGCCGCCGGCCGGCGCGGTGGAGGCATTGCCGGCCGTGGTCGAGGACGACGACGAGCGCAGGTCGCAACCGGCGACCGACGCGATCGGCACGAGCGCGACCGACGTGCGCAGGAAGCGGCGACGCGAATTGGGTTTGTCGGGTGGCGTGGACATGGTCGGATGGTGATCGTTGTGGAACGTGGTTCGGGGCCCGCATTCCGCATGCGGCATGCCCGGCACGGCAGCCTTGCCGCGCGCGGCCGGCCGTCCTGTTCTTGCGGCGTTGCGAACAACCTCGATGCGGGCGCACGCCACGCGCTGCGCGGTGGCGCCGTCATGCAGCCGCGCAGCGCGCCGGTTCCGGCGCGCTGCGGGTTCGACCTCTTCGCGGGTCTGATCATCGGGCAGATACCGGCTTACCGCCCGCATCCGCCCTTCATCGCCATGGCCCTGTTCAACTTAGACGCCGCGCTGGCCGACGGCAAGCGCATCGTGCACGACCCTCATTCCGGGCCCGACGACAAACGCCGCGAATTATAAATGGAACCGGTTCCATTTCCAAAGGGTTCAATGCAATTCATTACATCGAAAACCGCAATAATGAGGAAATCGTTTTCCGGAATACGCAAGACCCGTGGCGCGGGTCGTGTTGACGCTCACCACGGTGGCGCGATGCGCGGGCTTCGCCCACTCCGCGCGTTCGATCGCGACGCCGCGACGGGCGTCAGGGCGCCGCGCGCGGCAAACTGGCTGCCGCGCGAGGCGCGACGCTCATCACGACCAAAGCATCGACGCGATCGACAACGAGAGCGCCACGCACAGCGGCGAGTAACACAGGCTGTCCATCTGCGCGAAACGCGACCCGCGCACTCGCTTGAAGAAGCCGACGTAGCGGAAATCGCCGACCGCGCGCACCGCGAAGATCAATGCGAGCGCAACGATCGCGAGCGCGATCGCGCCGGGATACAGGTTCGGCCACAGCCAGCCGGCGCGCGACGCCACCGCGCATGCGCCGGCCAGCAACGCCGTCGCGACGGCGAGCGTGCCGACCATGGTCGGCCGCAGGAGCGGTACCCCATCCTGTTCCGGAATGGCCGCACGCTTGCCGAACCGTCCGCCGAACGCCCAGTAGACGTGAACGATTGCAATCGCACAAAGCGTCGGCACGCTGAAATACGCGCCGCTCATCTCGGTAAGGTTCCTTGTCTCATCGTGTCGTGATCCAGCCGGAACGGCTCCGGCAGCACGCGGCTCCGTTCCGCGCAACACGAGACGATACCCAAACCACGTGCCGCATGCATTGCGACGTCCGGTCGCAATACGCCACGCCGCGTGCTGCGATGCAGTGCGCGCGCACCGTCGCACTGGCCGCCGCTTGACTTCCCTCCGGGCACCACTACCCTTTTATTCCAGTACGGCACTCGAACCGTGCATGCGCAGCGGTCGCATACGTGCCGTTCGCCGGCGCGCTCGGGCACGACAACAATGACGAATACCCATGGAGGCGACTCATGCTGATCGGTGTGCCGAAGGAGATCAAGAATCACGAGTACCGCGTCGGCCTCACGCCGGCCGGCACGCGCGAACTCACGCGTCATGGCCACGGCGTGCTCGTGCAGCGCGGCGCGGGCACCGCGATCGGTCTGCACGACGACGACTACACGGCCGCAGGCGCGACATTGTGCGACGACGCGCGCGACGTCTTCGCGCGCGCCGACATGATCATCAAGGTCAAGGAGCCGCAGGCGGCCGAGTGCGCGATGCTGCGGCGCGGACAGATTCTTTATACGTATCTGCATCTCGCGCCCGATCCCCAGCAGGCGGCCGCGCTGGTGAAGTCCGGCGCGGTGTGCATCGCGTACGAGACCGTGACGGGCCCCGGCGGCGGGCTGCCGCTGCTCGCGCCGATGAGCGAGGTCGCCGGACGCATGTCGATCCAGGTCGCGGCGACGCACCTCGAAAGCCCGCGGGGCGGCCGCGGCGTGCTGATGGCCGGCGTGCCCGGCGTGCCGGCCGCGCACGTCGTGGTGCTCGGCGCAGGCGTGGTGGGCACCGGTGCGCTGCAGATGGCGGTCGGCCTCGGCGCACGCGTCACCGTGCTCGACACGAACGTGGCCCGGCTGCGCCAGCTCGACCTGGTCTTCGCGAACCGGATCGCGACCGTCTGCTCGAACGCGCACACGATCGACGAAGCCGTGCGCGACGCCGACGTCGTGATCGGCGCAGTGCTCGTGCCGGGCGCGTCGGCGCCGCGGCTGGTCACGCGCGACATGATCGCGACGATGCGCACGGGTGCCGTCGTCGTCGACGTCGCGATCGACCAGGGCGGCTGCTTCGAGACATCGCATGCAACGACACATGCGCAGCCGACCTTCGTCGTCGACGGCGTCGTGCACTACTGCGTCGCGAACATGCCCGGCGCGGTCGCGCGCACGTCGACGTTCGCGTTGAACAATGCGACGCTCGGCCATGCGCTCGCGCTCGCCGACAAGGGCTGGAAACGCGCGATGGCCGACGATCCCCATCTGCGCGCGGGCCTCAACGTGTGCGACGGCCGCATCACCTACGAGGCCGTCGCGCTGGCGCTCGGCCTGCCGTACGTGCCAGCGGAAGACGTGTTGGCCTGACTTCCGCGGGCGCCGTCACGCGCCCTTCGGGCGCCCGCGCTTCGACGCGCCGCTTGCGCGCATCGTGCGCGCCAGCAGCGGCCGCAGTTGCGCGAGCGTGCGCGTGTTGAGCACGTCGTGCCGCGTGAGCCAACCACGCCGCGCCTGGCCGATACCGTATCCGAGGTTGTCAAGATCGTCGGCGCAACGTGCGTCCGAGCCGATCGCCACGGCGACACCGGCTTTCGCGGCCTCGCGGCACCAGACGTCCGGCAGATCGAGCCGTCGCGGGTCGCCATCGAGTTCGACGAAGCAGCGGCGCGCGGCGGCTGCGGCGAGCACACGCGGCACGTCGAGTTCGCATGCGTCGCGTTCGCCGAGCAGCCGGCCGGTCGGATGCGCGAGGATCGTGAAATACGGATGATCCATCGCACGCAGGATTCGCCGGGTCTGCGCGTCGCCTGTCAGGTCGAAGCCGTCGCGCACCGCGCCGACGACGAGGTCGAGGCGCCCAAGCACGTCGTCGGGCACGTCGAGACTGCCGTCTTCGCGAATGCCGGCCTCGACGCCCTTCAACAGCACGAAGTCGTCGAATGACGCGTTGAGGCGGTCGATCTCGTCGATCTGCCGCACGAGCCAGTCGCCATCGGCTCGGCCACCTTGCGTATCCGGTGCGCGATCGGTGACGGCCAGATACGCGAGCCCGCGGGCCCGGGCCGCATCCGCCATTGCGCGCAGGCTGTCGCGCCCGGCCGACGCCCTGGTATGCGCATGCAGATCGCCATGAACGTGCCTGCGCTCGACCAGCGCCGGCAGCGTGCCCGCGCGCGACGCGTCGATCTCGCCGCGGTCCTCGCGCAACTCGGGCGGCACCCAGTGAAGACCGATCGCCTCGTAGACGGATGCCTCCGTCGCGCCCGCGATCCGCTCGTCGCCGCGGAATACGCCGTATTCGTTGATCTTCAGGCCGCCGGCCTGCGCGATCCTGCGCAGGGCGATGTTGTGCGCCTTCGATCCCGTGAAATAGACGAGCGCGGCACCGAACGCGTCGGCATCGACGACGCGCAGGTCCACCTGCAGCCCGTTGCCGAGCATGACGCTCGAACGCGTCTTGCCGTTCGCGAGCACGCGCGCGACTTCACCGTAGCCGACGAACGCATCGGCCACCGCGGCCGGATCGCGCGCCGTCACGAGGATGTCGAGGTCGCCGACCGTCTCGCGGTTGCGGCGAAAACTGCCCGCCGGCACCGCTTCCCCGACGCCGGCCACCTTGCGCAGACGCTCGAGCAACGGCATCAGCGATTGCGCGGCATCCGGCAGCAGGAAGCGTTGCGGCTCGCGCTTCAGGCGGTCGTCGATCGCGTCGAGGAGATGGGCTTCGGTCTTCGCGCCGAAACCCGGCAGCGCGCGCACGTGCCCGCTCTTCGCTTCGACGCGTAGCTGTTCGAGCGACTCGACGTGCAGTGCGTCATGCAGCGCCTTGACTCGTTTCGCGCCGAGCCCCGGCACGTCGAGCAGTTCGACGATCGCGCGCGGCAGCGCATGACGCAGCGTTTGCTGCAGTTCGCAGGTGCCGGTCGAGGCGATCTCGCGCAGCTTCGCCGCGAGATCGGCACCGATCGATGGAATCCGGCCGAGATCGCCGCCGCTCGCGAGCATCGCCGGAATGTCGCGCCCGTAATCGGCAATCGTCCGCGCCGCGTTGCGATAGGCGCGCACCCTGAACGGGTTGGCGCCCTGAATCTCGAGCATATCGGCGATTTCGGCGAAGACGGCCGCACACTCGGCATTGTGGATCGGCATGGTCGGCGTGGCTCCCTCCCACGTGGATGGCGCCGTGCGCTGGTGCGGCGGCCTCTGCCCGCCCGGCGCCGCATGTCGACGACGGCGGGCGCCCGTTGATCATCCTGCACCGATTGCCCGTGTCATGTCGCGCGAGGCATGCGGCCTGCGCGGCTCCTGCGCCGATACATCAGAGCGATGCGCGCGGCGTCGTCGCGTAGCGACGCTCGTACAGGGACTGGCAATGCGTGCAACGCTCGGCAGTCGGGCGCGCGAGCAGCCGCGCGTAGCCGACCGGCGCATCGCAATCGATGCATTCGCCGTAGCTGCCGTCGCGGATGCGCTGCTGCGCGCGCCCGATCGCACGCAACTCGGCCAGCTTCATCCCGATCAGCGCGTGATCCATGTCGACGAACAGATCGGCGTTCGCCTCGTCGCCCTCGTCCGGCGCCGCGCCGGCGAGATCCGCATAGGACTCCGATGCGCGCTGGTCCTCGCTCGTGCGGATGTTCGCCCGCAACGCCTGCTCGCTCTCGGTCAGGCGCCGCTGCAGCGTCTGCCGTTGTTCTCGATCGAGCGCCATCGCCGTCTCTCCTTTTCCGGGTTCCGCGCAAAGCGCATGCGGCGCGCGGTTGTCGCGCCGGTGCGCGGCGGGCCGGAACGCCCGGCTCGCCGCGCCCGGATGCGCGCCCGGCCGCACGAAGCGCCGGACGCATTCGACGCAGCATAAACCCAATGCACACGCATGTGTTGACCGTCGTCAGCGCCCGCACCATGCGCGCGAAAAACCGGGGACCGACGCGATAATCCCGCACGCCCGCATTCGTCTGACGCAGCCGCCGTTGAGGTCGATCAATCCCCTGTAAAAAGTTGCGACGTAGATTGAAAGCATGCGCGGTGAATCCGCGGTTTTCCGGGAGAACGTCATGTTGTTCGGCGTCGTCATCTGGGTGGCCCTTGCGGCCCTGTTCCCGACGATGGTCGTGCCGACGATCCAGCACGCCATCCAGCCGTCGAGCGCGCAAGCCGCGCCCGATGCCAGCCCCGCCGTCACGCCCACCGCGTCGCCGGCGGCCGCTCAGCCGCCGTCGGACGGTTGACGCGCGGTTTCAGGTGCGCCGTTGCGTGGAGCATCGCATCGACGACGAAAGAACCGCGCATAATACTTCGCAATCCTGTTCATTAAAATGCATTACGCCCGACGAAGCCACGAACGACCGTCATCAGGATGATCTTCATGTCGAACCAGAAGCTCCAGTTCTGCATGTAGAACAGATCGAACTTCACACGCGCGGCCATCGCCTCGACCTTGCGCGTCTCGCCGCGATAGCCGTTCACCTGCGCCCATCCGGTGATCCCCGGTCGTACGCGATAGCGATACATGTAGCAGTCGACCAGTTGCCGGTAGAAGTCGTCGTGTTCGATCGCATGCGGACGCGGGCCAACCACCGACATCTGGCCGAACAACACGTTGAAGAACTGGGGCAGCTCGTCGAGTGACGTGCGCCGCAGGAATGCGCCGACAGGCGTGATGCGCGCGTCGTTGCGCGATGCCTGCCGCACGACACCGGGCTGTGCGCGATGCACGCGCATCGTCCTGAACTTGAGGATGTGAAACTCGCGACCGTCGGCACCCTTGCGGCGCTGCCTGAACAAGACAGGGCCCGGCGACGACAGCTTCACGGCGACCGCCAGCGCCGCAAGCAGCGGCAGCAGCGGGATCAGCACGGCGACCGCGAACATCCGGTCGAACGCGAACTTCGCCCACAGTTCCGGCGCGGAACGCGGCGTGGTCGCGAGGTTGATTGCCGGCATGCCGAGCACATCGGTCGCGGATCGCTCGACGACCGCCATCTGCCGCACGTCAGGCAACAGTCGCAACTCGACGAACTCGTCGCGCAATTCGCGCACGATGCGCTGAATGCGCGACTCGTGCGACATCGGCAGCGTGAGCCACACTTCGTCGATCTCGCCGCCGCGGATCATGCGCCGCAGCGCGCCCCAGTCGCCGATCACCGGGACGCCGCCGATTCCGTCGGCGGCTGCCGAGGCCGGCGCGTCGTCGTCGAACACGCAGGCCGCCGCGAACGGGCCGGCAGGATCGCGCTGCATGCGCTCGATCGCCACCCGTCCGTAAGCGGTCGCGCCGACGATCGCGACCCGCCGCTGCCGCGCGCGCGGATCGCCCCGCTTGATCGCCAGCGCGCACAGTGCCAGCCTGCCAAGCAGCAGTGCCGCGTCGCCGGACAGCACCGTCCGCGCAATCCAGCGCGTCGTGACCGTGCCGCCGCGGTTCATGATCCACATCGTGCCAGCCACCGTCAGCATGCCCGCGCACACAACGGCGATCATCGTGCGCGTCAGCACGGTGCCGCTGTCATGCGACGATGCCGCGCCGCGCAACAAGCGCACACTGCGCGGCAACAGCGCGACCGTCAACGCGCACAGCAATGCAATCGCGCCGCGCTGCGCGTCCGACAGATCGCGCCATGCGAGTCCCATCACCGCCTGCGCGGCTAGCGCGCCTGCCAGCAGGAGCGCGGCATCGGCCGCGGCGATCGCGGCGCGCCGCATCGTATTCGCTCCACCCGCCATCGCATGCATCGTCACGCACCGTGCGCGGGGAATCCGCCGTGCACGTCGTACATGCGCGGTCGCACCGGCATCGATCGCACGCCGGCACGCGTGCCGAGCAGCCGGCGATAGTCCGCACGAATCAGCTCGTAGCACTCGCACGCCTGACGCTCGAGGCTGTCGCGATCGAGCACCGTGATGCGGCCGCGACGCTGACGAATCAGCCCGGCTTCCTGCAGGTTGCCGGCTGCTTCCGTCACCCCCTCGCGACGCACGCCGAGCATGTTCGCGATCGTCTGCTGCGTGACGGCCAGTTCGTCGCCGTCGATCCGGTCATGCGCGAGCAGCAGCCAGCGGCTCAACTGCTCGCTGACCGAGTGATGGCGGTTGCACAACGCGCTGCGCGAAATCTGCGCCATCATCGCCTGGCAGTAGTTCAACAACAGCCGATACGTCGCCGGCGAACGTTCGAATTCCGCGCGCATCACGCAGGTCGGCACACGGTAGGCCATCCCGCCGATACGGACTTCGATGCGGTTCGATACCGAGGTGCCGCCGACGAGCGTCGCCAGGCCGACCACACCTTCGCGGCCGACCACGGCAACCTCGACCATCGCGCCGTCTTCCATCAGGTGCTGCACCGACATCATGGCGGTCGTCGGGAAATGCAGATGGCGCATCGGTTCCCCGACACGGTCGAGCATGCCGGCCTTGATCCTGACCAGTTCGAGGTGCGGTGCGATGGCACGGATGCTGTCCTCCGGGAGGGCATCGAGGATGGCATTCGCCGAGTAGCTCGAGTGAAGATGAAGCATGTCTGTATCCCATTTGTCTTCCGCGCCGCATGCAACTGCGTCAGCGGAACTCGTTATCGTGATGCGCGTCCGGATGGCGACGCGGGTTGCGGCCCACAACCCTCCATCCAATCGACCTGCGGCTTCACGCCGCCGGATCGAATCGGGAGTCCCGTTTCGATGCGCCCATCTCAATAAGCGATTTACGTGCCAATACCAGCTTCATCCTTAATATATAAATGACCAGCGATTTAGCCCCGCCGAATTACCAACTGAAAACTGTCAAAAGCGTCTCATTTTCGGACACCCTCTGCCACAGTGGACACAGGAAGCGATTCGACTGATCAATGATCACCGAGTGCGCGGCGGCGCCAACAGCGGCGCGCGAAGCTTATCGTTCAAATACTTACGGGCCGTTTTCAATTGTTTCCGTGATGTCTCGCATGGCGCCCGGGCGGTTCACGGCACCTCGAATGATCGTTTGAAACTGTCTCAAATATGAATCTACACATTAATTTACGGCTTTGTAATCGAACGCACATAACAGACGTAACCACATGATTTCACTGATAACTTTACAACATCAATCTCAATTGTCAAATAATGCTAGATGCATTCTTAATGTTTTACATATACGATACCCGTCACTTCTCGATTGATTCCGGATCGACATCGAATTCTCGACTTATCCGTCGATCCATATCAACGTGATTAACTCTTCAGAGCATGATCTTCAAATCCATATAACATTTTCATTTATGTTGAATCGTCAAACTTTGTGAAGTGACGTAGTGCGCAATTTATCGAATTCAATTGCGTGCTAGCCTTTTCCCGCCATCGTCATTCGAATTTCGACGAACACAAATCCGCACGCGCGTGCTAAATCCCCGGGGATGCCGCCGCGCGACGTGCGACCGCCCCCTACGAGGATGCGCCGTGACCCACCAGGCCAATGACGCCGTCGCCCACGCGAACGGCATGATCGAGCTCTCCCACAGCTTCGACGCCAACCGGTTCCTCGCGGCCCTCGACCGCGAGGAACGCGCCACGCTGATTGCCAATCTTCAGCTCGTTCACCTGAAATCGGGCCAGGTGCTGTGCGAGCCCGGCGAAACGCTCGCCGCGGTTTACCTGCCCGTCACGACTGCGATTTCGCTGCAGTACGTTTCGTCCGGCGGCATGACGCTGGAAGTTGCCGAGATCGGCAGCGAGAGTGTCGTATGCGACGACGTGATCGGCGGCAGCGGCCGGATGCCGTGCCGTGCCGTCGCATGTCGCGACGGCTTCGTCTACCGGCTGGACCGACGCATCTTCGCCGCCGCTTTCGATGCGTCGCCGGTGATTCGCCATCTGGTGTTTGTCTGCGTGCGGCTGCTGATGGCCCAGGTATCGCAGATCACGTTCTGCAGCCGCCATCACGTGCTCAAACATCAGTTATGCAGATGGTTCCTGCTTGCCTACGACCGGTCGCGCAGCATCGAGATCCAGGTCACCCACAGCATGCTCGCGCAGATGCTCGGCGTGCGTCGCGAGACGGTCACGGACGCAGCCGGCGAGATTCAGAAGCTCGGCCTGATTCGACAGTACCGGAGCTCGATCGAGCTTGCCGATCTTGCGGGCCTCGAGAAAATGTCGTGCGGCTGCCGCGCGATCGTGCGCGACGAGATGAAGCGCATCCTGTCGGCCGATTCGAGCGTGACCGCCGCGGCACGCGCGTGATGCGCACGCCGTTTCGGCGCACGCGTGCGATCCGAGTCAGCCGATTGTAGGGTGGCGTACAGAACGCCGTGCTTGCGAATGGTCTACTGATGCCGGACTGCCGGGGGGATGTCAGCGCGCTGCGCGCGTCCGACCGTGCGGACGACATCACACACGCCGGAGCAGCACGTGAAAAACGAAATCAGAACCATCCTCAAGCACGTTGCCCACCTCGAAGCCGCGATCGATTCGATCGGTGACGGGGACGACCTCTACGAAGCGGGCCTCTCCTCGCTCGACACGATCCAGTTGATGCTCGCGATCGAGAAGCAGTTCAACATCGAGATTCCCGACGAGATGCTGAACCGCAATCTGTTCCGCAGCATCGACGCGCTCGCGGACACGATCGCTACGCTGCAACGCTCCGAGCATTCCGCATGAGCGCGCTGCTTCCCGAACTCGCGGCCGACGACGATGCACGCCGGCTCGACGAGGCCGCGCGCGCGGTCGCGCAAATCGCCGCCCAGCACGCGGATGCGGTCGATCGCGACGCGCGCTGCCCCGTCGAAGCGATTGAGGCCATGCGCGCGCGCCGCCTGCTGAGCGCAATGGTCCCGGCCCAGCTCGGCGGTGCCGGCGCGTCGCTGGCCGATATCGCATCGGCATGCTCGATCCTCGGCCAGGCCTGCGCATCGTCGGCGATGGTGTTCGCGATGCACCAGATCCAGGTCGCCTGCATCGTCAATCACGCTGCCGACCAGGGCTGGCACAAGCTGTTCCTGCAGCAGCTCGTGCGCCATCAGTGGCTGCTCGCGTCGGCGACGTCGGAAGACGGCGTCGGCGGCAACCTGCGCGCGAGCCAGTGCGCGCTCGCGACCAACGGCGGCGAATTCCGGCTGCACAAGTCCGCGCCGACGATCTCGTACGGCGACTATGCGGACGGTATCCTCGCGACCGCGCGGCGCGACGCCGACGCGCCGGCGTCCGACCAGGTGCTCGTTACCCTGCTGCGCGACGGCTATACGCTCACGCGCCGCGGCGAATGGGACACGCTCGGCATGCGCGGAACGTGCAGCAACGGCTTCGTGCTCGACGCACACGGCGCGACCGAGCAATGCCTGCCCGTGCCGTTCGCGCAGATCGCCGAACAGACGATGGTGCCGGTTTCGCACATCCTGTGGGCGGCGGTGTGGATCGGCGTGGCCGGCGATGCGTTCCATCGCGCGCATCAGTTCTTCCGCGCGCAGGCGCGCCAGACTGACGGCGCGCCGTCGCCCGCGTCGCGGCGCATCGCCGAATCGCTCGCGCTGATGCAGGCGATGCAGGCCCGCGTCGACAACGTACTGCGCCTCTATGCCAGCGCGTCGCCCCGCTCGTGGTCGGCCGGCATGGCCTGGGCTGCCGAGATCAACACGCTGAAGACCTATGTGTCGTCGACCGCGCTCGAAGTCGCACAGCAGGCAATGATGATCTGCGGGATGGCCGGCTACAAGCACGGCACGCCGTTCAGCATCGGCCGCCATCTGCGCGACCTGCACGCGGCGCCGCTGATGATCAGCAACGACCGCATTGCCGCCAATACCGCGAGCTTGCTGCTCGCATTGCGTCCCGCGACGCTGGAGATACATTCGTGAACGACCGCCTGTCCGTGCCCTCCGCCGCCACCCCGTCCGACGCGCCGCTCGACCGCGCGGGCGTCAATCCGCTGCGCGACGAGCTGATCGATGCGGGCCTGCTCGTGTCGACCGGCATCCAGGGCCTGTTCGGCCGCAGCGAACGGTTCGAGCGCGTCGTCGAGGCGCTCGACGCCTTCGTCACGCGCCTCGGCGCCGACCAGCAGGCCGAAGTGCTGCGCTTCCCGCCGGCGATGAGCCGCACCGAATTCGAGCGCAGCGAATACATGAAGAGCTTCCCGCAACTCGCGGGCAGCGTGCACGCGTTCTGCGGCGACGAACAGCGTCACCAGCGCGTGCTGCAGTGCCTCGACCGCGGCGAGGACTGGACCGAAAGCCAGAAGCCGACTTACGTCGTGATGACGCCGGCCGCCTGCTACCCGGTCTATCCGGTCGTCGCGCGCGCGGGTGCACTGCCTGACCACGGCCGCATCGTCGACGTGTTTTCGTATTGCTTCCGCCACGAGCCGTCGCTCGACCCGACCCGCATGCAGTTGTTCCGGATGCGTGAATACGTGCAGATCGGCACGCCCGAGCAGATCGTCGCGTTCCGCGCGACGTGGATGGAGCGCGGCACGCGGATGATCGAGGCGCTGCGCCTGCCGAACGCGATCGATCTCGCGAACGATCCGTTCTTCGGGCGCGGCGGCAAGATCGTCGCGAACAGCCAGCGCGAGCAGAACCTGAAGTTCGAGCTTCTGATCCCGATCGAGCACGACGATCGCCAGACCGCGTGCCTGAGCTTCAACTACCACATGGATCACTTCGGGTTGCTGTGGGACATCCGCACTGCAACGGGTGACGTCGCGCACACGGGCTGTGTCGGCTTCGGCCTCGAGCGGCTGACGCTCGCGCTGTTCCGTCATCATGGTTTCGACATCGACGCATGGCCTGCCGACGTTCGCGACGTGCTGTGGGGTACGCGATGAAATTCGTGTCCCGCGACGGCGAGGATGCGTCGTTCGAGGACGTGCGCCACCGCGCACGCCACTACCGGCCGCACCCGCTGCACAGTCAGGAGATGGTCTGGAAGCAGACCAACTGCTACGTCGACATGTGGCTCGAGGTGCTCCGGTGGTGGGGCCTCAATCCGTACGCGGCACTGCCGTTTACGATCGCACTCGATTTCGAGGGCGACCAGTTCACGTTCTTCAAGTTTCCGCACGACGAACTGGAGCGACTTTACGGAATCGTCGTGCAGGAACACTCCATCTACGAGCCGCTCGACCAGCACATCGAGACGCAGGTCGCGCGCGGTCACCTGATGATCGTCGAAGTCGACGCGTGGTTCCTGCCGGACACGCGCGGCAGCAGCTACCGCACGCAGCATACGAAGACGACGATCGGTATCGACGCGATCGATCGCACGCGCCGCCAGATCGGCTACTTCCACAACAGCGGCTATTACGTGGCCGAGGATATCGACTACGACGGCCTCGTCGGCGGCGGTTCGCCGATGCCGCTGCCGCCTTACGTCGAGTGCGCGAAGCGGCGTTTCGCGCCGCTTGACGAGCGCGCACTGTGCGAAGCCTCGCTCGCGTCGCTGCAACGCCATCTGCGCCGCCTGCCGGTCGTCAATCCGGTCACGATGTTCCGGCGCCAGTTGCAGATCGATGCGAAATCACTCGCCGTCTCCCCGCTCGAACGGTTCCACGCGTACTCGTTCAATTCGGTGCGGCAACTCGGCGCGAACTTCGAGCTGTTCGGCCACTACGCGCGCTGGCTGCAGGCAAGTGGCTGCGTCGGACCGTTCGCCGAGATTCGCATCGCCTGCGACCGCATCGCGTCCGAGGCGATGGTGCTTGAGTTCCGGCTGGCGCGGGCCTGCGCGCGCGGCAAGGAAGAGCGCGGCGACGCGACGCTCGAAGCGATCGAAGCGGCTTACGCCGACCTCATCGACTGCGCGCGGCAGATCACCCCGCCGCTTCAGCACGCGGCACCCGTTCGCGGCGACGCGGCCCCCGTGCCGCTGATGCGGTGATGCGCGCCCCAGCCGCGCTCGCGTGGTCGATGCTCGCCACGGCCGCGGGCGCCGCGCGCGGGCCACTCGATCTTCCCGCCGACGGCTGGGTCGCCGCCCCCGTCCCCGGCACGGTCGCGCAAGCGCTCGCGCTGGCCGGACGGCCCGACGACACGGCGTCGCTCGCCGAGCGCGACCACTGGTATCGCGTCGAACTGCATGGGCACGGGCCGCGCGTGTTGCGCTTTCACGGCCTCGCGACACTCGCCGAAGCATGGCTCGACGACACGCCGGTCCTGCGCTCGGACAGCATGTTCGTCGCGCACGACGTGCCCGTGTCGCTCGACGGCACGCATCGGCTGACCGTCTGCTTCCGCGCCCTCGCGCCGCACCTGCGCGACGTGCGCGCACCGCGGCGTGCACGCTGGCGCACGCGTCTGGCCGAACCGGCGACGCTGCGCACCGTTCGCACGTCGCTGCTCGGGCACATGCCCGGCTGGTTTCCGCGCTGCGTGCCGACCGGACCGTGGCGGCCCGTCGACGTCCTCGATCCGGCCGACGGCCCCGTTCTCGTTCATTGCGACCTGCATGCGCGCATCGACGGCGACACCGGCTGGCTCGACGCAGAACTCGCGTTCGCCGGACCGCTGCCCGAGGCGTTCACGGCCCGGCTGTCGTGCGGCGAGCACCACGCGACGCTCGAGCGCAGCGGCGTCAGCCGCCTGCACGCGAGCGTCGCGGTGCCGAACGTGCGCCGCTGGTGGCCGCACACGCACGGCGAACCGGTGCTCTATGACGTCGCATTACACATCGGCGCCGACCGACGGTCGCTCGGCGCGACAGGTTTTCGCACGATCGAGCAGGACGCGGGCGACGACGGCAAAGGGTTCGGCGTGCGCGTGAACGGCGTGCGCGTGTTCGCGCGCGGTGCTTGCTGGAGCAGCGCCGCGCCGCTCGCACTGCACGCGGACGACGCAACCTACGGCCGGCTGCTCGGACACGCGCGCGACGCAGGCTTCAACATGATTCGCGTCGGCGGCACGATGGCGTACGAGGCCGACGCATTCCACGCGTGGTGCGACCGGCTCGGACTGCTGGTCTGGCAGGACTTCATGTTTGCGAACTTCGACTACGCGCTCGACGATCACGCGTTCGCGGACGCCGTCGATCGCGAAGTCGAACAGTTCCTCACGCGCCACCGTGCGTCGCCATCGCTCGCGGTACTGTGCGGCGGCAGCGAGATCGCGCAGCAGGCCGCGATGTCGGGGCTCGGGCCGAAACAGCGCTTCCTCGAACTGACCGCCGAGCGCCTCGCCGGCCATGTGGCGAAGCGACGGCCCGACGCGCTTTACGTCCCCGACTCGCCCGACGGCGGCGTGCTGCCGTTCATGCCGCGCGAACGCGTGTCGCACTACTATGGCGTCGGCGCGTACCTTCGCCCGCTCGACGACGCGCGTCGCGCCGACGTGCGCTTCGCAAGCGAATGCCTCGCGTTCGCGAACGTGCCGTGCGATGAGATGCTCGCAAGCCTCGGCTGGCCGGGCGTACACGAGCCGCGCTGGAAAGCGGCCGTGCCGCGCGATCCCGGCACGTCGTGGGATTTCGACGATATTCGCGATCACTATCTGCAGACGTTGTACGACGTGGCACCCGACCGCCTGCGGCGCGAGGACCCGTCGCGTTACTTCGAGCTGTCGCGCGCGGTAATCGCGGACCTGATGCGGGACACGTTCTCGGAATGGCGGCGCACCGGCTCACGCTGCGCGGGTGCGCTCGTCTGGCAGTTCCAGGACGTGATGGCGGGCGCCGGATGGGGCTTGCTCGATGCGACGCATCGGCCGAAATCGGCATGGTATGCGCTGCGCCAGGTACTTCAACCGGTGCAGGTCCTGCTCGTCGACGAAGGGCTGAACGGGCTCGACGTGCACGTGATCAACGAGCGGCCGGCGCCGCTGTCGGCAGCCGTCGAGCTGGTCGCGCTGCGCGACGGCCGCACGCCGGTCGCGCGGGCTGGCGGGCCGCTCCGGATCGCCGCGCACGGCACGGTGCGGCTCGATTCGGCCGAATTGCTCGGCCGCTTCTTCGACTGGACCTACGCGTATCGCTTCGGCCCGTGCGAGCACGATACCGTCGTCGCGACGCTGCGCGCCGAGGACGGCACGCTGCTGTCGCAGGCCTTCTACTTCCCGTCCCGCACGCACCCGGCCGTGTTCGCCCGCCGCGAACCCGGCATCGAGGCATGCGTGTCGCGCACCGGCGACACGTGGCACGTCGACATCGATACGCGCCACGTCGCGCGTCACGTGCAGATCGACGCACCGGGCTTCGTGCCGCGCGACGACTGGTTCGATCTCGCGCCCGGCACGCCGGCACGCGTCGCGCTCGTGCCGCAGGATAACGCCGGCGACCATCCGGCCGCCGGCGCGCCACCGACCGTCGAGATCCGCGCGGTCAACGCCGCACGAACCGTGCGCGCCGCGTTGGCCGGCTGACGCGACCGGACCGCACGGCCGCGCCGCACACGTCAGTCCGACGATCCCGTGCCGCGCGGCCGCTCGATTCCGTACGCTTCCATCCAGCGATAGAGTGTTGCACGCGACACACCGAGCTCGCGCGCGGAAGCGGCGACGCGTCCGCGCGTGCGCAGCAGCGCGGATTCGATCGCTTCACGTTCGATCGACTTGCGGATATCGGCAACGGACGGCGACGCGGCGTCGAGACAGTATTCGAGCTCGAGGTCCTGCGCGGTGATCAGGCGCCCTTCCGTCATCACGACCGCGCGCCGCACGCGGTTGATCAGTTCGCGGACATTGCCCGGCCAGTCGTGCTTGTAGAGCGCCGTGATCGCATCCGTCGAGAAGCCGCGCACACGATGGCGCGCGTCGCCACGAAAGCGTTCCAGCATGTGATGGGCGAGCAGCTCGATGTCCTTGCCGCGCGCACGCAGCGGCGGCTGATCGATGCGCATCACGCACAGACGGTGGAACAAGTCCGCGCGGAAACGCCCTTCTTCCATCGCTTCACGCAGATCGACGTGGGTCGCGGAGACGATCCGCACGTCGACCGGCACCGGATCGCTGCCGCCGAGGCGATGAATCGCGCCCTCCTGCAGGAAGCGCAGCAGGCTCGCCTGGCTCTCGTGCGGCAGGTCGCCGATTTCGTCGAGCAGCAGCGTGCCGCCGTTCGCGGCCTCGACGTAGCCGATCCTGCGTGCGTTCGCGCCGGTAAACGCGCCGCGCTCGTAGCCGAACAGTTCCGATTGCAGCAGGTGGGGCGGGATCGCACCGCAGTTGACCGCGACGAACGGGCCGTTGCGCCGTTCCGAATGACGATGGATCGCGACGGCCGTCAGCTCCTTGCCGGTTCCCGTTTCGCCGAACACGAACACCGGTGCGTCGGTGCGCGCGAAGCGCCGCACCGTATCGAACAGCCGCAGCATCGCGCTACAGGTGCCGACGATGCCGTGCTCCCGCGATTCGAGGGCTTCGCGATCGCGCGCGAACAGGCATTCCATTCCGTACGCATGGCCGACCGTATCGGCGATTCTCTGGTGCGACGCGGGTAACGTGATGTAGTCGAAGCAATAGTCGCGCAACAGTGCGCGCACGTTCGGCGAGGCCGTCTGGCCGGTTTCGACGAGCGCGACCCATACGACATCGCGCATCGACGCGCAAGTCGACGCGATGCTGCCGATCGCGTCGGCGTGGCCGCCGCTCAGGTCGAGGATGCCGCAGGTGATTTCGCCGGAGGTGTCGCGCAATTCGTTTGCGTGTGCAACGACCGTCACTTTCCAGTCGCGCCGAGCAAGCTCCTTGCGCAGCATGACGGACGGCGACTGGGTCCAGTAAATCAGAGGACGCTGCACGGTAGTCCTCCCCCCGCCTGCGCTCTTATCGCGCGCTATTGGCATATTCATAACGAACCATCACTTTCTCCACTCCGCGAATCGTTCGCGTGCGCTGCGGTCGGCGGCGCATGGCCGCCTGTCCGCACTGCGTTTCCGCAGCTTTGGCGAAGATCGAAACTGCACAAGGCGAGAGCCCCCGGAGGTCGAGCCGGATGTTATCCGGCCTCGTTGTCATCGAACTCGAAGGGAACGCGCGGCCACGGGAGCCGAGGCGTTCCGGCTTTCATGCGACGCGCCGTCAGGCGGAGCACGTCGGCAAACGGAAATTTCGTCCGCATTTGCGTCGCGTCGTACACGACAGTCGCGCCCGATGCTGAACCGGATGGCCGCCAACCCGCTTCCGGAATGGTGACCTCATTTCATCTGCTCCTGAATTTACACCCCGTATCGAGATGGCCTTGTTACCAAAAGATAAATAACAATTCAGGCCATTACGCTGCCGCTCCGCCGTCGCGGCGCGCATTTAGCGACTCAGATTTGATTATCTACGACCATTCCTGTCAATCAGTGGCAAATCCCACTTTTCTGCAAGATCGGTGCCTCCCATTGCCCGCGATTCTCGCCTGAATCGCACAAAAAGTCCGGACAACATGTTTCGTGCGTCGGTAATCGCGCGTCCAGCGCGACGCCGGCGTGACACATCGAACGCGGGTGAACCGGGCGCGCCCGTTACAACATCGTAACGAAGCGGCCGGCCGGATCGTCCGTCTCCTGTCGCGATGCAGCATGAGGTCCATGCCTGTCGCGCCATCTCCGGTCGCTGCCGGCATGCCGATGCGACAGGTTCGGCGCTGGCGCAAGCCCGCGCGCAGCGCCAAAAGAGTTGGGCAGCGCGGAATGGCAAGTATGCGCGTGTTGGCCGGCGCGGCGAAATGATCGCGGCCAGATGAAGGATGCGCGCACCGCGAGGAAATCGGCGATGCGGTAGACGGTGGTGTGCGAGCGACAGCCGATCGCGATGCGCGACCTGACCGCCATGAACGATCTCAATCTTCAAGCAAGGCCCCCGGTCCTTCAATTTCGTTCGATGTGGACGACCTCGCTGCGCGTTTCGCAGCGGGCCGTCGCGATGCGTCAATTATGGGAAAACCGCCATACGGCCACCGTGTGCTACCGCACATTGCCCCGTTCGCGGCACGCCTTGCGCAGCCGGCATCGGCCCCGCGAAACAGGAGTAACGGGAGCGTGAGTACGCTTTCGAACAGACCGCCGCGCGCCGCATCCGCATCATGGATATCGTCGGGCCGCACGCAACGAACGCGTTCATGCGGCCCGGCGTGCTGAAGGCTTCACACGAGGACAGCATCATGGAATGGCATTGTTGTGAATTCGAACATCTGAGCGCCATCGATCTCTACGCAATCCTGCGCTCGCGAAACGCGGTGCTGGTGGTCGAGGACGCGCACACGCATCTCGACATCGACGGCAAGGATGCGCATGCGCTGCACGTGTTCGCGTGCATGCACAGGGGCGACACGACGGAAGTCGTCGCCTACGCGCGCGTGCTCCCCGGCGACGACGCGGATCCGGACGTCGTGATCGACAAGGTACTGACGAGCGAGGCATGTCGCGACGACCGCACCCTCGAGCAACTTATGCAGCGCGCGCTCACGGCCGCGCAAGCCGCATGGCCCGACGTGTCCGTGCGCACGCACGTGCCCGCACAGCGCCAGGCTTTCTACAAGCGTTTCGGATTCCGCAAGGCTTACGGCCCCTATCTGGAACAGGGTGCGCCGTTCGTCGGTCTCGTCCGGCCGGCAGGCCGCGCCGCCGGCGCGCTGCGCCAGCTCCTGTCGCGGAGCCTCTCCGCGACGCGATCGCGGGACGAGGATGCGCGCGTCGACGGCTGCGCACACAACCGGCTGTCCGCCGATACCGGAGTCAATCGATGAGCGCCACCCTTCGCCCGGTTCCCGAACCGGAGCTGCCCTGCATCCTGCCCGTCATTCTCGCCGGCGGTTCGGGCACGCGCCTCTGGCCGTTGTCACGAGAGCAGTATCCGAAGCAGTTGATCGAGCTGACCTCGAACGAATCGCCGCTGTCGTCGACCGCGCGCCGCCTGAACGGCATCGCGAACGCGGCACTCGGCGACACACTGCTCTTGGTATGCGGCGAACAGCATCGCATCATGAGCGCCGCTCAGGTGCTCGGGCGCTCGGCGCCTCCCCGTATCCTGCTCGAACCGGCCGCGCGCAACACGGCACCTGCGCTGACGCTCGCGGCGCTCGACGCCAGCGCGCTTGCGGACGACCCCATCCTCGTGGTCATGCCGGCCGATCATGTGATCGGCGACGTCGCCGCATTCCAGGAAACGATCGGACGCGCGGCGCGCTACGCACAGGAAGGCGCGATCGTCACCCTCGGCGTGCTGCCGCGCCGCGCGGAAACCGGCTACGGGTACATCCAGGTCGGCGAACCGCGCGCCGGGCGCCTCGGCGGACAAGGCGGCTATGCAATCGGGCGGTTCGTCGAGAAACCGAACGCCGCCCTCGCCGAACGCTACCTGCAATCGGGCGATTATTGGTGGAACAGCGGAATTTTCATCACGCGCGCATCGATCTGGCTGAAGGCGATCGGCGCACTCGCACCCGACATCCATGCGGCCTGCGACGCGGCATGGCGCGCCGGCACCGCCGAGGACCCGTTCTTCCGAATCGACGCGGCGGCTTTCGACGCCTGTCCGTCCGACTCGATCGACTATGCGGTCATGGAACGCCTCGCGCAGAGCCCCGAACTCTGCATCGAAGGCATCGTGGTCCCGCTTTCCGCGGGCTGGTCGGACGTCGGCACCTGGGATGCGATCTGGGAAATCATGCCGAAGGACGATCAGGGCAATGTCGCGCGCGGCCCGATCGTGTTCGAGGATACGCAGGACAGTTTCGTGCGCTCGGAAGGCCGGCTGATCGCGTGCGTCGGGATGAAGGACGTCGTCGTGATCGAGACGCCCGATGCGGTGCTGGTCGCGAACAAGCACGACGTGCAGCGCGTGAAGAACATCGTCGCGCGCCTGAAGACCGAGCAGCGCCCGCAGGCAAGCGAACACCGCAAGGTGCAGCGGCCGTGGGGACACTACGATTCGATCGACCTCGGCGAGCGGTTCCAGGTGAAGCGGATCGTGGTCGAGCCCGGCAAGCGGCTGTCGCTGCAGATGCACTATCACCGTGCCGAGCACTGGATCGTCGTGCGCGGTACCGCGAAGGTCACGCGCGGCGACGAAACCTTTCTGCTCAGCGAGAACGAATCGACCTACATCGCCGTCGGCGAGGTCCACCGTCTCGAGAATCCCGGCCGGATTCCGCTCGAGATCATCGAGGTGCAGTCGGGCGACTATCTCGGCGAAGACGATATCGTGCGGTTCGACGATCTGTATGGGCGGCCGGTTGTCGAGACCGCGCCGCAGCGCGCGTCGCTCGCCTCACGCGAACCGGACGAGGAAGTCGCGGAACGCGGCGTCATCCGGTAGGCGCGTGCGGATCGCGGCGGCGCGCTCGACGATGACGGGCGCCGCCGCGCGAGCAAGCGGCGGCGGTCCGTTCACCGCGTGCCGCCGCAAACCGGCGGCCCACGCGACGCACCATCAGTCGATTCCGCCTTGCGACCAGCGTGCCTGCCTGACGGACTCGCGCACGCGCGGCAACAACGACGTATCCGCGCCGACCGCGTCACCCGCGGCCGACAGTGACTGAAGCGCGGCCGCACACGGCGTGCCCTTCGCTCGCCCTCCCGATGCCTTCGCCGCCCGGCCGGCCGCGCAATCGTGCGCAGGGTCGATCCGGACCGGCATTCCGCCGATCTCTGACAGTTGGTTATCCGCAATACGTACGCCGGACACGTTTCCCCACAGACGAATGCCGTCGAATCGCGCGTGCGATACGCGGTTGCCGATCACGGTCACGCGCGACACCGAACCCGACCACGTGCTGACCTCGATCGCCGCCTGCTGTGTGATCGGGCGCGGATCGGGCCGCCCCGTCGCGGTCTGGATATCCGCGATCGAGTTGCGCTCGATGCGGATGTCGGACGAGCCGGCGGTGCGGTTGCTGTCTTCCTGCGCGACGAGAATCCCCGAGCTCACCTGCACGTTGCGCACGATGTTGTTCGAGATGGTGACGTTCGCACCGCCGACCACCGTGATGCCCCGGCCCCACGGATTGCCCTCCAGCGAGTTGCCGGTAATCAGCACGTTACGCGTCAGCACGCCTTCCGCCAGGTAACTCACCACGGCGATCATGTCGTCGCCGGTGCCGCGCACGACGTTGCCTTGCACGAGCACGTTGTGCGAGCCGTGCGTCATGTGAATGCCGTCCGCCAGCGTCGACAGCACCTCGTTGCCGACGATCGCGACGTCCGCGCCGCCGAACACGAAGATGCCGGCGCCGGCGCCGCCGTCGACCACGTTGTCGAGCACCTGCACGCCGCGCCCCGTTACCTCGACCTTCGTCGACGCGGGCGTCGTGAGCCGCGTCGTGCCGGTTCCCGCGAGCCGGAAGCCGACGAGTGTCGTACCGTCGCCGCGCATCTCGATCGTCTGGTCGTCGGGGGTTGTCGCGATCAGCGTCGCGCCGTAGCCCGACAACACCACATTCGGCTGCCGCACGACCAGCGAGCGGCCGATCACGTACCGCCCCGGCGCGAATATCAGTCGCTGGCCCGGCTGCAACGCGTCCAGCGCGCGTTGCAGCGTGTCGGTCTGATCCCCCGCGTCCGCGGCGGGACGAACGTACGCATCCGGTACGTTCGCATGAAGCGCGCCCGGTGCGGGCGTACCGACTGCTGCCACGGCACTACCCGGCCACGCCGGGCCGCCTGCCATGCACATGCCGGCGATCGCCGCGCATGCGAGAAACGGGCTTTGCGATCTACGCATATCGAATCTGCTCCCTCGAATGACTTCGTGCGCGTCGGCTGGCATGCCGGCCTGGTTGCCTGCCCGTGATACCGCCAAAAGCGGGCGATAAGATACGTTCGATTAGACCATTCGAAACAGCCGGGTTTCGGTGCGTCAACAGACCAATGCACCCTGCTCTCGCGGCGCGATCTCGCGTGCCGTTGACCATCGCGCTTCCCTTGAAGCGAATCGCAGAACGGTAGGCTCGCGAACCGACTGCCGATCGACGACGAGTATCATGGCCATCACGCGACGCGACCGTGCTACGGCATCGCCCAAAGGCACCGGCCGCACCCGATCCGGCGTCGTGGTCCCGACGTGCAGTGCGCCCGGGAGAGCACCACGCGCGCCGCACCCGGATCGCCCGCCCTTCGCTCGTTCAGCACCCGTTCATGACCGACCTGACCATCGCAATCTGCAACTACAATCATGGCGCGTACCTGCGCGACGCGATCGATTCGGCGCTCGCACAGACCGCGCACGATGTACGCGTGCTGGTTGTCGACGACGGTTCCACCGACGATTCGTGCGACATCATTCGCTCGTACGGCAAGCGCGTGACGGCGGTGTTTCAGGAGAATCGCGGTCAGGTCGCCGCATACAACCGCGCGCTCGAGCACGTCACGACGCGCTACGTCATTCTGCTCGACGCGGACGACCTGCTCTATGACGACGCCGCGATCCGCGTGCTCGCAGCGTTCGCGTCCGGCGACTTCGTGAAGGTGCATTTCCGGCTCGACGTGATCGCACGGGACGGTGCGATGACCGGGGCGAGCGTGCCGCAGTCAGCCGTCGACACCGATTGCGGCCGCCTGCTGCGCGCGGGCTGGCTGTACCCGTCGCCGCCAGCATCGGGCAACGCATATCGGGTCGATGCGCTCAAGCGCATCTTTCCGGTGCCCGTCACCCCGGACAACCTGCATGGCGCAGACTTCTACGCGATCTACGGTATCGCGTTGCTCGGCAACGTGCACATGATCGATGCAACGCTCGGCGGCTATCGCGTGCATCAGCAGCCGGATACGCGCCCGGCCGACGGCACGCCAGCCCTTGCCCTCACCAATTCGGAAGACGCCGCGACAGGCGCGCAGAAGGCCGAACGCCGGTGGTCGACGCTGCGCATGATCGCCGGCACGCGGCTGCACGAAGCGTTACCGGTCGCGCCGCTCGACTTCGCGATCGAAAAGGCCCGCTTCGCCAGCACCCTATATCACGCGCCGCTCGTGCGGCGCTGGCGCTGGTTCCTGTGTGAATCCGGGCGCTACTGGCAAACCGTGCTCCGCAATCCGTTCTGGGGTCCTGCCAAGAAGGTGGCCGTCGCCGGGCTGTCACTCGCGTGCCTGCTGCCGTCAGTAACGCTCAGCAACCGCGCGATTCACTACATCTCCAACCCTCTCGCACGTGTGCGCAAGTCATCCGGTCGTCGCGCCGACGCTCGATAGCAGCGCGGGACCAGCGCTTCCGGCGCCGAATCGCGCCTTCGGTAAGCCATCGCACCCAGTGGGTCGCGCATGCGCTGCACAATGATCCGGACCAGTGGATTCACGCGCACTGACCGGATTTCGCCACGTTCTCGTCTCCAGTCGTCGTAGTCGAACGCCGGCATCCGATGTTCCGAGGAATCTAGCCGCCACGTAGAACGCGACATGGATGCTTCGTGCTGCATCGTGTTCGGTGCGCGCCGGCAACGTCTACCCGATATTGCATCGGCTGGAATCACCGGGCCGCCTCGCCAGCTCACACATGCGACCGCGACAGCAGGATCCAATGGCCAAGACTGCCATGCATTTAACAATCAGGAATGCATAGTTTAACGAACCGGACACCGAGACCGCACGATGTTCAGGCTGCTCATCGTCACGATGGGCGATGAATGTGCGATCGGATCGCTGGACCCGAAGATGACCAAAGAAAAGATCGTTCATATTGCCGAGGCATTTGGCGGCGGCGTGCTGTCGATGCTGACCCATCTCGCGAACCATGCCGCGGCAACCGGTGTCGACGTGACGGTGCTGCATTCGATCCGACCGGAAACCCCGACCGATTTTTCAACGCTGTTCCTGCCCGACGTGAAGCTCACATACGTCGACATGGCGCGCGAGGTGAGCATCAAACAGGACCTGCGGAGCTTGCGTTCGCTGGTCCGCAACCTGCGCGACTGCAAGCCGACCGCGATTCATCTGCACTCGTCGAAGGCCGGCGTACTGGGGCGAGTCGCTGCCCGGATCGCCGCCCCGGATGCGAGGGTCCTCTACTCGCCGCACGGACTCTCGTTCCTGCGCCGCGACGTATCGCGCATGAAGCAGTACGCCTACCTGAACTTCGAACGCATCGCGGCGCATATCGGCGGAACCATCGTCGCGTGCTCGGGCAGCGAACTCGCCGAGATCAGGGAAAAGGTCCGGGCGAAGTCGGCGGTCCTGGTGGAAAACGGCGTGAATGCGGCGGAGATTCCACCGCGTCGAACGCGCGACGATCACAAGGTCGTCATCGGGATGAGCGGTCGGGCGTCGTTCCAGAAGAATCATGAAGCATTCGTGCGCCTCGCCGACGAGCTGCATGGCGCGGACGTCGAGTTTCTCTGGATCGGCGGCGACGCCGCCGAGATTCCGGATCCCGTCCAGCGCCGCGCCGTCGTCTGCAGCGGCTGGGTAACTCGCGCTCGTGCGCTCGCGCTGACATCGGAACTGGACATCTACGTCCAGACTTCCCGCTGGGAAGGCATGCCGGTCGCGCTGATCGAAGCGCAGGTCGCCGGCATACCGGCCGTGGTGACGGACGTCGTGGGCAATCGCGACGTGGTGATTCACGGCGTGACCGGCTACGTCGCGTCGAACGCCGACGAGATGACCGCATATCTGCGCCTGCTCCGCGACGACCGGCAGCTTCGCGAGGAAATGGGTGCGGCTGCCCGGCAGCGGGCGATTCAGCGATTTTCGATGAACGCGATCTTCCGTCAGTGGCGCGGTCTTTACGGACTCGACACCGACGAGCCGCGTGTCGACACGCGCGACTTCAAGCCGGTTGTACCGGATCACGTCAAAGCCTGATTCCGATTTCGACATTCCCTTATCGACATGACCGCTTTCAAGAAATCGAAGCAACTCGTATACAACGGACGATTCACGACGCAGAAAACAACCGGCGTGCAACGCGTCGCGCGCGAACTGATCGCCGCACTGATCAAGTTTCAGCCGCAGGAGCCGGTGACCGTGCTGGTGCCGCCGCAGCCCGGCGTCGAGATAAGCGGCGCGAAGACGGTCAAGGTGGGGTTTTACAAGGGCGTGGTCTGGGAGCAACTGGTTCTCCCGTTGTTCGCACGCCGCGGCTGCATCGTCAATCTCAGCAATTCGGCATCCATTTTCATCGGTAACCAGATCATCTACATGCACGACGCGGCGGTGTTCGACACGCCCGCGCATTTCTCCCGGCCGTTTCGCATGTGGTACCGAATCATGTTCTGGATTCTCGCGCGAACCTCCGTTTGCGTGCTGACCAACTCCAGTTTCTCGCGGGATCGCCTCGCGCATCACTGCGGCGTTTCCGCCGACAAGATCAGCGTCGTGCCACTTGGTGCGGACCATCTCGATGCCCTGGAACCGGACACGAGCGTGCTCGACAAGCACGCGCTGACGCCGGACCGGTTCGTGCTCGCGGTCAGCAGCATGAACCCTACCAAGAACTTCGGCCGGCTGATCGCGGCGTTCCGGCAGATCAACGATCCGTCCGTCGATCTCGTGATCGTCGGTATGCAAAACACCACCGTGTTCGGCAAGCAGGATCATCTCTCGGCGGCCGAACCGAACATCAAGTACGTGGGCTACATCAGCGACGAGCAACTGAAGGCGCTATACCAGAACGCGGCTTGCTTCCTTTACCCGTCGATCTATGAAGGCTTCGGCATACCGCCGCTGGAGGCGATGCGATATGGCTGTCCGGCGGTCGTCGGTCAATCGGCCGCACTGCCGGAAGTCTGTGCCGATGCGGCGCTGTACTGCGATCCGTATTCGCAGGACGATATCGCGCAGAAGTTGCGGAGCCTGCTCGATTCCGCTGAGCTCAGGGCCGAGCTCAAACGTAAAGGAAGCCTGCACGCGGAAAAATATCGCTGGAGCCGAAGTGCCGAGATGATGAAGGAGATCTTCGATTCACTGTAGGGCGATCGCGGCGTGTGGTCATCGGGAAAGGAACGGATCGACACGCCCTGCCCTCATGCGATGCCCGGCGCCCCGGCCGAGACGCGCAGTTTCACGCAGTCGCGCCACCGGTGGCCGGCATGCTCGGCAAATCGGCGCAGTTACGCAACGTTGACCGTGCTGCCGGCCGCGGCCCGTCGATTTCCGAACAGGCGCTTGCCGAGATACGACCTGATCGGCTCCTCGACGAATTTCGCGAGGACGGCAGCGGCGACGATCGAAACGCCCGCGGCAAGAATCGCCGTTCTGACAACGTGGATGTCGCCATGCGGGGCATACGCGAACACCAGCCTTCCGATCGGATAATGCACGCAATAGAGCGGGTACGAGATCCAGCCGAGGAATGCACTGATACGTGCAATCACCTTGCCGCTCGGAGCCAGCATGGCGCCCCGATAAACCAGCGCAGGCGCGATAAACAACAGCACGGCAAGCGCGTAGATTCCCTTGATCGACGTCGGAAACACGACCATCAGCAGGAAAGCGACAAACAGCATGTAGTCGTTCCTGACGAGCCCGGCGACAAACCAGTGCGGCCTGACCGGGAGACCGGCGTCGTGCATCTTCCCGATCGCAACGCCAAGCAGGAACCCGTAGCCGACCCTGAAGAATCCGCCGATGAAGTTATCGGCCGACCACCCCTGATTCAGGATGACGGTCAGCTTGTCGTTGTCGAGGCCCACGAGCCACCCATACACGACGAAAGCGCCGAGACATGCATACGCCAGTCGCAGCAGATTCCGCGCATTCATCCTGAACGCCGCGATCAGGACGACACTCGCGAACAGCTCGAAGAACAGCGACCATGCAGGCGGATTCAGAGGAAACACCCCTGGGTCATCGACTGCCGGCAAGCCGTGATTCGCCGCGCCGACGAAGCCCGACACGGAGAAACGACCAAGATACGGAACGAGAAAATAGTTCTGCCCGGAAGCTGCCGCCAGATTACCCAACGAATACGCCGCCGACGAGTGGATACGCATGACGACGAGGCTCACGAGTCCGATCGTGAGCCCGATGCATATCATCGGATACAGGCGTATCACTCGTCGCTTCAAATACTCGCCCCACCACGATTCCTGACGCAGTCTTTCGCCGTAAGCCTGCGTCAGGATGAATCCACTCAGCATGAAAAAAACGTCCACCGAAAGATACGCGCTCTGCAGTATCGGAATCGGCAGGTCCTGAAGGAAATGCATGAACATCACGCTGATTGCCGCAATGCCGCGCAATCCGTCCAGAATTTCAAACTTCTGCTTGTGAATAGCCATGAAAAGTGGTGGCTCCGGGAAATATTGGTTTTGGGACCCGGCAATCTACAAAGTGGTCGCATGCCCCGTACCGCACGACCCTCGCTGTTATCGCGACAACACTGGATCGATGTCCGCGGCGCGATTCTCGCGTGCCCGAACCTTGGCGAACCAGTGGAATACGGCGATCAGCAGTACGACCGGAACGAAATTCCGTCCGCTGAACAGGTTCGGGGTCCGCATGATTTCCATGACCGACACGAACAGTACCGCGTGTGCGCAGCACCAGAACCCGTTCCCGCTCCGCCAGCCCGCATAACTTCGACCGACCACCCACCCGAGCACGAGTGCGTCGAGCAAGCCGAACCAGCCCCACTCGTAGAAGTGGACGAAAATCCCCGACGGATTATTGAACTCCGGATCGGCGTAGCCGTTCAGGAACAGGTTGATGCTGTCTCCCGAGTCGAGCCACGGCTGCAACGTCGCGCCGATGACGGGGAAGCGCAGCAACCAATCGAACGTGAACATCGGGTGGCCCTGGTCCCAGCCCAGCACACTCAGTATTCCCGCGCCGTTGTTCAACGACGTCGAGTAATACAGGCCGAGCCGTTCGAGCGCGAAATCGAACAGGTTGTCGTAGATGTTGACGTAATAGGCTTCCCACGACCGGTTGTACTCGTTCGCGATGAACAGCCCGAACAGCAGCGGGATCGCCGCATACGGGCCGAACGTCAACAACCGCGAATACCTGCCGCCGAGCCGGAATCGCACGACCATGAGCGCAAGCGGCATCACCATTTCGATCAGCGCAAGCCGCTCGGCGAAGATGAAGCTGCGCAGCAGCGTCAGCACCGCGAGCACGGCAAAGTAGATCTTGTAGCGATTCAGCCCCTTTACCGGTTTCCTGAACACATAGAAATACAGGACAACGTACGGTGCGGTCGCCTGCGTGAACGTGCTGAGGCCCGTGATGCGCCCTTTCAGATCAAGCATGTCATATGCATTCGCTTCACCCCGGACGAACGCGACCAGCAGTGCAGGATGCGTGACGATACCGCTCAGCAGCAAGGCATAGCCGAACAGCGCAAGAGCGAACACGAAATCGAGCACGCGAGGCGACAGTTCGACGGCGGCAGGCGGCGGCCCTCGCCGCGTGCGCGCTTCGGTCGTCGCGAGCCATGCCGCTGCCATCACCACCATCAGGAACAGCGCGCCGACGAACGTGTAGTAGCCGTCGAAGTAGATCCGCGCGATCGACTTCTGATCTCCCAGCAAGCTGAGCGACAGCAATCCGTACAACGGCAGGATGAACATCAGCACGAGGCGCGCCGGATCTTCCCACCAATAGCCCGTATAGCCGCCCGCGGCATCGCGCACGCGCGCCATCCTGCGCATCGTCGCGGGGCGCTGTCGCGGCCCACCCCCTGCGCCGCCCGCTCGCCGGTTCATGACACCCGTTCCACCCGTTGCCGCGGCGCGATCACCCCCGCGTACCCGGACGCGGCCTGATGCGTGTTCGTATCCGTATAACCGTAGTCGTACGGTCCCGGCGCGCCTTTGTAATCGTTCAGGACCACACCGCGCACGGCGATATGCGCGTGTTCGAGCCGTCGCGCGCTTTCGTCGAGCTCGGCGAGCGTAGTCACGCCGCTGCGCGCGACGAGGAACACGGTTCCCGCGAGGCGGCCCAGCACCAGCGCATCGGCCACCGGCAGCAACGGCGGTCCGTCGATCACGACCATGTCGTAGCGCGATGCGAGCTGCTCGATCAGTTCGGCGAGCGCGGGCTGCAGCAGCAGTTCGCCCGGATCGGGCACGACGCTGCCCATCGCGATGAAATCGAGACCCGGCACGACGCCGCGCTTGATCGCCTCGTCGAGACTGTGGGTGCCTGCCACCACGTCGGACAGGCCCGGTGCGCGGCTGTAGCGGAACCGCTCGTGCAGCGATCCCTTGCGCAGGTCGGCATCGATCAGCAGGACGCGTCGCTTCGCCGCGCCGACGAGCGACGCGATATTCGCGGCGACGAACGACTTGCCGACACCCGTCATCGGCCCGGAGATCAGCACGACGGGATTCGACGCGTCCGGCATCGACAGTTGCAGCGCCGCGCGGAAATTGCGCAGGCTTTCGAGCGCCGCGTCCTGCACGGCAACCGGCGGAACCGGCGCGCGCGCGCCGCGCCGTCCGGCCTTCGGGCGCAACTCCGCTTGCGCCGCGACCGGGCTGTGCGGCACGGTCGCGAACACGGGCAGCCCCGTCGTCCATTCGATTTCCTCGGCATCGCCGATCGTGCCGACGATCCGCTGCCGGACGACCACGATCGCCGCGCCTGCCAGCAGGCCCACCAGCAGCAGGGCGATCACGGCGACGCCGCGATGCGGGCCGATCGGCTGCTCGGCGACCTTCGCCGTATCGACGATCCGCACGGTGCCGGTCTTGCTGGCCCGCGCGAGGATCATCTGCTGGCGCGTATTGAGCAGGTTCGTGTACAGCGCGGTGTCGACGGCCACATCGCGCTGCAGCTGCAGCACGCCCTGTTCGACGGCAGGCAATTGCTGAATCTGCTTGCGCGTCGTGTCGAGCGAACGCTGCGCGTCGGAGAGCTGGGCATCGACGGCCACCACGGCCGGATGCTTCGGCATGAAGCGCGTCAGCAATTCCTCGCGCCGCTGCTGCAGCGTCTGCACGCGCGTCTCGATGTCGACCGACTGCTGGCGCAACGCCAGCGCCTCGTCGCTCGTATTGACCGTCCCGTGCGAGGCCCGGAATGCGTTGAAGCGGCTTTCGGCCTTTTCGAGCTGCGCCTTGAGCTGCGGCAACTGGGCGTCCATGAAGCGGATCAGCTTGTCGGCCGCCTCGGACTTGCGCTGCGTGTTCTGCGCGAGGTACGCGTCGCCGATCGCGTTCAGCACACGGCTGTCGTGCACGGGATCGGTGCCGTCGAGCGTCACGCCGACCATGTTCGACTGCTTGCCGCGCTCCGAGATCAACGCGTTCTTCTGCAGCCAGGCCGTCGCCTCCTCGTCGCTGTAGCGCGTCAGGTCGAAGCGTGCGCCGGGCTTGCCGGCCACGCCGCGAACGAAGATGTCGAGTGGCCCCTGCGCCGTCTCGACATGCAGCGGCTGACCGATGCGCCCCTGCCATGCCGGGCCGGTTCGGCCGAACCAGCCGGTCCGTTGCAGCGTGTAGGCGCCGTCGTCACCGACGGTCAGTGCGAACCGCTTGCCGAGCAGGCGCTTGGGCACGTCGAAGGTCGGCACGTCGATGCGCTCGGCGCCGTACACGTAGCCGCCCGGCAACGGCGACGACACCCCGTCGGCCGCGTTCACGAACCGCCAGCCGATCAGCGGCAGATAATGCGGCCGTGCGTCGACGGCCAGATTGGTGCTGTCGATCGCGCGATCGAGCACCGCGCGGGATTTCAGCACTTCGATCTCGGTCGACGCGTCCGTCTTCAGGTCGAACACCGACGACGGATCGCCGGTCGGCGACGTCGATTTCGAGTCGGTCGGGCTTTGCTCGACCTGGAACAGGATGTCGGTCCGGTAGACGGGGGCCGCACACAGCGCATACACGGCGCCGATGAACGCGCCCGCAAGCGCGGTACAGAGGATCAGGCGCCGGCCGCCGTAGAGCATGCCCCAGTAGCGGCGCACCGGATAGGACGGCCGCAGGGCGGGCCCGCTGTGCGGGTCGGGCAGGGTCGAAGAAGTCATACGGCATCAGTCCCGTAGGCGCGACGCGCGGTCGCGATGACGAAATGGGTCACGAGTGTCACGGCGAAATCGCCTTGGCCGTCAGCGCTCCCTGCGCGGACGACGGAATCAGCAGGTTGACGACGCGGCTCCAGCGCACCAGCGGCGACGCATCGACGAACACGACGTCGCGACGCTCGAGCGGAAACTGGTCGGCCAGCGCGAACGACGCGGGCGAACTGCCGTCGAGGTGGTACACCCGCGGACGGTTGTCCGGGCCGCGACGCACGACGAACACCTGGCGCGCGTCCGACGTGTACTGGCTCGCGCCGCCCGTGTCGCCGAGTGCTTCGCCGAGGCTCATCCGGCCGTCGGTCAGCGTCAGCGTCGCGGGCCGCGACACCTCGCCGAGCACGAACACCTTCGCGTCGCTCGCCGCGCGCACGCGCACGAGATCGCCGTCGCGCAGCAGGATGTTCGACGGGTTGACGCCCGCGGCGATCAGCGCCGGCAGGCTCACGTTCACGGTCCTGTCGCCGCGCGTGACCGAGACCTGCGAACGGTCGGCCGTCGGGGTGAAGCCGCCCGCGCGGTCGATCGCCTCGGGCAGCGTCATCGGCATGTCGTTGACGATCTGCAGGCCCGGCGTGCGCACCTCGCCATCGAGATAGACACGCTTGCTGCGATAGGTCTGCACGCGCAGCGCGATCTGCGGCTTGCGCACGTATTCGCCGAGCCGCTTCGTCAGCAGCGCGCGCGCCTGCGCCTCGGTCAACCCTGCCACGTGCACGAGGCCCGCATACGCGAACTGCACGTTGCCGTTGGCGTCGACCGTGTAGCCGGTCGCAACCGAACTGGCACCCACACCGTCGCCGCCGCCCGTCGTCTGCGTCGTCGGCAGGTTCAATTCGGGGTGGTCCCACACGACGATGCCGAGCACGTCGCCGGGGCCGATCGCGTACGGCTTCGGCTTGCCGAACAGCTGACGGATTTCCGCGTCGACATTGGCATGCTGCCCGGCATGCTGTTGCGCGACGAATGCCGGCGTGATTTCGATCAGCTCCTCGCTCGACACGTTCTGCACGCCGTCGAGGCCGCCCGAGCCCGACGCATCGGCGCTCACGCGCGCATTCGCGTCACGGTCGGCAGGCGCCCGATACGTCATGCCCGGCGACAGCACACATGCGCTCAACGCGCACGCGGCCGCCACGATCGCCATGCGCGACAGCCACGGTGCGCGACGGGTGCCGGCCACGCGTGGCCGCGGCGTCCCTGGCGTCGATTCGGGTTGCGTAGTGATTGACATCGTGCCCTTCCAAAACTGTGTGGTAACCCGCCGAACGCGGCGAGTTCCGGCATTACGCTTGCCGGCGCGGCTCGCATCGCGGTGCCGCGCCTCCCTCTTCACCGCACGTCATTCCGTACGATTCGTCATGAACTGCTCTTCGTCGCTTTCGTCACTCGTCTGCATCGTCTCGGCCGGCATTGCGTGCGCCGTCAATGCGCAGACGTTGCCCGCCGTCCCGGCCGACGTGCCGGTGTTCGCATCGTCGGCGGTGCTTCCGCCGGCACCGCTGCAACGTTCCGCGCAAACCGCCGCGACAAGCGACGCCGCCGATCCCGCTGCAACCGCCTCCGGGGCCGCGACGCCCGCCTTCGGGCGTCCCGCCGCCAGCGCCACCGTCCAGCCCGACACGCGCGCCCGTGGCATGCTGCGCCGGCCGCTCGTGCCCGGGCGGCCGCATCGCCCGCAAGTGGTCAGCGCACCCGCCGATGACGTATGGCGCAGCGACAGGTTGTACGAGTCGCCCTACGCAAAGTCGCCCTATGAGCAACCGGGCGATCCGGACTGACGCATCCCGGCCGGTCATGCCGCGGCGTGACCGGCGATGACCGATACGGGATTGGACACCACGGCGAAAGGCGCGTCTGTGAGGGACCCCACCGAACGCCGATCTTCATAGGTAACGGGGATCGCACCCCGAAGCGCCCGATGCGTGCGACGCAGCACGCATCACGACCGGCCGACCGACACGCTCGCGTACGATCGCGCGGCCGCGTCGGGTGCGGCCGGATCGGCGACGCGCGCAACCGGCCGGGCCGAGTCGCGGCCCAGCGCCTGCATGCACAGGTCGATCACGATGTCCGTGCCCACCGCGCCGTACACCGCATGGTCGACCTGCGGCTCGAGGTGCAGACGCACGTGACGCGAGCGCCGGAACGCGCACTCGATTGCGCCGAAGTGCCGCCGGACATCGTCGATGCCGGGATCGAGCGCGCCGTACACCAGCGTCGTCCATACGTTGCGCTGCGCAAGCGCGTGCATCACGCCGCGCGGCGTGCCGATGCCCGGCTTCCAGCCGACGCGCGCGGCGAGTTCCTTCGCCGGCACGCTGACCCGCGCGATCGCATTCGCGGCCACTGCCCGCACGATCGGCCGAAGGTCGCGCCGTTCCCGCAGAAGACGCTTCCACTTCTGCCAGTCGCGCACCGACAGCCAGTAGCCGCGCACCGAGTTGTTCCGCTGCTTCTGCACCGACTCGAGCGAGAGCCCGGCCGGCCAGACGAAGCGGGCAAGATTGATCGCGATCACGCCGCCGAGCGACGGCGTCTTCACGGCCGCATGCAATGCGGCATAGGCGCCGGAACAAATGCCGGCCGCGGCGACCTCCGGGTGACCGAGGGCGCGCAGCCAGTCCGCTGCAGCGGCAACGTCGTCGCTCGACTGCGCCGAATACACGACGCCCGACTGATCGTCCAGCGCAGCGGGCCCGCTATCGCCGACGCCATGCACATCGATCCGCAGCGTCGTCACGCCGGCGCGTGCCAGCGTGCGCGCGAGGCGCACGCTGAAGCGCCCTTCGCCGCTGCGCGGATTCGTCGACGTGTTCGCGATCACGACAGCCGGCCCCACCGGATTCGCCGGCCGCGTGTCGGCGGGACGGCACAGCACGCCGACCAGCCGGTCCGGACCGACCGCGACGACCTGCTCGGTCATGTCGTGCAAGTCGAGCGCGACGGCCGATTCGCCATTCCACGTCGGATCCGCTCGCGACGGGGTCTCGACGCCAGTCGGCCTACCCGGCGCGCGTTCGGCGATCCAGTTCGCGAGCGTGTCGATCGCCGCGAGCGGCAAGCGCGAGCGCGTGCCGTCCTGCATCGTCGTCGGCCATTCGCGGAACGGATCGCTCGCCACGTCCACGCCGCGCTCGAGCAACGCTTCACGCAATGCCGGCCCGTCGCCCTGCTCGGGCTGGATCAGCAACATCGCGCCGGGCAACGTCGGCGCGTCGCGCACGACGTCGCACAGATCGACCGCCTTCAGCGCCTCGACGAAATCGGCAGGAAAGCGATGCCCGAGCACGTTCATGCACGGTTCGTCGCGATGCGCGACGCGAATTGCGGGCGACGTGGTATCGAGCCACTGGCGATGCACGAACGACAGCTCGCGCAGGTAGGCGCGGCCGCGCACCACCGGTGCCAGCGCCACCACCGCGTCGACGTGCGGCGCCGGGCGCGGGCCGACACCCGCGGCGGCCAGCATCGCGAACAGCGCGCCTGCGCGGATCCCGACCAGCGTCAGCGCGGTGACGCCAGCCTGATCGCGCAGCAGGTCGATCGCATCGTGAATGCTGGCGATGCTCGCGGCATGCCGACCGGCGTCGCGATCGTCGCCCGCCGAGTCGCCGGTGCACGGATAGCTGAATCGCAATACCGTGACGCCCTCGCGGGCCAGCCGCTCAGCGATCGCCCGCATGAGCTTGTGCGTCCACGAAGCCTCGTGACCCAGCGATTCGCACAGGATCACCCCTTGTTTCGTCTGTCCTTCGTGCAGCCACCCCACGCAGCTGCCGAACGTTATCGGCTTCAATCGGTACTCCTCGGATCGGTATTTGTTATCGGACGCGGACGCGCGTTCCGGCGGCTCAACCGGAATCGGCCACTCCACGATCATGTGACTGCGCTACCAGGCACGGCCTTCTGGCAACGGACCTTCGCCGCGCCCCTGCGCGACTTGTTCGACCTTCGCGATGCGTTGTCCTGGTCCCGCTGCCGGGGACGGCAGGTTGCCGGCCTGAGTCGTCGTCAAGCCTTTCCGCCACGAACCAAAACAGTCGTTCGATTAGAGCACTCGGCCCGAGCGTTCTTCGGTGCGCCAGCTTACAAATGCATTCATCACTGCAGCGATACAACGAGGCCCGCGCTGTCGAGATTCGCGCCGCCCATGCGTACCGAATCCTCGAAAGGTAGGCTCGCGAACACAGTCGTCCCGCTCGGCCCGTATCATGACCGCCATACGATGTGGCCGTGTCCGGCATCGCCGGACGAAGCCGGCGCCAGCCGGAACGGGCCGCGAACCCACGCAGCCGGGTCAGCGCCGACCGGCCGCGCGAGCGCATGGCGGCCCACACGCCGCCGCCCAGCGACACCCACGGCGCCGACCAAGCGAATGTCAAACCTCAAGAAGAATTTCCTGCTGCTGCTGACGCTGCAGATTTCGATGTATGCGGTGCCGCTGCTGATCGCACCGTTGCTCACGCATGCGCTCGGCCCGGAAGGCTACGGGCAGCTCGCGTTTTCGCTGGCGGTCATCGCGTACCTCACCAACTGCACGAGCTACAGCTTCGACCTGACCGCCACGCCGCGCATCGCGCTCGCCCGCGACGACCGTGCAGAACGCTCCCGCATCTTCTGGGCGACGCTGTATGCGCAGATCGGCATCGCGGTGATCTGTTTCATCGCGCTGGTCGGGCTGATCGTCCTCGTCGGCCGCTTCGGCGAGGACCGCGACCTGCTGCTGATCGGCTTCGGGATGGTGGCCGGCGTGGCGTTCACGCCGGGCTGGTATTTCCAGGGCATGGAGAAGTTGCGCGCGCTGAGCGTGATCCTGTTCATCGGCCGCATCCTGAGCCTGCCCGCGATGTTCGCGCTCGTGCACAGCCCGGCCGACATCGACCGCGCGATGATCGTCAACGCCGCCGTCCCGACGCTGTCCGCGCTCGTGCTGGCCGTCTATCTGTATGCCCAGCGCGAAATCGACTTCGTTCGCGTCGGTTTCGCCGACATCGCCGAATCGCTGAAAGGCGGCTGGCAGGTGTTCCTCGCATCGACGTCGATCGCGTTCTATGCGTCGACCAACACCGTGCTGCTCGGCTTCGTGTCGGGCAACGTCGCGGCCGGCTATTTCGCCGCCGGCGACAAGCTGATCCGCGCTGCGCTCAGCATGCTCCAGCCGCTGAAGGCTGCCACCTATCCGCGCATCAGCTATCTGATGCGGCATGCGCGAAACGACGCGTTTTCCTTCCTGCGCAAGCTGTTCGTCGTGCAGGTCGCGATGGTGCTCGGTATCTCGCTCGCGATCTTCTTCGGCGCGCCGCTCGCCGTGCGCATCCTGTACGGGCCTTCGTACGAACCGACGGTCCTGGTTCTGCGGTGGATGGCCTTCATTCCATTCATGGCCGGGATGACCGACCTCTTCGGTGTGCAGACGATGCTGCCGCTCGGGATGAAGTCCGAATTCACGCGAGTGCTCATGTCATCGGGCATTCTGAACATCGTACTCGTGCCGGTGCTCGCGAAGTACTTCGCCGAAGTGGGCGCCGCCGCCGCCGTGCTGACGGCCGAGGCTGCCGTCGCCGCGGCGCTTGCAACCGTCGTCTATCGCGCCGGCATACCGATGCCCGGCAGTCCCGTCGCGCGGCGCGGCTAGCGCACCGTTCGTGCCACCCCGATTCCCCCCGAGGCGGCCGGAATCCGACGGCATTCCGTTCGATGCGCGCGCAACGAACCGCATCGCGCGGGCACGCACCTCCGCACCCACCTCCCCGCCAGACCCTCGCGCGCAGGTACTTCTTACTCCGCCGCACACGCCGGATCGGGAACGATGACCGTCTTTTCCCCACGCCAAGCAATCGCATCGAAAAAAGATCATACGTATCGGTAGAAACACCGATGCTGTAGTCAAACTACATTCGTACGATTGGTCGCTGCAGAGAATCGCTACATCCGATTCGGCAGTGTCGGACGGTCCGCGTCGCCGTCCGCGTTGTTCGATCGGGCCCAACCGGCCGTAACGATTCCCCGCCTGGCCTGGCATGCCGACGCGCAACCACCCTGCATCGCCAGCCGAATGCGTCCGGTGCGAATCCACCGGGCGTGCGCAGCTCCAGACATCATCCGAACAACGAGCAATACGATCATGGAGAGCAACATGCGGGACACACTCTGGCCGGCCGCCGTGCTGGCAGCGACCCTCTGCACCAGCGCCTATGCAGGCAACGCCGATTTCAATTCACAGGGCGACGCGGCCGACGCGTTCGCGTCTTCCGCCGTGCAGCGGCGCGCCGACCTCCTCGTGCGCAAGATGACGCTCGACGAGAAACTGCAGTTCATCCATTCGCAATACGAAATGTCGAAGGTGCCGAGCGGCGGCGCCGGCTACATCCAGGGTGTGCCCCGACTCGGCATTCCCGATCTCAACATGGTCGACTCGGCGACCGGCTCCGGCAGCACGTCGCTCGCGAGCACGACCTTCCCCGCGACGATCGCCGTCGCCGCGAGCTGGGATCGCCGCCTGTCGTACGACTACGGCAAGCAGGTCGCGATTCAGTTGCGCGCGCAAGGGTTCGGCATGGGTCTCGGCGGCGGCACCAACCTCGCGCGCGAGCCGCGCGGCGGCCGGCTGTTCGAGTATCTCGGCGAGGATCCGCTGCTCGCCGGCGACCTGCTCGCGGAGCGCACGCTCGCGACGCAGCGGCAGAAGGTCATCGCGACCATCAAGCACTATGCCGGCAACGAACAGGAGCACGGCCGGATGGGCGGCAACACGCAGATCGACGAGCGCACGCTGCGCGAACTCTACCTGCTGCCGTTCGAGATCGCCGCGAAACGCGGGCAGCCCGGCAGCGTGATGTGCAGCTACAACCGCCTGAACGGCACGTACGCCTGCGAAAACAATCACCTGCTGAACGACGTGCTGAAGAACGAATGGGGCTTCCAGGGCCAGGTGCAATCCGACTGGGGCGCGACGCACAGCACGGCGGCCGCGATCAACGCCGGGCTCGACGAGGAAGAAGACGTCGGCCCGTCGGTCTACCTGACGCCAGCCGCCGTCAAGCAGGCAATCTCGAACGGCTCCGTGTCGACCGCGCGCCTCGACGACATGGTGCGCCGCAAGCTGGCCGTGATGATTCGCGTCGGTGTGATGGACGATCCGGCCAAGGGCGGCGGCGCGATCGATTTCGCGGCCGCGAACCGGTTCTCACAGGGGGTCGCCGAGCAGTCTATCGTACTGCTGAAGAACGACGGCAACCAGTTGCCGCTGGCGGCCGCGGCGTTGTCGCGCATCGCCGTGATCGGCGGCCATGCCGACGCGGCCGTGCTGTCGGGCGGCGGCTCGGGCAACACGCGCGATCCGGTGACGGGTTCGTTCGCGGGCTGCGGCGGGCTGACGTTCGGGTCGTCGACGGGTTGCAGCTGGTGGCGCAATCCGTGGCTCAAGGTCGACGTGCCGATCGTCGCGGCGATCCGCGCGCTCGCGCCGGCGGCACAGGTCACGTTCGCGGGCAACAGCGACCAGCAGTCGCCGTTCCGCGCGTACACGCAGCAGGAAATCGACCAGGCCGCGGCGCTCGCGGGCCGCTCGGATGTCGCGATCGTCGTGGTCGCGCAGCCGGCCGGCGAGGACTTCGGCGATCTGCAAAGCCTGAGCCTCGCGAACCCGTCGAACCAGGATGCGCTCGTCGAAGCCGTCGCGCGTGCGAATCCGCACACGATCGTCGTCGTCCAGAGCGGCAATCCGGTGCTGATGCCGTGGAAGGACAACGTGTCGGCGATCGTCGAGGCGTGGTATCCCGGCGAGGGCGGCGGCAAGGCCATCGCGAACGTGCTGTTCGGCGCGGTCAATCCGTCCGGCAAGCTGCCCGTCACGTTCCCGGCGCGCGACCAGGATTCGCCGACGTGGGGGCAAAACGGCGCGTTCGAGAACGATCCCGTCTACGCGGAGAAGCTGAACATGGGCTACCGCTGGTACGACGCGCGCAACATCAAGCCGATGTTCGAATTCGGCTATGGGCTGTCGTACACGCACTTCGCGTATTCGGGCCTGTCGGTGTCGCGGCAACGCGACGGTTCGTTGAGCGTCGCGTTTACCGTGCGCAATGACGGCCGCGTCGCCGGCGCGGAAACGCCGCAGGTCTATCTCGGCGTGCCGTACAAGGACGAACCGCCGAAGCGGCTGGTCGGCTGGGAAAAGATCCGGCTGAATCCGGGTGAGGCGCGGCACGTACGCGTGACCGTGTCGCCGCGGATGCAGAGCGTGTGGGACACGTCGCGCAACGGATGGAAGGTCGTGCCGGGCGGGACGGTGTATGTGGGCGCATCGTCGCGCGATATCCGGCTGCAGGGGAGCTGAGCCGCGGAAGTGATCGGAAGCGCCGCGCTCGTCAGTTGCGGCGCTTCCGCTTTCCGTACGCCGGGCACTCGCGCGCCCGACTGCTGCTTCCGCTATCGAAGCACCAGCGCCAGCAGCGTCGCGAGCGCGACGATCGACGCCACCACGTCCGCCAGATGCGCGGCAACCGCATCGGCACTCGCTCCGTTCGGGCGTCTCCAGCAACGGCCGCGGGAGATGCAGCACCTGATACACGGTGCCTGCGCCGCCGTCCTCCGGCTCGTGCTCCGACACGTGCGCCCGCGTCACCTTCCAGTGCGCCGGCTCGATGCTGACGGCGGCCGCCAAGACCCCCGGCTGAGCCGCCGCTTCGCGATTGCACGCAATCTCCCGTGCAAATGTCGCTTCGAGATCGGCATCCGCAGCGATGTCGACGGTCTCGAGTCGAACGAAGCCCGCCGTCGATGCACGCCCCTTGCGCGCGTCGAGCGCAACCTGGACCTCGATCGACGGCCGCTCGAAGCTGTCCGTCACGACCTGGAAGCCATCGTCCGTGCCGAATCCCGCTCCCATTTCGGTGCGCGTCGCGAGAGGTTTCACCGCCGTCGCGCCCGCTCGCGGTATCCTTCGTCTGACGCCGCCGTGTAGCCGTCCCGTTCATCGGCCAGCCACGCGCATGCCGAACCATGCACCGCGTTCACCTCGGCCGCGACAGAAAGCGCCCGCAATGCGGGCAAGCCATTGCATGCCCCGTGCATGCCGACGACGATCAACGTGACTTACACCTTATCCGCTTCCCGCACAACCGAACTCGAAATCCGCAAGAGCCGCTTCATCGCATTCGCGATCCCCGTCGAGGACCGCGAAGCCGCAATGCAGGCGTTGCAGCGCCTGCGCGACGAGCACCCGACGGCCACCCACGTGTGCTGGGCGCTGCTTGCCGGCGGCCAGTCCGGCATGTCCGACGACGGCGAGCCGTCGGGCACCGCCGGCAGGCCGATCCTCGAAGTGCTGCGTCATCACGATCTCGACGGCGTGCTCGGCGCAGTCGTCCGCTACTACGGCGGCGTGAAGCTCGGTGCGGGCGGCCTGGTGCGCGCCTATACGGATGCGATCGCCTCGGCGCTGCTCGATGCCGAGCGCGTCGAACGCATTCGCCACGCGCGGTTCGCGATCGAAATCGGCTACCCGGACGAGGCACGCGTGCGCCGCTGGATCGAGCAGGCGGGTTACGAGCTGGTGGACAGCGCGTACGGGATGACGGTGAGGCTCGTGATCAAGCTGCCGGAAACGGCCGAGGCGGCGGCCAAGGCCGAGCTGTTCGATTTGACGCAGGGACGCTCAGGCTTCCCCGACCTGTGAAATTCCGGCAACCGAGCCGCATTCCCGATCCGGTATGACACGCGCCGCATTGCACGGCGCGCCTCCGTGGTCGATCCAGCCGGCCCGAACCGCTCAATAGACGTCAGGGACGATCATGCTGTCCGGCGTCGGACGGCGAATGTAGTCCTCATGGTGCTCGCGCTGCGGCAGATCGATCGTCGGCCGCGGCACCTCGTGATACGGCACCTGGGTCAGCAGGTGGTGGATGCAGTTCAACCGCGCGCGCTTCTTGTCGACCGCCTGCACGACCCACCACGGCGCCTCGGGAATATGCGTGCGCAGCATCATCTCTTCCTTCGCGGCCGTATACGCTTCCCAGCGACGGCGGCTCTCGAGGTCCATCGGGCTTAGCTTCCACTGCTTCAGCGGATCCTCGATCCGGCTCTGGAAGCGCAGCTCCTGCTCGTGGTCGGTGATCGAGAACCAGTACTTGACGATCTGGATCCCGCTACGCACGAGCATTTTCTCGAACTCGGGCACCGAGCGGAAAAACTCCTCGTATTCATCGTCGGTGCAGAAATTCATCACGCGCTCGACACCCGCGCGGTTGTACCAGCTGCGGTCGAACAGCACGATTTCGCCGCCGGCCGGCAGATGCGCGACATAGCGCTGGAAATACCATTGCGTGCGTTCGCGGTTGCTCGGTGCCGGGAGCGCCGCCACGCGGCACACGCGCGGGTTCAGGCGCTGCGTGATGCGCTTGATCGCGCCGCCCTTACCTGCCGCGTCGCGCCCCTCGAAAATCACGACGAGCCGGTGCCCCGTGCTCACGACCCAGTCCTGCAGCTTCACGAGTTCGCCCTGCAGCCGGAACAGCTCGCGGAAATACTGCTTGCGCGCTTCCCGGCGCTCCGCCGAGAACAGCAGATCCTCGTCGTTGTCGAAGCGGCGGTCGTCGAGCTCCATTTCGAGTTCTTCGTCGTACGCGTCGACGAGGTCTTCCTCGAAACGGCGCCGGCGCGAATCGAGCGATGCCGTATCGGTGAAGTTGTCGGTCTCGGTGCGGGAATCGTTATCGTCCATGCGGCCTCCTTCCTTCAATTGACGCAGCCAAACTCCACCATTATCCCAGTGTCTCGCGTCAAATTGATGAAAAAGGGGCCGATCCGCCCCTCAGAAGCGGAATCCGGGCAGCACGCTGGTCAGCACCGGGTTCGCGGTAATGTTGAAGGTATTGGACGCCAGCGTCCGATTCGGCGGCCCGAATGTCAAGCGTGGTCTTCGTGTGCAACGGGATAAGCCGAGCACGTGACCGAGCGGCATCGCAACCGGCTGCGCGAAGTCGAGGAGCAATTCAGCACCGATCACCGCGAGGCGCTGTCCGCGCTCGAATCAGTCGGCATGCGCATGCGTGCGCTGCAGCAATCGCTGCAGGCGGCGCGGCTCGCAGACGACGCGTCGATGAAAGCGCACCGGGTCGGTGACCGCCCGACGTATGAAACGCTGAACCTGCGGCGCGACATCTCGGGCATCCGGCAGAAGCTGTTCGACCGCCATCTCGATGGGCCCAAGCTGCAGTTGACGCTGAAAAGCGTGCCCGGCACGCTCGACGAGCCGTCGCCGATCGCGGTGGACAGCTTCCTCGAAAGCAACGCGGCGAACGACCGGGGCCGAGCGTCAGGCGACACGCAGCGGCACGACCGCCGCGGCGGTCGCGCATCCGGCCGCCTTCGTCAGTGAATGATCCGCGTGACCCCGCGTCCGCGCGGATCGGCCATCGCCTCCGGCGTCTTGCCGTCGATCTTGATCACCTGGATGTCGCCGCTGAAGTCCTGCCCCTTCAGCGTGTAGCCGCGAGCCTCGATCTGCTTCGCGAGTTCGCCTTCGATCGGGTGGTACGGCTCCCAGAAGATCGTGTTCGGCGGCAGCAGCTGATGGTGAAAACGCATCGCGCCGACGGCTTCCTTCAACGGCATCTTGAAGTCGTAGATGTTGTTGATCACCTGGAAGATCGACGTGAAGATCCGCGAGCCGCCCGGCGTGCCGATCACGAGCGACACCTTGCCATTCTTCGTCATGATCGTCGGCGACATCGACGACAGCGGGCGCTTCTTCGGCTCGATTGCATTCGCATCGCTGCCGACCACGCCGAACATGTTCGCGACGCCCGGCTTCGCGGAGAAGTCGTCCATCTCGTCGTTCAGCACGATGCCGGTGCCGTCGGCGATCACGCCCGAGCCGAAATAGCCGTTGATCGTGTACGTGTTCGACACCGCGTTGCCCCATTTGTCGACGACCGAGAAGTGCGTCGTTTCAGCCTTCTCCGGCATCGTCGTACCGAGGCCCGGCTGCACGCTCTTCGTATCCGACGGCTCCTTCGGGTTGACTTCGCCCGCCCGCTTCGCAATGTATGCGTCGTCGGTCAGCTGTGAGATCGGCACCTTGTAGAAGTCGGGATCTCCGAGATACTGCGCGCGATCGGCGAACACGCGCTTCTCGATTTCCGCGACGAGGTGGATGTACTGCGGCGAGTTGAGCTTCACGCCCTCGAAGTCCTGCTTGAGGTCCGCCTTCATCTTCAGCAGCTGCACGAGGCCGATGCCGCCCGAGCTCGGCGGCGGCGCGGTAATCACGTCATAGCCGTTCCACTTCGCCTGCACCGGCTGGCGCCACACCGCACGGTATTGCGCGAGATCTTCGGTGGTGATCAGCCCGTTGCCGTCGCCGGTCTTCATCGATGCGGCGATCAGCTCGGCCGTCTTCCCCTTGTAGAAACCTTCCGCGCCGTCGTTCGCGATGCGCGTCAGCACGTCGGCGAGATCCGGCTGCTTGAAGTTCACGCCGGCCTTCAGCCCGGAGAAATATTTGTCGAAGTTGGTCTTGCCGCCGAACTCCTTCGATGCGTCGACACCGCGCTGCGCGAGCTGTTCGTCGACGACGAAGCCGTCGCGCGCATAGTGGATCGCCGGCGCGAGCACCTGCTTCCACTTCAGCTTGCCGAAGCGCTTCTGCGCTTCCCACATGCCCGCAACCGTGCCCGGCACGCCGACCGCGCGCGGGCCATACAGGCTCATGCCCTTGACGACGTTACCGTCCTTGTCGAGATACATGTCCTTCGTCGCGGCGAGTGGGGCACGCTCGCGGTAGTCGATGAAGTATGGCTTGCCGTCCTTGTAGATCGTCATGAAGCCGCCGCCGCCGATGTTGCCGGCTTCCGGATACGTGACGGCGAGCGTGAACGCGATCGCGACGGCCGCGTCGATCGCGTTGCCGCCTTCCTTGAAGATCCGCTCCGCGGCGTCCGCGCTGTACTTGTCGGCCACGGCGACCGCCGCGCTCGTCAGGACCGCCGGCTGCGGGCCCTTCGCATAGGCCGGCGCGTTCGGCAGGAAACCGATGCCGGCCACCGTCGCAAGCACGACAGCGGATGATTTGAAGCGATTCAGCATAGTCATTGCATGTCTCCCATGTGGATCTCCTTCAGGCAGGAAAGGCACCTGTTCCGCTCACGACCGCCGGCATGCCGACGGCCATCTCCGGTTTCGTAGTATAGGGGGACAAAAAGGGTCGAACACATGACGTGCAACGAAAGCGCATGCGTTGTGCGCGCGTGGTCACGTCGAGGTGTCAAAACAGGCCGGTGGATCGGTCGAAATTGCACACGATACGCAGCATCACGCAGCGCACAAAACCGAAAGTTGCGAACTGCGCGGCACGCCGCGCAGCCCGTGCAAAAAAATCTTCAAACGTCGCTCCCACTGCAACGGACGATCTGCGAAGATAGCGCCCCGCTTTCGCGCCGCATCATTTTTTTCTTGCACGCGCTGCTTCACGTTTCTTCGTCTCGCTTCCTATGGCATCACACAATGCGCATCATGCGTCCGGCTTCGCGGCCGGCGTCGCCGCCGCCGTCCTCGTCGCACAAACCGGCGCCACGGGCCCGTGGCACTTGGGCATGTTCGCCGCGTTCGCGGCAGGCGTCGCGGGCGGCACCGCGCCCGACTGGCTCGAAGTCGCCTGGTGGACCCGCAAGCGCCGCTTGTGGATCACGCACCGCACCGTCACGCATTGGGGCATCGGCTGGATCGCGCTGCTCGCACTCGGGTGGCACGGGCTCATCCATCATCCGCATCCGCTGTGGGCCGCGCCGCTGTTCGGCTTCGCGTGCGGCGGCGTGATGCACCTGCTCGCCGACTGGCCGAATCCGCTCGGCGTGCCGTGGATCTGGCGGCGCCATTCACTGAACCTGTGGAACAGCGGGCATTGCGACCTGATCGTCGTGGCCGCCGCATGGGGCGGCACGCTGTGGCTCGCGCAGTCGCTGTGGACGCGTGCACCGCTGCTCGAACACTGGCTTGGCTGGTTGCATCGCGTTTAGTTGCAATTTGGCGAAATTCGATGCGCTATCGGCATGCCCACGCGCATGCAACTTTCCGTTCGCTTAAATATCGGGTCAACTCACACGTCGGCTAAGCACACCGCTTCACCACGCCTGCGTGCTCATGCTGGCGTGCCGTCGGCAACTCGCCGATACGCGCGCAAGCTCCTTGAGGCCCATTAGCCATCGCCGCCTTTTTGCATCGAAATGAGGCGAGCCTTATACGGCACCCATTTTCGGATCCGTCTCATAGACGCGTGGCGCCTCCACGGCCCACCATTCCCACCGGTAACGTGCCCCATGGGCATCCATATCACAGCACCACATCGACCGGCATCGCGCACGATGGATTGATCCATCCCGCTGTGACGCCGCCAGAAACTTGAGGCATGCACGAAGTGCGTCGCTTCAGTTCAGATAAGGAATGGACACCTGACGATGGCCGCGCAATCCAATGTGCGTTTTACGTTGAAGGTCGGCGATGTCCCGCTTGATGTCGTCGAGTTCGACCTCGACGAGGGTCTGTCCGAAGGGTATCGGTTACGGCTGACACTCGTCAGCGCCGATCCGGCCGTCGACTTCGGCAAAGTGCTGGATTGCCCGGCTGCACTCACTATCTGGCAGAGCGACGCTCCTGTGCGTTATGTGCATGGCGTCGTTTCGAGTTTCGAGCAAGGTGAAACCGGCTTCCGGCGAACGTTCTACTACGCGGTGGTCGAACCGGAACTCGCCCGCCTCGAACTCGGCTCCGACTGGCGGGCCTTCCAGGCCGAAACAGTCCCCCAAATCATCGCCAGGGTGCTCAAAGAACAGCGCATCGTGCACGTCGACTTTGACGACTCGACCGAACATCTCACCCGTGAATATTGCGTACAAGCCGGCGACACCCATGCTTACTTTTTGGAGCGCATCGCACGGGAAGAAGGCTTCGTCCACGGCTTTCTGCATACCGAGAACGAACATAAGCTGATCTATTGTGACCGGCTCTGGATTTACGGAGGAATTCAAGGCGGTCCCGTCTTGTATAACCCAATGGCCGGCGGCGACCAGCCGGAACCCGCGCTGCGGCGGTTCCGATACGCAGAAAACGTCCGCACCGCCCAGCAAACCCAGCGCGACTACGTTTTTACCCACCCGCGCTACAACCAGGAACACTCGCCACGGGCATCTGACCTGGAACACCAAGGCGATCACTACGAGCGTTTCGACTACCCCGGGAGATACAAGCAAGATGCGGCTGGAACGCCGTTCACCCTGAATCGCCTGCGCGGACATCGCCGCGACGCCAAGGTGGCCACAGTGGAAGGCGATGACGCACGTCTCCAGCCAGGCTTGGCCTTCGATTTGACCGATCACCCGCGTGACGCGTGGAACCGCGGCTGGCGCGTCATTCGCATGCGCCACCGCGGCGTGCAGCACACCAGCCTGGAAGAAGACAGCGTCGGTGCGGAACAGGGCACCCACTACAGCTACACCGCCGAACTCGTGCCGGATGACGTGGAATGGCGGCCGGAGCCCTTGCCCAAGCCCCGCATCGATGGCCCGCAACCGGCGACAGTGGTCGGCCCGGAAGGCGAAGAAATTTTTTGCGATGAGTGGGCGCGGGTAAAAATTCAGTTTCCGTGGGATCGCCGCGGTACGTTTGATGATCACAGCTCCTGTTGGGTACGCGCCGTCCAGAACTGGGCCGGCGCCACGTGGGGGCACATCGCCATTCCGCGCATCGGGCAGGAAGTCCTGGTGATTTTCGTCAACGGCGATCCCGACCAGCCGATCATCATCGGGCGTACGTTCATGGCTACGCAGCTACCGCCCTACGAGCTGCCGCGCCACAAGACGCGCATGACCATCAAGAGCAAGACCCACAAGGGCGACGGCTTCAACGAGCTGCGCTTCGAGGACGAGAAGGATCAGGAAGAAATCTTCGTCCACGCGCAGAAAGACCAGAGCATTCACGTCAACCATGACGAAACTACCTTCGTCGGCCATGACCGTAGCGAAAACGTCGAACATGATGAAACCGTCGCCATTGGCCACGACCGCAAGGAAACGGTCGGCAACGACGAACAGGTGACGATCGGTCAGGACCGGCGGCATCAGATCGGCCAAGACGATTTCCTTGCCATCGAGCGTAATCACACTGTCCGTATCGGCAAAGACCGCACCGAAGCAGTCGGCAACCACCGCCACGACACGACCACCGCCAACCACTCGATCACGATTGGCGGACATCTCGAGGAAAAGGTCGCAGGCTATGCGCAATTGGCCGCCGGTCAGGCGATTCGCCGAAAAACCCGCGTCTATGAACTGGGCGCCGCCAACGTCATCGTCATCAGGGGTCCCGGTGGGACGCTGCGTATCGATGCATCCGGAATCACGATCAGCGGGATCGCGATCAAGCTCGAAGGACCGTTGCGCCTGCAAACCGGCGGGCGCGGCAATGCGCTGGGCATCGCCGGCGCCCCTAACACCGGCCTGCCCATGGATCGTGCCTGCGCGATGCGCGCAGACGGTGCCTGCCCGCGCAAACCCTGCCCCTGCGGTAAAGGAGCAGCTTGATGGAACCGCACACCGTCGACGCAGGCTGGCCACGCCAGGTCGTGCGCGCCATCGTCGAACCGGCCTGGTCGGCTTTGCAATCCGGTCCACGACCATGGCTCTTGCTCAGCGGCGCGCATAGCGAAGCGTTGGAGGAAGAAGTTATCGCGACCATCCATGGCTTCGACTACCGCTGGGTATGGCGCGATACGCCGCTGGAGTACGCGCTTCCCGGCTATCGCCACGGTCCATTACTGGTCCCACTGGATGCGGCGCTGCTGGCCCATGCCGTCGCGATCTGGATACCCCGGCAAGCTGGCGTGATTCTGCTTGGACCGAATGATGAAAACGTGTTGGTCAGCCACGTGCAGGGGCTGCATCAGTTTATCGCTGCGGACGGATGGCCCGTCGCATTCGGCCTGCACATCACACGCGCGCTCGAAGAATGCTGCGAGGCACTGCCCGAAGACCAGCGCGCCCAACTGTTCGGTCCGATTGAAGCTTGCATCTGGCACGACGGTGAAACGCAAACCAACACTTGGCTGCGTGCCGATGCGCCTGATCGCAAGGCGCCACCGTTGTCGATCGATCATCACCTCGCATTGACGCCAGGCGACGAAGCCGCGTTGAACCTGGCTGGACGTGCGTGGTTCATGCGCGAGTTTGCTCATACGCTCACGCGACGCTTCCCCGCCTACGCTCCTGCCGACGCGCAGCTTGTCTTGCGTCGGTCGTTGGCGACGTTCGCCGATGAAGCGCATCAGTTCGGCTTCCGGCTGGAATGCGATATCCGCTACTACATGGAACTGCGGCTGCGCTATCCGCGCGAGCCTTTCGTCGAGGACAAAACCGTGCATGCGCTGCTGAACCGGCGCGAAGACCACGGCATGTCAAGACTGTTTGCCATCACGGCGCGTCTGACCCAGATTGCGTCCCTCACCTTCTAAGCACACGCCGCCATGACAAATCGCCTCCAGCGGGCCGTGCAACCGGACAGCCCCAACGCCAAAACCCGCGACAGCCTATCCGCACCGCCCTGCGAGCATGGCATTCCCCTCTATCCGCTGCGCTACGGCATTGCGGACCAACCATACGATGCGAAGGCCTATCCCAAGCTCAGTGTGGCCGGCTACCCTGCGCTGCAAGATGGCAAGGCCTATGGCCTGCGCGTGCTGCGCCCTGGCACCTACGTCTATCTGTTCTTTTATCAAGGTGGACGCATGATGACGACGCACTACAAGGTGACAGCCGACGTGCGTTTCGCGCCCATCAAGTGGACTGCCGCGGACTATAACGACGATGCGCCCGGCCGCGTGGCGCGTCCCGACGAGACACGCGCGACCCCTTATTTGCTGGCGCCGGACAAGGGCACCGCCGATACCGTCTACGTGATGGTCAGCGACACGCTGCTGACGCACGGCACGCTCTGGTGGATCGAAACCAACGAGGGTGGGCTGCGCGACGCCTTGGCGACGACCGTGAAACCCGGTGGCGGCCCCGAACAACGTCATGTGTTCGATGCCGTGTTGCTGGGCAACGCCACACCGGAACTCATCGCTTCCGTGTCGGGTGTGGCACTAGACTACCCGTGGAGCGAGATCAAGCTCCGAACCGACAAGCCCGACTACGCCCGTATTCTCAGCGCCATGCACATTGCGCTGGTGCCGCGCAACGACACGCCGCCGTTGGCGGTGGCATTGCAGGACCCCATCGGTATCGCCAGCGAGTTGGGGCATCTCTGCGCGTTGGAAGTGCAAAAGCGCGACAACTATCAGAAGGCCAGCAAGCACCGACTGCAAAGCGCCGCGCTGATCGACGGCTATTTCACCTATGCCGAACGGCAGGCCCAGACGCCGGACACCCAACATGCACTCCAACGTCAGCGCGAACTCGTCGACCTCAAGGGCGCACGCGCCTTCCGGCCGACCTATGAGAAAGCACTGAAAGCGTTGCAAGTCCCGGTCGACAAAACTGGCGCTGACGTCGCTGCATGGGTCAAGCTGGTAGACGCGTCCCTGCTCGTCGGCAAAGCGTTCAAGCTGTTTGACCTGTCGTGCGCCGACAATGCCCGCGACTTCGAAATCGCCGTGCTGAACTGCCTCGCCGCCGCCGTGCACACGGAGGGCGGTCGGGCCGAACTGGCGAGGATCATTGAGCAGCCGCCGGAAGTCAGCCCGCTGTGGCAGGCCCTGAGCGCGGGCGACGAACCGCTCATGAATCGCTTTGCCACGCCGCTCACCCTCGCCAGGGGCGTCTTCGACGTAGTGGACAAGATGCTCGACGAGCGGCCCGGCACCGTCGTCACGGACATGCTCGCGCGGCTCATCTATTCCTATGTCGCCACCGCCCCCGTGGAGAAGGCCGACATCCAGGTCAGGCGCTGGCGTCATCTGGCCGAACGCCGCTTCGCGTGCGTGCTCGGCTGCCGCTCGGTATCCCGCGACCAGTACCTCGCATGGAGTCTGGAGGTGCAGGGCTATGCAAGCTTCCAGGATCGCGAGACCCGTTGGAGAGTCCAGGTCGATACCGCGCCAGGCCTAAAGCCCGGCACCACGCGCGTGTCGATGGTCGAACAGGTCGACGTGTGGGAATTTGAAACGGTGGGTACCGCTCATGTCATCGGGCAGCCTAGGCCGATGGATCCGTCCGGCAATCCCTTGCTGCGCAATCTCAAGCGCTTGCGGGGGCCGGTGGGGTTCGGATTTACCTGGATTGGAGGTGGGTTGGCGATTTGGGGGATGAGGAATGCGATTACGGACCTAACGAACGAATCGAAGGCCATCGAAAACTGGGGCGGGTTCCTTGGTTCCGGTCTTGCGCTCGTCGGAGCCGCAATTGAGATCACCGCACTTCACTTCTCTAGGGGAGTTGAGAAACGAGGCAATGACGCACTGGCCCACGTCATTAAAGCCTTCGGCTTGAAGTGGGGAACCACGGTACTCGGATCGACGGCAGCCGCGGTGTTGGCGGTAACAGACGCTGCGCGCAGTGTGAAAGCCTGGAACCAGGCAAATCCAGATCAAGCCGATATGTATCTGAAATCCGCCGTGTTCGGCGGCGTATCAGCTTTTGCCGCCGCAGCGGGCGGCATGGTTAGCCTAAGCGCCCTGACCGGCGCCGCCGCTCCGCTCTGGACCCTAGGCATCACGCCCTTCGGCTGGGCACTGATTGCCATCCTGGCCGTGGGAGCTGTCGTCTTTTTCACGATTCAGGCGGACGCGGCACAACACGGTCCGGTGGAAATCCTGCTCCGCCACTCCGCCTGGGGCATTCTCACGCCCCGCTACTCGCTGGCGCAGGAGTTGGAAGCTTGGCATAGCCTGCAATACAGCCCTCAGATCAGTGCCGTGTGGGACCCGGAGCATGGTATCGCCGGCATCCTGCGGCTGCGCTTTACCGTTGCCGCCACTTACGCGATGAATGACCTGCAGACCGATCTACGGGTGCTCTTGCGCGGGCAGCCGCTAGAAAAGATCGACGCGAACAGCGCGCTGACGCGTCCGGGCGCCTTGATCAACCTCGAAAGCCATTACATCATCGGGCCGCTCACCGATGGTGTGGGCGTGGAGCGCGGCTGGCGCATCGCCATGCACAAGGATGCCCAGGTCGAGTTGAAGTATTTCTTCCGGCCCGATCCGCAAAAACTGCCAACGATCGGCGTTGAACAGCCCGGTGCGCCCGAGCCCTTGGTCTTTACCTCGTCCGGCTGGCTCTCTCCGACCATTGATCCTGCCAAACTGACCCCCGTCAGGCCTCCCAAATGAAATGCTCCCCCAACACCCTCCAGCGCCTGCCCACCAGCCTGCTCATCGGCGCCACCCGCTTGCGGCGTGGCGCACCGGATCGCCACGCCATTCCCAGCACGCCTGACCTGATACAGCAGGAACTGGGCGTACGGCGCGTGAGCGACCAATGCGTCGAGTTGGCACTTCAAGGCAACATCGTGCGGGATGTGTGGGCAAGCTTTGTCGGCAAATCGCTACTCATTGGGGTGGGAACCGCGGTCTATGCCTGGTCAATATCGACGCCCCCAATAACCGTTGATGTATGGGGCCTGCTCTTCCTTATGCCCTGTATCGCCGTTGCCGCTTCTGTCGCGCTGTACTTCTGCTTCCGAAACTTTTCAGGCCGCTTCCGGGGCAGCTTCGTGCGCCTCCATCGCGGCACGCGAAAGCTCTATGTCGTCAGCCCCTACGATGAACATTTCACGGCGCTGGACTGGCACGCCCTCCAAGCCTTCGCCGGCTACGTCCCGCTCGTCAGTACCGCCGGCTATTCCGACCGCTATCCGCTCTACTTGATCGGCATAGACACGGCGCGCACCTCGCCGCAGGAAATCTGCGCGTCCTGCGGCAATTTGGGCTGGCGCGACCAGGGCGCATCTGCCAAACAGCTTTGGGATTATCTGCAACTCTTCATGAACGAAGGCGCGGATGCACTATCCAAGCCGCCGCCGGTGCCCCCGCGCCTATCACGCAAGCAGACCTTCCTGCGCTGTTACCGCGATTGGGCCACCAAGTTCCGCACCGACCTGCCCACCGCCAAGGACTGGCTGCGCAAGCCCTGGCTCGTGCTCGGCAAGCTGATCTGGCTCGTCTGCATGGTCTTTCCTGACAGCCTCGCCGAAGTCATCGAATACAACGTGCCCTATACGCGGTTTCCGAGCGAGATCGATAAGCTCTGTGGCATGGCTGACGAAGAAGCGGCGGAACCACCGCGCGTTGAAGCATGAGGGCTGACATGCATCAAGCTACCCCGCCCCTCCGACGCCTGCCTACCAGTCTGCTCATCGGCGCCACCCGTTTGCGGCGTGGCACACCGGATCGCCACGCCATTCCCAGCACGCCTGACCTGATACAGCAGGAACTGGGCGTACGGCGCGTGAACGCCCAATGCGTCGAGTTGGCGCTTCAAGGCAACATCGTGCGGAACGTCTACGCAAGCTTTATTGGAATATCCCTACTTGTTGGAAAAGGGGGGGGTATCTCACTTTGGCTCCTAGATACGTCGACAGGTTCGCCCCCTGCGTGGGGCCAACTTCTGTTTGGATTCCTCGTCACTGTTGCGATCGCAGTCGCGATGTACTACTGCTTCCGGAATTTTGCAGGCCGTTTCCGGGGCAGCTTCGCCCGCCTCCATCGCGGCACACGAAAGCTCTATGTCGTCAGCCCCTACGATGAACATTTCACAGCGCTGGACTGGGACGCCCTCCAGGCCTTCGCCGGCTATGTCCCGCTCGCCAGTACCGCCGGCTATTCCGACCGCTATCCGCTCTACCTAATCGGCATCGACACGGAACGCACTCCACCGCAGGAAATCTGCGCGTCCTGCGGCAATTTGGGCTGGCGCGATCAGGGCACATCTGCCCGACAGCTTTGGGATTATCTGCAACTCTTCATGGACGAAGGCGCGGGTGCGCTGCCCAAGCCTCCACCCATACCGCCACGCCTATCACGCAAGCAGACCTTCCTGCGCTGTTACCGCGATTGGGCCACCAAGTTCCGCACCGACCTGCCCACCGCCAAGGACTGGCTGCGCAAGCCCTGGCTCGTGCTCGGCAAGCTGATCTGGCTCGTCTGCATGGTCTTTCCTGACAGCCTCGCCGAGGTCATCGAATACAACGTGCCCTATGCGCAGTTTCCGAGCGAGATCGATAAGCTCTGTGGCTTGGCTGACGAAGAAGCGGCGGAACCGCCGCGCGTTGAAGCATGAGGGCTGACATGCATCAAGCTACCCCGCCCCTCCGACGCCTGCCTACCAGTCTGCTCATCGGCGCCACCCGCTTGTGGCGTGGCACACCGGATCGCCATGCCATCCCCAGCACGCCTGACCTGCTACAGCAGGAACTGGGCGTACGGCGCGTGAGCGACCAATGCGTCGAGTTGGAACTCCAAGGCAACATTTCGCGGAACGTATATGCCAGTGGAATTGGCGTTGTAGCTATAGCGTGCCTCGGGATCTCCGCTTTGGGCCTCTATGTGGTAGACGCTCCGATGACTTGGGGACTTGTTACGTATCCAATTGGTATGTGCATGCTAGCTGTATTCATCGCCGGCGTTTTATATCTGCTTGCTCGCGGCTCTTCTGGCCGCTTCCGTGGCAGCTTCGTGCGCCTCCATCGCGGCACGCGAAAGCTCTATGTCGTCAGTCCCTCCGATGAACATTTCACGGCGCTGGACTGGGACGCCCTCCAGGCCTTCGCCGGCTACGTCCCGCTCGTCAGTACCGCCGGCTATTCCGACCGCTATCCGCTCTACTTGATCGGCATAGACACGGCGCGCACCTCGCCGCAGCAAATCTTCGTCTCCTGCGGCAATTTGGGCTGGCGCGACCAGGGCACATCTGCCCGACAGCTTTGGGATTATCTGCAGCTCTTCATGGACGAAGGCGCGGATGCGCTGCCCAAGCCGCCGCCCGTACCACCACGCCTGTCACGCAAGCAGACCTTCCTGCGCTGTTACCGCGATTGGGCCACCAAGTTCCGCACCGACCTGCCCACCGCCAAGGACTGGCTGCGCAAGCCCTGGCTCGTGCTCGGCAAGCTGATCTGGCTCGTCTGCATGGTCTTTCCTGACAGCCTCGCCGAGGTCATTGGAGTTGACCCTGTAATCCCGGACACAGCGTCACACTAAGGTTGCAGAATCCATTGAGCGCCGGAACTCGCGAGG